>CAZBRE010000239.1:0-4652 GCA_964494065.1 uncultured Alphaproteobacteria bacterium
GCGACTTCAACTTCGAGGCGGCGCTCAATTGCCTGTCGAGCATCGCCGATCGGCTGTCCCTGAACCTCAAATGACCCCGAACTCCGACAACAAGCTCGTGCTGATCGTCGACGACACCCCGACCAATGTCGGCGTGATCTCTGGCGTGCTCAAAGGCTCATACCGCACCAAGGTCGCGACCAATGGCGAAAAGGCGCTGGTATTGGCAAGCGCCGCGGACAAACCCGACCTGATTTTGCTCGACGTGATGATGCCGGGCATGGACGGCTACGAGGTGTGCCGCCAGCTGAAAGCCAACCCGGTCACCCGCGACATTCCGGTGATCTTCCTCACGGCGAAGACCGACGCCGTGGACGAGGAGGCCGGCTTCGAAGTCGGCGCCGTGGACTACATCCACAAGCCGTTCTCGGGGCCGCTGGTGCTCGCCAGGGTCAAGACCCAGCTCGCGCTGCAAGCGGCGCTGGCGCAAGCGCGCGAGGCCCGCAATCAAGCCGACGAGCTGCTGCATGCCTTGCTGCCGAAAAAGGCCGCCGACGAAATCCGCGCCATCGGCACGGTGATCCCGAGGCGGCACGACGGCGTCGCCGTGCTGTTCTGCGACGTCACCAACTTCACCTCCTATTGCGACAAGCATGAGCCCGAGGAGGTGGTGTCGCGGCTCGACGCCCTGTTCGTCATTTTCGAGCGCATCACCGCGCGCCACGGCCTGGAGAAGATCAAGACCATCGGCGACGGCTTCATGGCGGCCGGGGGCCTCTTGCAGGAGGTCGAGGATCCGGTCGGCGCCGCGATCCGCTGCGGCCTCGACATGGCCTCGACGTTGATCGATGCCCATCTCGGCTGGGAGGTCAGGGTCGGCGTCCATGCCGGACCCGTGGTCGCCGGCGTCGTCGGACAGGAGCGCTACCAGTTCGACATCTGGGGCGACACCGTCAATGTCGCCGCGCGCATGCTGGACAAGTCGAAGCCAGGTACCGTCGCCGTGACCAAGGGCATCTGGGATCAAGTCTCGGCCCATTTCGAGGCCGAGGATCTCGGACCCCTGGACATCAAGGGCAAGGGCATGATTTCGGTGTTCGGCATCCGCCCGGTCAAGGCATGACGGAAACCGGCACCGAGGGCGAGCAGGAGCTGATGGTGCTCGTCGACGACGACGATCAGGCCATCGGCACAGCGCCGAAACTCGACGCGCATCAGTCGGGCGCTTTGCACCGGGCGTTCTCGGTCATCGTCTGGGACAGCGCCAAGCGGCTCCTGCTGCAAAAGCGCCAGGCGAGCAAATATCATTCCGGCGGGTTGTGGACCAATGCCTGCTGCGGCCATCCGCGGCCGGGCGAAGACACCGCCGACGCCGCGCGCCGCCGTCTCGAAGAGGAGATGGGCTTCACCTGCCCACTCACCACTCTCGGCACCATCCGCTACCGCGCGGCGCTCGACCACGGCCTGACCGAGCACGAGATCGTGCATGTGTTTCGTGGGCTCTATGACGGTACCGTGGCGCCGAACCCGGCCGAAGCCGACGGCTATCAATGGGCGCGGATCGAGGACGTCGAGGCCGACGTCGCCGCGATGCCAAGGCGCTTCAGCGTCTGGTTTCGCGAATATGTCGCGGCGCAGTGGCCGATGGCGCTCGACGTGCCGGAAGAGCGTTGAGCCGACGGCTCACGCGGCGAGAGCAGACCAGGCCACGGCCACATTCGCCGCCGCATACAGTCCGATCAACACTGTGACCCACACCCGGTCGGTGCGCGCGATCGCCAGTTCCGATTTTTCGTCGGACGTCCCCCACGAGGTGGCGACGATCCGCACCAGCGCGATGATGATGAAGACGTATGCGAGGAGATAGATCTTGTCGATCATCATCAGATAGCCGACGTCGGGAAGGCTCGCGCCCGAGGTGATCTGGAGCGCGACCAGGGTGAGCAGAGCCGTGATGCCCAAGCCGATCCGGGCCTCGACATGACGGGGCCGCACGAAGAACACGAGCGCGGCGCAGACGACGATGAGCACGATCGGCACGAAGGTCTTGATCGCCATCGCCACCACCGGACGCGACACCGGGATCGAAAGCATGAGGCGCGAATAATCCGTTGCCTCGGGCTCCGACAGGTCGCCGAAATTCGTCGGGTAAGGCTTGGAGACGACGCGGACCTGCGGCTTGCCGACGGTGAACCCAGGCAGCGTGATGTTGGGATTGATGGTCACGCCGCCGCCTTCGGCGTCAGGCACGTAGATTTGCGCGTCGGCACCAGCCAGCGTGTCCTCCATGGTGACGGTGAGGTATTGCTTGTCGAAGGGATATTTCTCCAGCGGGAACTTGGTCGAGAAGCGGCCTTGGTAACGGATGATGTCGTAGCGGCTGCCGTCCGGCATGATTTGCGGCTCGTCATAGAGCTCGTCGCGGCGATTGTCGTCGGAGGCGAAGCGGTTCATGAACTCCATCGTCTTCGACGGGTTGGCGTCGCCGCCCTTCCAGCGAAACCAGACATAGAGATCGATGGAATAATTGTTGGTCTTGAAGTCGAGCTCCTGAATGTCGTTGATGTAGGCGCCGACGATGACCTTGGCGGGCGCGTCGTTTGCCGTCGTCGCCGTTTCGGCCCGCGCAGGCATCCAGACCAAGGCGGCGAGCGCCAGAGCGAGACCGGCGAGGGTGGCGAAACGGCGGGCAAACTGCATGGGAACTCCCCTTCGACGCTTCCAATAGCGCAAATGAGGGCTGTCTGCCTCAAGGCGCAAGAGCGCGCCGCGGCGCACCGCCACTATCAGTGTCGTGGTCTCCCCCACTTCGCTCCAAGGCTCTTAGGGTGCGGCCTGCTGCGTGAAGCTGGGCGGCGGCGAGGTGCCGACGCAAGAGGCGTCGGGGGCACTAGGATCGGCGAGGAACGAGGCAATCACCGCCTGCGCGCAAGCCGACTCCGGGGCAACGAAGTGCCCAACGCCCGGGATGCTGACGGTCGTCGCCTTCGCCAGGGCCCGCCGCCACGGCCTTGGCCCCGTCGAGCGATGTGATGGCGTCGAAGCTGCCGGAGATCAGGAGCGTCGGGATGCTGCTCGCGGGCAGCCGGCGCACCGCCGCCGGAGCGGCGGGCACGTCCCAGACGTCGCGGCAGTCATCGCTGATGTAGGCCCAGGTGCCAACGGCCTCTTCCCGTATCGAAGCCGGATAGCGCGGAAACGCCTCCCGGCCGGCGGCGATGAGATCCCGGCGCGTCGCGAACGGATATTGCTCGCGGCAAACGACGCCGAATCCCAAGCCATAGCCGGCGGAGGGCGTCTCCGGGGCGGAAGGCGGCGCCCTTCCAGCCCGATCCTTGGCAATGGCTTCGATCGCCTCGGGCCGGCCAGCGGCAAGGCCGCCGATCAGATCTGGCACGCCGCGAAACGATGGTGACGAGTAGCTCTGGTTGCGCAGCCAGTCGACGAGCGCGCCGCCATCGATCACGACATCGACGTTTTCGCCAGTGGCCGGGTCCTTGACGGTTGCCGTCAGCGGCTCGGCCTCGAGTTTGTTGACCAGTCCGGTGAAGGTTTCTTCGAGATTGGGATGGGCCGCGTTGCATGCGGCTTCCGCGGCGCAGGCTCGGAAGAGATTGCCGAAGCCAGCGCGCGTGTTCCGCCAATAGTCCGGAACCGTGATGGTGACGGGCACGACCGAGTCGAGGATGACGCTGCGGATGCCTTCGGGATGATCGCGCATGACCATTTGCGCGAGATCGGTGCCGTAGGACACGCCGAGGATGTTCCACTGGGCATAGCCCAGGACCTTACGGAGATCGGCGAAATCAGCGGCGCTCTCGGTCGAATTATACGCGCTGAGCTCGGCGCCGGTCGCGGCGAGATCGCGGCGGCAGGCTTCCGTCGCGGCCAGATGGGTGCGCTTGGTCGCCTCGGAATAGAAGCGGAGACCGAGGAGCTCCCGGTTGAAGTCGTCGATCGACGCGCAGGTCAGAGCCGGCTCCGTCAGATAGGTGCCCCGCTGATTCATCACCACCAGGTCGCGGTCGCGGTTGAGACCGGCGGCGGCGACAAGATCCGCCTCGCCGATGGCGATGCCGCCCGGTCCGCCAGCCAAATAGACCACAGGATCGGGCTTCGGCCGCGCGGAGAGCGCGGGGATGATGGCGACGATGAGCCTGACGGTGCGGCCACCGGGCCGGCTGCGATCTTCCGGCACGACAAGGTCGCCGCAACGGGCGTTGGCCAGCGCCTTGACCGGCATCGCCGGGCAGGCGGCCGCCTCGAAGCGCGGCACCTGGTCGGCTGGTCCCTCGGCAGCGATTGCGTGCTGTCCGCAACCGAGAGCAGCGAGACATGCCCCGCGGGCAGCAGCAGCGAGCAGCTTGTTTTTAATAAAGACCTTGATGGCGGCACGCCGGTGAAAGTGAGAATGGTGCCGCAAGAGGGATTCGAACCCCCGACCTACGCATTACGAATGCGCCGCTCTACCAGCTGAGCTATTGCGGCCCGAACGCGAACAAACGCGGGCTCTTACAAGCGTAGATGTTGCGCCACGTGCTTAATGCCAATGCCCCCGCGTTGCAAGGTCGAGCGGCTCGCGCGGACCCCGCTCAGCGGATCTGCGCCGAGCGGAGCCGCTCCAGGGAGGCCGGGCTCTCGTCCGGATCGGCGGGGGCGATGCCGGGATCGTC
>CAZBRE010000240.1:0-4626 GCA_964494065.1 uncultured Alphaproteobacteria bacterium
TGGAGGCCCGGGCCGGAATCGAACCGACGTAAACGGATTTGCAGTCCGCTGCATAGCCACTCTGCCACCGGGCCGTCCGGTTGGCCCCGCCCGAACAGGGTTACGACAGGCCCGGGCAGGGGAACGAGATATATGCGTCGGCTCAAACCCGGTCAAGCAAACCCGCCGGTCAAGCAGACCCGCCCGCCGCTCAAGCGGACCCCCAAGTGTTGCCGCAAAGCCACGGCTGGGCCGCGGCCCGGCGTTGTGTTCGCGACGGCCCGCGGATATAACCCAAGCGTTGTCGTTGGGCGGTTCGCCCGCTGCCATTCCCTGGAATTGCCACGCATTCCCGGTGTAACACCAATGGTCGATTCCGCCGCGGCTCGCCGCAATATGGTCGAAAGCCAGATCCGGACCAACAAGGTCACGGACCGGCGTTTGATCGCAGCACTGCAGGACATCCCGCGTGAGCGCTTTCTGCCGAAGGCGGTGCAAAGCCTGGCCTATCTGGACGAGGACATCCCGATCGGCGGGGGCCGTTTCCTGATGGAGCCGATGGTCTTGGCGCGTCTGCTTCAGATCGCCGAGGTCCAGCCGGGCGATCTGGCGCTCGACATAGGCTGCGGCGCGGGCTATTCGGCGGCCGTTCTGGCGCGGCTCTGCGCGACGGTGGTGGGCGTCGAAAGCGATGCCGACCTTGCCTCGGCGGCAAGCCATGTCCTGGCCGAGATCGACGTGGACAACGCCGCTGTCGTCGAGGGGCCGCTGGAGAAGGGCTATCCGCGGCAAGGGCCCTACGATCTGGTCCTGTTCAACGGCGCGATCACGGCAATCCCTGACGCGATCGCCAAGCAGATCGCCGATGGTGGCCGGGCGGTCGCGGTCGTGGTGAACGAGCGCGGGGTCGGAGCCGGGACGCTCTTCCGTAAGTCGGGCGCGACCTTGTCGGGCCGCGCCGTCTTCGATGCGAATACGCCTTTATTACCGGGTTTCGCTCGAGCCGAAGGGTTCGTATTCTAATCGGCGCACCGACGGATGCCGCAAAGCCCGCCGTTAGATGTGGGGGCGGAGCCAGGAGATAAGAACGCCATGATGGTGAACCGGGGGGTCAATGGAGGCGCGCTGCGGCGACGCCAGTTTGGGGCGGCCGCCATTTTGGCGCTCTCGATCGGCGCCGTTCCGGCAAGCGCGGAGACACTGAACGAAGCTCTGGCGCTGGCCTATACCAACAATCCGCGCTTGCTGGCCCAGCGCGCCGCGCAGCGGGCGACCGACGAGCAGTTTCCCCAGGCGCTGTCCGGGCACCGCCCGAACGTCTCGATCATATTGGAAGCCGGCAAGTCCGCGACGCGCACCCGCGCAGGGGCGCTCCGGACCGGTTCCAATACCTCGCCGCGCTCCGGCACGATCAGCTACCAGCAGCCGATCTTTCGCGGGCTGCGGACGCTTTACGATACCCGCCGCGCACGTGCGACGATCATGCAGGGCCGTGCCAACCTCACGACCGTGGAACAGGACATCCTGTTTCAGACCGTGACTGCGTTCATGAATGTCGTGCGCGACCAGGCGGTGCTGCGGCTCAACGTGAACAACGAGCAGGTCCTGCGTCGGCAGCTTCGGGCGACCCGCGACCGGTTTCAGGTCGGCGAGGTCACCCGCACCGATGTGAGCCAGGCCCAGGCGCGCCTCTCACAAGCCACGGCTACGCGCACCCAGTCCGAGGGAACGCTGCAGATATCGCGCGCCAACTACCGCCGCATCGTCGGCCGCGCACCGGGTCTGCTCAAAAAGCCGACCCGCATCATCAGCCTGCCGAACACCCTGGAGTCGGTGACCTCGGTGGCCGGCACAGAGGCGCCCAACGTGGTGGCCGCGCGGTTCGCCGAGCTCGCGGCGCGGCACACCGTTCGTCTGATCACAGGCGAGCTCTATCCCTCGGTAAACCTCAGTGTCTCCGGAACACGGTCGGCCGGCGGCTCGGGCGGCTCGCGCGGCGATTCGGGCTCGATCACGGGCCAGCTGGTGATCCCGCTCTACCAGGCGGGCTTGACGTCCTCGCGCATTCGCCAGGCCAAGCAGATCGCGCTTCAGCGCCACCAGGACATCATCGAGGCGCGGCGCGCGGCGATCGAGGCCGCGACCCAGGCCTGGCATGGACTCAAGACCGCGCAGGCGCAGATCCGCGCCTTCCAGTCGGCCGCGCGGGCCAACGCGATCGCCCTCGACGGCGTTCGCCAGGAAGCGGCGGCCGGGCTGCGCACCGTCCTCGACGTGCTCGATGCCGAGCAGGAGCTGTTCGATGCCCGGGTCAATCTCGTCCGCGCCGAGCGCGACGAGTTCGTCGCCGCCTACCAGGTCTTCCAGGCGATGGGGCGCTTGACGGCGATCAACCTCAAGCTACCGGTGCCCAAATACGACCCGACCGTGTATTATCGCAGCGTCAAATACCTGCCTTGGGGCCCGGCGCCCAGACGGAGCTATTATACTAAATAGGCCCATACTGACTAAATCCTGGCTTAGTGCTTGTATGTCACATCGCCTGGAATTATTTTGCTTTATGTTAAGTAAACCATATTTTGTTACTGAAGTGGCTGCCGCCATTTCAGGAAGGCCTAGGGCATGAACGAACAAAGCCCTCAGCAAGAACCATCGATGGAAGAGATTCTGGCGTCGATCCGCCGGATCATTTCCGAAGATGGGGAAGAGGGCGAAGCCCCGCAGAGCGCAGAAGCTCCAGAGGCGCCGGCAGAGGAAGCAGCCGAGGACGATGACGTCCTGGAGTTGACCGTCCGAGTCGAGACGCCGGAACCGGCCCCTCCGGAGGCGGCCCCTGAACCCGTCGCCGCGCCGGCCGCCGAGGTCGAAACCGAGATCAGCGCCGAAGCCATGATCGAGCCTGCGGCCCCCGAGGCGGCAGCGCCCGAGCCTGTGGTTGAAGCGGCTGCGGAGGCGCCGGCGGTCAATCCCGAAGAGATGATGGAGCCCGCGGCTCCCGAGGCCCCCGAGGTCATGGCCGAGCCTGCCGCCGAGATGAGCGCGGAGGCGATGCTCGAGCCTGCCGCACCGGCCGAAGCCGCGGCTGAGATCAATCCCGAAGCGATGATGGAGCCTGCGGCCCCCGAGGCAGCAGCGGCCGAACCGGCTGCCGGGATCAATCCTGAAGAGATGATGGAGCCGGCGGCACCCGCCGAAGCCGCGGCGGAAATCAATCCAGGGGAAATGATGGAGCCGGCTGCCGAAGCGGCGGCGATCAACCCCGAAGAGATGATGGAGCCTGCGGCCTCCGAGGCAGCCGCGTCCGAGCCGGCTGCCGAGATCAACCCCGAAGACATGATGGAGCCGGCCGCGTCGGCTGAAGCCATGATCGAGCCGGCGGCACCCGAGCCCGTTGCTCAGGAGCCGGTCGCACAAGAACCCGCAGCGGATGTGTTCGAGGCAGCGGCCGATGACATGGCACCGCCGGCGGCGGCAGCGCCTGAGGCCGCCCCGCAGGAAATGATGGAGCCTGCCGCCGAGCCTGCGCCCGAGTCGATGGTTGAGCCGGTCTCGGAGCCCATCGAAGATCCGCAGGCCGAGATCGTCACCGAGCGGATCGAAGATCCGACCGACATCGAGCCGGTGGAAGCGCAGATCGTGGCGCCGGCCGCGCCCATCCCCGCCGAATCCCTACCCGAACCCATGGCCGAACCGGCAGCCGAACAGACGAGCCGGCCGGCGACGGGCGGGTCGATCTCCGAAGCCATGAGCGCCGTTGCCGCGGCGGTCGAGGCCGCCGGTGCGGCCGATAGCGCGCCAGCGTCAGCCGCGCCCGCGCCTGAAATGGCAACCGAGGCGCCGGCGGACGAAGCGCCCGCGGAGGCGTCGGCATTTGATGAGTTGGCCCAGGGCGGCGAGGACAGTTTCGACGCGCCTCCGGAGGCCCCCGCCGCGCCGGAGCCCGAGCCGGTCGTCACGCAGATGGATGCGGGCTCGATCCCGCATTCGCCGGTTCCATCCTTCCTGCGCGGCGTGGAGAGCGACGCGCCGTCCGACGACAGCCGGTCGGTCGAGGGCATCTTCGGGAGCGGCACCGCTGATCTCCGTCTCGAGGCGATCGTGCGCGATGCCCTGAAGCCGCGCCTCAAGGAATGGCTCGACGAGCATCTCTCCGATCTGGTTGAGCAGATGATCCGCGAGGAAGTCCAGTCCATGGTCGGCAAGAAGCGGAGTGCCGGCTAACGGCGCTTATCCGGCCCCGGCGCCCACTTGCCCTGAGCGACGCAAGCCAATAAAACCGGCTGAGCCACGTCATTTCATCCGGCTTCCCGTCCATGCTTGAAAAGACCTACGACCCGCGGGGCGTTGAAGCCCGTCAGTATGAGCGCTGGGAGGCGGCGGACGCCTTTGCCTGCGACGTGGACTCGGCGGCCGAGCCTTATGCCATCGTGATCCCGCCACCCAACGTGACCGGCAGCCTGCATATCGGCCACGCCTTCAACAACACGATCCAGGACATCCTGATCCGCTATCACCGCATGCTCGGCCGCGACGTGCTGTGGCAGCCGGGCACCGACCATGCGGGTATCGCGACGCAGATGGTGGTCGAGCGCCAGCTGGCGGAGGAGGGGATCGTCCTCGACCGCGGCATCCCGCGCGGCGCGGAGA
>CAZBRE010000241.1:0-1528 GCA_964494065.1 uncultured Alphaproteobacteria bacterium
CCATGCCCCAAAGCTCGGTGATTTCCGAGGCCGTGGCGCCCGGATGATGCATGAGCGTCAGCACGATGCGCCATTCGGGCAGGCTGAGATCCCAGCGCGTGGCGATCTCACCGTCGTAAGCGCGTCCGATCAGGTTGGAGACGACGTGGATGCCCGCCAGCACGTTGTCGAAGGGCGCCCCCTCGCGGTCGATCGCGCCCCTTTTGCTATCGCTGCTCTTGTTGCTGGCGGGTTTGGAGGCCTGAACGCGCTCGGTCATCGGCCGAGACAAGGCCACCCGGCGCGTTCGGTCAAGGCTCTTCTATGGCTCGGCTACTTGCTGTCGGGTGCGATGCAGGTGTAGAGCTTGGCCGAGGTAGCGCCATGGGTCTTCGCGCAGGAGTCGACGAAGCTGAGCTCGCTTTCCTCGATGTAGATGTAATAGGCGCCGACGGCGACGCGGCTGCCTTCTTCCTTCGTCAAGATGCCGAACTTGTTGATCTTGCCCTTCACGTAGGGGTAGGCGAGCTGAAGGTATTTGGCGATGTTGGTCTGGTCGACGTAGTTGTCGGGGAGCTGGTCGAACGGGCCGTCATAGTAGTTGTTGCGCTCGGCGTTCTTGCCGTTGATGGCGACCAGCACTTTCCGCGTGTTGGCGATGTCGAGATAATAGGCAAAGCCCGTGCGGCGGCCGACCACGACGCGTTTGCCGAAGGCCTTGTAGGTTTCCGACGGCGCGCCGTCCTCGTTCAGCACGTAGATGAAGTGGTTCTCGGCCTTGTTGAAGATCAGGAAGAACTTGACCCCTGATTCGTCGAAGACCGGCCCGACGAAGACCTCGTCGGCGCGCAGCTTGGCCTTTTTCGGCGGCGCCATGCCGATGTCGTTGAGCTCGAAGGTGACGGTCTTGCCCTTATAGGCGACGGTGTAGGTCAGGCGCGCGACCTTCTTGACCGTCACGCCGTCCTTCGCGGTGATCGTTTTCTCCCAACCGTCATAGTCCTGGAACTTGCCGTTCTCGTCGTACTCGAAGTAGCCGAGATGCAGCACGCCCTTGTCGCGATCGCCGGCATCGAGCCGGAAGTTCCCCCAGATCGCGCGGCCGTTCGTATTGAAATACCAGTAGAAATAATTCTCCGTCGGATAGACCACGACCTTGTCGGGCAGGGTTCCGAAGACATGCGCGAAGACCGCCATCTCGTTATTGAGGTTGAGCTTCGAATAGAGGCCTTCGATGAACTTCTGATTGTAGGAGACGGTGCCGGCGGGCTTGGTGGCGGTTTCGGCCAATGGGGCAGCCGGACCGATCGCGACGAGGGCCGCGATCAGGACGGAGCCAAGAAGAGCGGTTGGCGGATTGGGTTTCATGACCTCACCTTGATGATTGGCCGATAGTCGCGCGCATCGTCATTTTGTCGCCCTCTACTGGCGCGCACCAGACGCATACAGAGGAAGGCCGGACGTTTAGGTCCGGCCCCATCCTTATCGATATCGTCGGAGGCCCGGATTTTCACCGGGCCTCCCGAAAACGCCAGCGCAACGTCAGCGC
>CAZBRE010000241.1:1628-2654 GCA_964494065.1 uncultured Alphaproteobacteria bacterium
CAGCGCAACGTCAGCGCGATGCCGCGGCGTTTATCGCCAGGACCAGCCGGTCCGGTGCCAGCTGCGGCCGGAGAAGTGCCGGGGGCGCCAGCTTCGGCCCGAAATATGTCCGCGCCAAGAGCGGCCCGACTGGTGCCAGCTGCGGCCGGAGAAGTGAACCGGCCGCCAGGTGATGCCCGGACGGTGGCCAGACCAGGTGCGGCCTGGACGATGCCAGCTTCTGCCGCTCAAATGACCGCCCCAGGTGCGGCCGGCGCGATGCCAGCTTCGCCCACTGCGATGGCCGGTCCACGAATATCCCGTGCGGTGCCAGCTGCGGCCCGACCAGTGCCGCGGCGCCCAAGTCCGGCCGGCGACATGTCCGACCCAGGACCGGTTGCTGCTGTGCCAGCTGCGGCCCGCCGTATGGACCCGGCCCCACGAAACACCGCTGCGGTGCCAGCTTCGGCTGCTGGAGTGCCAACTGCGTCCGCCCCTATGGCCGGACCAGCTGCGGCCCGACCGATGCCAGCTGCGGCTGCTTCGATGGCCGGTCCAGCTGCGGCCGATCTGGTGCCAGGACCGGCCGGCCACATGGATGCGGATCTGGGCAAGCTGCCCGGATTTACCGGCGACCGCGTCGGCTTGTTTCTTTTCTGTAGTCGGTTCCGCATGCGCGGCGTCGAGTGTTGCAAGCCAACCCCCGGCGGCTACCGCGCAGCACCCGAGCGCGGTCAAAAACGTCCTAATTCGAATCACGACGAAGCCTCCATTACCAAATCCGGCCCAAATACCGACGGTGTCCAGATCCCGTCATCCCAGTTCCAACCGTGTCGTCCCTTTACGTGTCGTCCCTTCAAATGCCGCGCCTCCGCCGCCGATCAAAAAAAGGCGCGAGCTTGAAAGCTTGTCTCACAAAAATCATCGATCCGCCAGCATCAGCGTTCCCGCCCGCTACCATGAGCGTTCCCGCCCGCTACCATGAGCGTCCACGCCCGCTACCATGAGCGTCCACGCCCGCTACCATGAGCGTCCACGCCCGCTACC
>CAZBRE010000241.1:2754-4503 GCA_964494065.1 uncultured Alphaproteobacteria bacterium
ATGAGCGTCCACGTATGTGCCAGCTGCGGTTCCGTGCGTGCCACGAGCGGCCGCGGAAATGTCCGCGGCGGGGTCGCCTGGTGCCGCTTGGTGGCGCCCAACTACGTCCACGCCGATGCCAGCTTTGCCCGGGTTGATGCCATGATCGGCCGACGGCGTGAACGCGCCGCCGGCCCTGCGCGGTCTGCGTATGGGTCCCGCGCCATCTCCGCTGCCAACGTTTGGGACGCCAATCCATAGTCTGCCAACCGGTATGTCGTCGGGCGATCCCCTGGTAGGCCGGGTCGGTCTTGGCGAACGATCCTGCCTGCGCGCGACCAGCCGCTGGGCCGAGTCCGGGCGCCAGACATAAGGCCGCAAGCAGCGTTGCAAGCACGATGGGTCGGGTCAGACGCACCGGATAGCGCTCCATCGAAAGATGGCATGTTCGATACCGGACCAGGGACACTAAACGATTGATACGCAATGTTTTCGCCCGATATCCCCAATCGCGCCCGGTTGTGCTCAGATGGCGGCGAATCCAGCCGGGGCTGCGCGTTTTCGAACCGCGACCGTGAAGCTATACTTCAGGCCGATCAAGCTTGTCGACCATCGGGCCATGACGCGACTTGGCTGCCGCGGCCGCGCGGATTGCCATCCGGCAGGCCCGTACCAAGAAACGGGCAAGAAAACGGGAGTTCATCTGGATGTCGCGGATATCGCGCTATCTCACATGCGCCGGTTATGAAATTCATGTCTCCGAATGGGGGGCGGCGAACGATGATGTCGTGGTGATGTGGCACGGCCTCGCGCGCACCGGCCGCGACTTCGACGACATTGCCAGCCACCTTGCCGAACGGTATCGCGTGATTTGCCCGGATACGATCGGGCGGGGCCTCAGCCAATGGGCGAAGGACCGCGAGCGCGACTACTGTTTCGAGGTCTATTGCGAAATCGCCGTTGCCCTGCTGGACCAGCTCGGCATCGACACACTGCGCTGGGTCGGCACGTCGATGGGCGGGCTGATCGGCGTTACGCTGGCCGCCGATGCCTTGAAAGGCCGCATCAGCCATCTGGTCGTCAACGATATCGGACCGGAGCTGCCCCAGGCCGCGGCCGACCGGATCGCCACCTATGCCGGCGATCCGCCGTCCTTCCCGACCTTCGGCGAGTTCGAGGCCTGGATTCGCACGATCTACCAGCCCTTTGGCGAGCATGACGATGCGACCTGGAAGCTGCTGGCCGAGACGGCGCATCGCCGCACCGGCGACGGCCGGATCACGGTGCATTACGACCCGCGCATCGTCACCCAGTTCACCACGCACAAATCCGATCTCGATCTCTGGGAGGCTTACGACGCGGTGACCTGCCCGACGCTGTTGCTGCGCGGCGCCAACTCCGACGTGCTACCGATGGCGGTTGCCGAGGCGATGACCAAGCGCGGCCCCAAGGCCGAGCTGGTCGAGATAGCAGGCGTCGGCCATGCGCCGGTGCTGAACAACGAAGCGCAGCGGAGCTTGGTGACGGAGTTTCTGGCGCGCTGAACCAGCGTCACTCACGGGTCCGGCGACTGCGACAATCATGGTCTTGCGGGTGAATTGCCCACTGCCAAACTATTTGGCATGGGGCGTAGATCGTTCATGCATGGATTGGTCGTCGCGATCATCCTGCCGATCGTGGCGGCGATGACGTGGGAAAGTGCGGCGGCCGATCCGGTGCGCGACGCCATTGCCACACGGCTCGCGACGGGGCCGACGCGGGCACCGGGCT
>CAZBRE010000242.1:0-4486 GCA_964494065.1 uncultured Alphaproteobacteria bacterium
CATGGCCATCCTCCCGCCCCGCACGCTAGGCGTCGTCGCCGCGCTTGACAACGATGCCGGCCGATGCGGACATGCGCGCGTCATGGCCGACCGCGCCAAAATCCTTGACCTGATGACCGAGCGGGTGCTGGCCACGCGGGCGGAGATCGGCACGGCCTGGCCGAGCGTGGCCGGCCCCAAGACCGGCCGCTGGCACACCACCAAGAGCCCCGATTGGTGCGCGGGATACTGGATCGAAATGCTGCGCATCGCCGGCGAGCGCACCGGCGACTGGGACCTTTACCTGGACGCAGCCGCCCGCACGGCACGCTTGGGGGATTGGCTCGACCGGCCGACCATGTTCCGCTCGCCCCTCTTCTTCTACGCCGCTGGGCGGCTTTACGAGACCTTGAGCGACCGGGCGACGCGGGTGATGGCGCTCGCCGCCGCCTATGCCGGGCGCAGCGCGGTGATGCCCTCGACCGGCGCGGTCGCCGTCGGCCTCGACGTGATCAAGGGGGTCAAGGGCGGCGCGCTGGTCTCGATCGAAAGCGTGCTCGGCGCCCTGCAGCTCGACTGGTGGGCGCTCCGCGAAACGGGCGATGCGACCTTCCTCGACGGTGCCGAGCGTCAGCTCACGCTGACCATGAGCGATTTCATCCGCGAGGACAGCTCGACCGCGGAGCTCATATCGTATGACGCGGACGGCCGTCCGAAGCGATCCCACACCGTCCACGGTGTCAGCAGCAAATCGTGCTGGAGCCGGGGTCACGCCATGGCGATCTCCGGCTTCCTGCGCGCCTGGGAGGAAACCGGCACGCAAGACTGGCTCGACACGGCGCAGCGCCTGCTCGACTACTGGTGGGCGCATACCGACGAAGACGGCATCCCTGCCTACGACTTCGCCGAGGCCGCCAACCCCAAGGCGCCGCACGACACCGCCGCCGCCGCTATCGTGGCCGAGGCGCTGGCGCGTTTGCGCGTAACGGACGATCTGCCGGATGGCGCTGCCGGGCTGACGAAGCCGCTCGATCTACTAGTAGAGAGCCTTGCCCATCGGGTCACCCCGCTGGCGGCCGACGACGGCCGGCCAGCCGGCATGCTGCTCGACGGCTGCGCCAACAAGTCTGAAGGGGCCGCCACGCGCCACGAGCTTATCTGGGGCGACTATCACCTGTACGCCGCGCTGCACTGCCTCGATGTCGGCGGCCTACCCTGTTGAGCACGCCTATTCCGCCGCTCACTCTGCTGCTTCTTGGGCCGGCTCGGGCTCGGGGGTGCGCATGGTGACGAACTCCTCGGCGGCGGTCGGGTGGATACCGATGGTGGCATCGAAGACAGCCTTGGTCGCGCCGGCTTTCAAGGCGACCGCGAAACCCTGAACGATCTCGCCGGCGTCGGGGCCGACCATGTGCAGACCGACGACCCGGTCCGACTTGCGGTCGACGACAAGCTTCATCAACGAGCGCTCGTCGCGGCCCGAGATCGTGTGCTTCATCGGCTGGAAGGCCGATTTGTAGATATCGACCGCGCCGTATTTCGCCCGCGCCTCGGTCTCCGTCAGCCCGACCGTGCCGAGATTGGGCTGGCTGAACACCGTTGAGGCGACGTAGTCGTAGCCCACGGTCCGGTTCGTCTTGTTGTAGAGCCGGTCGGCCAGCGCGTGGCCCTCCGCAATGGCGACGGGGGTGAGCTGGATGCGGTCGGTGACGTCGCCGATGGCGTAGATATTGGGGGCACTGGTCTGCCAGGTCTCGTCGATCACGATGGCGCCGTTCTCGTCGGTCTCCACGCCGGCCTTCTCCAGTCCCAGCCCATGCGTGTTCGGGTGGCGGCCGGTCGCGTACATGACAAGATCGCAATCGAGCGTCTCGCCGCCATGGAGGTCGAGCACAAAGTGGCCGTCGGGCTGTTTGGTGATGCACTCGACGACCGAGTTGAAGCGGAGATCGAGCCCCTTCTTCAGCATCTCCTCGGCGAGGAACTCGCGGCAATCGTCGTCGAAGCCGCGCAGGAAGAGCGGCCCGCGATAAAGCTGGGTCACATGCCGGCCGAGCCCGTGGAAGATGCCTGCGAACTCGACTGCGATATAACCGCCGCCGACGACCACGATGCGCTCGGGCAGCGTTTCCAGATGAAACGCCTCGTTCGAGGTGACGATGTGTTCCTTGCCCGGAATGTCGGGCACGCTGGGCCAGCCGCCGACGGCGACGAGGATCGTTTCGGCGGTCACGATATCGCCGCCGACATCGAGCGTGTGGGCATCGACCAGCTCCGCCCGGGCGTCGTAGATCCTGGCGCCGGCGCCTTCGATGAGGCGCTTGTAGATGCCGTTCAGGCGCGCGATCTCGGCATCCTTGTTGGCGATCAGAGTCGGCCAATCGTGGCCGCGAGGCTCGACGGTCCAGCCGAACCGTGCCGCATCCTCGAACTCCTCGGAGAAATGCGAGCCGTAGACCAGCAGCTTCTTAGGCACGCAGCCGACATTGACGCAGGTGCCGCCGAGATACCGGTCCTCCGCGACGGCCACCCGTGCGCCGTGCGCGGCGGCGATCCGCGAAGCCCGCGTGCCGCCGGAGCCCGCGCCAATGACGAAGAAATCGTAGTCGTAGCTGGCCATGCGGGTCCCCTCATCCATGTCGGCTATGCGCTTGGGAAAGTCCGGTATTAGTTAGGTTCAACGCCCGACGATGTTAAGGTTCGGGCAGCGGCCCGTCCGGGCTGTCCTGTCCCCAAAACACCCGTCATTCCGCCAGAACCAAGAGGCCTTCATGACCCGCATCATGCTCAGGCGCCTGACACTCGCCATGCTCGCCGTGACCGTCCTGACCGCAACGCCAATCATCCCCGCCACCGCCGACGCGACCGACGACGCCGCGGCCTGGCTGAACCGCCTCGGCCTCAAATACCGCAACAAGCCGTGGAACCGCGAGGCCGTCGAGCGGGCCCGCCGGGTCGATCTCGCCCGTGCGAAAAAGCCCGTCGATCCCGCAGACATGCGCCATCTGGCTGCACTCCCCCGTCTCACCCAGCTCGGTCTCAGCAAATCGAAGTTCGGCGACGATCATCTCGCTGCTGCGGCAAAACTAACGCGCCTGCAATCGCTCAGCCTCGGTCAGGCCAAGCTTTCGTCGGACGGCTTCGGTGCGATCCGCAAGCTCACGAAGCTGCGTAGCCTCAATCTCTACAGCACCAATTTGAGCGGCGATGCGATGTTCCACCTGACCGCGCTCAAACGGCTGCGGGATCTCGGTCTCAACAGCACCAATGTTGGCGACGAGGGCATGAAACACATCAGCACGCTCACCAGCCTGAGCAGCCTCAGCCTGAGCTCGGCCAAGGGGCTGACCCGCGCGGGCGTCGCCTCGATCGCCAAGCTACCGAACTTGACGAGCCTCAACTTCCAGTTCGTGAAGCTGAACGAGGAGATGGGCGAATTGGCGGCCTCGCCCAAGCTCTGGAACCTCACGGTCATGCGCTCGAGCCTCGACGACAAGGGTGCGGCCGAGCTTGCGAAGATCAAGACGCTGCGCTGGCTCTTCGTCTGGCACACCGCGATCACCGACAAGGGCCTCGCCGCGATCGCCACCCTGCCGCGCCTGGAAACGATCTACGTCAGCGGCACCAAGGTGACGGACCGAGGCATGCGTGACCTGGCCAAGGTGGGAACGCTGAAGTCGCTCTGGATCGACCGCACGGCGGTGGGCGACCGCGGCATTCGCCGCTTCGTCAATCACCCGACGCTGCGCTGGATCAAGGCCGACGAATCGCAACTCACCGATGCGAGCATCCCCTCCTTCATCAAGATGCCGGCGCTGCAAAGCCTCAATCTGCGCAAGACCAAGGTGACAAGGGGCGGCGTCGACAAGCTGAAGGCTGCGCGCCCGAAGCTGCGGGTGTCGTTCTAGGGCCGGATCAATCCTCGGGCAGCATCGGGAACCAGCCCGGCTGGTCCTCGATGCGCGCGATCCAGCGGCCGATGGCCGGATAGGCCGACATATCGAAGCCACCCTGATCGGCGACATGCGTGTAGGCATAGAGTGAAATGTCGGCGATGGTGTAGCGGCCGGCGGCAAACCAGTCGCGCGTGGCGAGCTCGCCCTCCATCACGGCGAGCGCGGCCTCGCCGGGCGCGCGCCGCGCCTCGATCTCGGCCTTCACCTGCTCGGTCTGCTCCAGATGGCGCAGGCGGAAGCGCGCGCCGGCGATCGGCGGCTCGTGGCTGTACTGCTCGAAGAACATCCATTGCAGCACCCGCGCGCGGTCGATGCCAGCATCGGGCAGATAGGGCGTCCCCTCGGCCAGGTAGTTGAGCATCGCGTTCGATTCCGCGAGGAAGCTGCCATCCTCGAGCTGCAGCAGCGGGATCTTGCCGTTGGGGTTCATGGCGAGATAGTCGGGCGCGCGCGTCTCGCCCGCCATGATGTCTTTCTCTATGAGCGTGTAGTCGCTGCCGAGATGCGCCAGCAGCAGCCGCACCTTGTAGCCGTTGCCGCTGTCGAGATAG
>CAZBRE010000243.1:0-1140 GCA_964494065.1 uncultured Alphaproteobacteria bacterium
TGCCGATGATGCCGACGGCATAGTCCCACTGAAACCGCCGCTTGTTCACGGTCTTGGGGTGGCTGAGCCAGATCGCCTCGAACTGGCGCTTGCTCGCAACGGCGCTGTCGCTGGCTTGGCTCATGGGCGAAGGTTTTCGGTGTTGTTCGTAACGGCGATCGTTCGTGCCGCCGCGCGGCTCCTACTCAAGCTCACCCTAATCAATGACGCGGATAAGTTCTACGTCGCTTGTTAAGGCATCGTCCGCGCCTATTGTCGCGGGCATCAGGCGCAGGGCCGCCCGGCCTCCAGCGCATTGGCTATTTGCCGGACAATGCACTAAGCCTGCGCCCGTCTGAAGGGGCCGCAGCAAGGCGGGCGGGGGACGACGCAGGGCCGTGGAATTCGATTTCTCCCAATTCGGCTGGTGGGCACTGACCATCGGCGCCATATCCTTCGTGCTTGGCGGCGTGGTCAAGGGCGTGATCGGTCTTGGCCTGCCGATGGTTGCCGTGCCGGTGCTGGCGACGTTCATGGATCCCAAGGTCGCGGTCGCCCTAATGTCGGTTCCGGTGCTGACCTCCAACGTCTGGATTGTCGGCACGAGCGGCCGCGTTCGTGAGCTCTTCGCCCGCCACTGGACGGTGCTGATTCCGCTGGTGATCTTCACCTTCGCGGGCGCCCAATTCTTCGTGAAGATGGATGTCGGCCTCGCCTCGATCATGGTGGGCGTCGGCATCGTGATCGTCTGTCTCATCCAGGCCTTCCCCATCAAGACGAGCGTCGATCCCAAGCACGAGGTCTGGCTTGGCCCCTCTGTAGGCGCTGCGGCCGGGTTCATGGGCGGCATGACCAACTACCTCGCCCCGATCCTGATCATCTATCTGATGGCGCTCCGCGTGCCGCGGGACTTCTTCGTCTTCTCGATGTCGCTCTTCTTCGTCTTCGGCAGCACGCCCCTTTTCGGCAGCCTGGCCACCAATCACATCCTCGACGAGAACGTGCTGGTGATCTCGGCAGTAGCGACGGTGTTCGCCGTCGCGGGCCTGCAGCTGGGCGCGGTCCTCCGGCGCCGCATCCCCCAAGCGATATTCGAGAAAGTCCTGCTGGCCGTCCTGTTCCTGATCGGCCTCAACCTGATCCGCCGCGGGGTGTTTTAGA
>CAZBRE010000243.1:1240-4454 GCA_964494065.1 uncultured Alphaproteobacteria bacterium
GGCGCCAGCGCATCGAGGATCGCGTTCATCAGGCACGGCATCGCACCGACGCTGCCGCCTTCGCCGGCGCCCTTGATGCCGAAGGGATTGGTGGGCGAGGGCACGGGGTTCTCCGAGACCTCGATGGGCGACAGGTCGTCGGCGCGCGGCATCGCATAGTCCATGAACGAGCCCGACAGCAGCTGGCCGGTGCCGGACTCGAAGACGACGTTCTCCATCAGGATCTGGCCGATCCCCTGCACCACGCCGCCATGGACCTGGCCCTTCAGCAGCATCGGGTTCATCACCGTGCCGACATCGTCGACGACCACGTAGCGCTCGATCTCGATGGTGCCTGTCTCGGGGTCGATCTCGACCTCGGCGGCATGGCAGCCATTGGGGAAGGTCGGCACCGGGGGCACGAAGACGCCGTCGGCCATCAGCCCCGGCTCGATATCGGGCGGCAGCAGCGCGCGCATGAAGGCGGTCTTGGCGACTTCCTGGAACGGCTTCGTCTTGTCGGTGCCGGCGACGCGGAACGCGCCGTCGCCGAACTCGACGTCCTCGACCGCGGTCTCGAAGAGATGCGCGGCAATCGCCTTGCACTTTTCGATGATCTTCTCGCCGGCGGCGCCGATGGCGGCGCTGCCGACGCCGGACGAGCGCGAGCCGAAGGTGCCGTGGCCGAAGGCGACCTGGTCGGTGTCGCCCTGCAGGATGCGGATCTGATCGAAGTCCAGGCCGAAGATCTCGACCAGAAGCTGGCGGAACACCGTCTCGTGGCCTTGGCCATGATTGTGCGTGCCGACCATCACCGTGGCGCTGCCGCTCGGATCGAAGCGGATCTGGGCATATTCCTCGAAGCCGCCGGCCGATTGCTCGATCGCGTTGGCGAAACCGAAGCCGCGTAGCTTGCCGCGCTTGGCGGCGTCTTCGCGCCGCGCCTCGAAGCCAGCGATATCGGCCTGGGCAAGGGTCTCGTCCATGTTCTTCTCGAACTGGCCGGAATCGTATTTGAAGGCGTGGCCGGTCTGGAACGGCATGGCCTCGGTCGGGATCATGTTCCGCCGCCGCAGCTCGACACGGTCGAAGCCGAGCTCGCGCGCCGCCCGGTCGAGCGCGCATTCGATCGCGAACGAAACCTCCGGCCGCCCCGCACCCCGATAGGGGGCGATCGAGGGCGCGTTCGTGAAGACCGCCAGAATGGTCATGCAGATCGCCGGCGTCTTGTAGACGCCCGCGATGCCGCCCGCATTGAAGATCGGCGTGAAACCGCCGAAGAGCGAGAGGTAGGCGCCCATGCCGGCATAGGTGAGCGCCCGCAGCCCCAGCAGGTCGCCCTCCTCGCTGAAGGCCAGCTCGGTGACCCAGCGGTTCTCGCGCGCATGCTCGTCGGAGAGCAGGCCCTCGCTGCGGTCGCTGGTCCATTTGACCGGCCGGCCCACCTTGCGCGAGGCCCAGAGCACCAGCGGCAGTTCGGGATGGATGTTGCTGCGCACGCCGAAGGCGCCGCCCATGTCGCGCGACACCACGCGCAGTTTAGTCTCGGGGACCTTCAAGACGAACTGCGCCAGGAAGCGGCGGACGTCGTGCGGGCCCTGCACGCCGGTCTGCAGCGTGTAGCGGTCGTCGGCGATGTCGTAAGAGCCGAGGGCCGCGCGCGGCTCCATCGGGTTGGCCGAGACCCGGGTGATGTCGTACTCGTAGCGCACGGTGTGGGCGGCGCTCTCGAAGGCCGCGTCGACGGCGGCCGCATCGCCGCTCTTGTGCTCGAAGCAGATATTGTCGGGCGCGTCCGGCCAGACCGCCGGGGCGCCGTCGGCAATCGCCTCGCCGATCGAGACGACCGTCGGCAGCTCGTCATACTCGACCTCGATCAGCTCGGCCGCGTCGCGCGCTTGGCTAGGTGTCTCGGCCACGATGAAGGCGACCGGGTCGCCGATCGTCCGCACGGTGTCCTTCGCCAGGGCCATGCGCGGCGGCACGAACATGTCCGAGCCGTCGGGGCGTTTCAGCGGCATGATCATGCCGATCATCGCCGGCAGCAAGCCGATGCCGTCCGCTTCCAGATCCTTGCACGTGAAGACGCCGAGCACGCCGGGCGCGTCCGCCGCCTCGGCGGTGTCGATCGACGTGATCGCCGCATGGCCGACGGGCGAGCGCAGGACATAGCCATACGCCTGATCCGGCATATTGAGATCGTCGGTGTATTGCCCCTTGCCGACGACCAGGCGCTTGTCTTCCTCGCGCAGAACGGATTGACCCAAGCCGAACTTCATCGTTTTCCCGCTCCCCAATGCTCCGAATGCCGCCGCAGTGTGCGCAATCGGCCCCGCCAGGCCAACAGGAATGACCAGTTTCGGCCAAAAAAAGGGCCGGCAGAGCCGGCCCGGTAGGGGAAAGATTTGGAGAGAGAGTGGTAGGTCGTCAGTAGCAGTTGTTGTAGTCGGCCTGCGCACCGATCGCGCCGCCGGCGAGGATGCCGATCAGCGAGCCCGCGGCAATGGCGCCGATGCGGCCGCCGCCTTGGCCGATATGGCTGCCGATATAGCCACCGGTGGCGCCGCCGACGAGGCTACCGACCAATCGGCCGCCGCCGTTGCAATAGTGGTTATAGACGGGCGCGCCGCGGCCATAGCCGGCGGCATATCCGGCTCCATAGGCGGGCACACCGAAGCCGAGATAGTAATTGTTGTGCACGCGCCCGCCGCGCCAACCGCGTCCACCGTATCCGTGTCCCTGGCGCCAGCGCCCGCGCGGAGCATAGGCCTGATAAGCGCGGCCCTGATAGCCGCGATGGCCGCCCCAGGCGTTACGACCCCAGCCTTTGTGACGAGCGACCTGGCCGCGCCAGTGCTGCTGGCCGCCGTGACGCGCCCAACGGCGCTGCGCCGGCCCTTGCTGCCGCCAACGTTGCTGGCCGCCGCGATTCGCCCAGCGGCGCTGGGCGCCGCGACGTTGCCAGTTGCCGCCGGCATGCTGTCCGCGCCAACGTTGCGCACGAGAGGCGCGGCCCTGCCAGCGACGTCCTTGCCAGCCTCGACCCTGCCAGCGGTGGCCGCCGCCATTGCGGTAGCCGCCACGGAAATGGCCGCCGCCTTTGCTATAGCCGCCACCGCCATACCCGCCACCATCGGCGAAGGCGGCGCTGGCGGGGAGCGCGAATGCGGCGAGCCCGAGTGCGGCTGCCAATGTGATTTTGCGTAGCATGAGGTCCCTCCTCCTCAAGCGATTT
>CAZBRE010000244.1:0-4415 GCA_964494065.1 uncultured Alphaproteobacteria bacterium
TTGCAGTTGGTCTCACCGCCGTCTTGCGTGTGGAGCTCAAAATGATCGGGACATCAGCAGTCCGACTATAGAAGCCATGGTCGAGATCGAAGCGACCGCGGTGGTGCCGGACTGAGAGCGAAATTGCACCTTTGTGGCGATATGGCGACGCGGTTGCTCGACCGATCTGAGCGCCTTTAGTATCACCAGCTCTTTCCGAGCGGTCGTGGGTAATCTTTACGGCCCGTATTTCGGATTTGCTGCAAGGGGAGATGTCGCCGTGCCGGACCGCGAAGATCTGCCGCCACGTGGACCCGCCAGCGTCATTTCAGCCACCATCCTGGAAGCCGCCGCCGCTCTGTTTGTCATCGCCGCTTTGTCGCTGACCGTGGTCGACGCCGGCGGGCGGTGGCTCTTACAATCGCCGCTAAGGGGCAGCTCGGAGGTAACCGAAAGGTTGGTGCCGTTCGTTGCCCTGATCGGTCTGGTGGTTGTCTTCGCAAGCGCGAGCGCCACGATCGCCTGGCCGCCGAAAAGCCGTACAGCAAGCCCTGCGCGATACTGGACCTGGCTCGGGCCGTTCGTCGGGATGATCGTTCTTGGCGCGGTGGCGGTAATGCACCTTGCCCGGTCGTCAGAGCAGCGGCTACATGCAGAGGTCTCCATGGAATTGGCCCTGCCATTGGCTCCGTTCTCATCGATGTCGGCGCTCTTCGCACTCATTGCCGTGGTCGTGGCAGCTGTCGCACTCGTTCGCGCGCTGATGCGCCTCGCCCCACTGGCGCCCAAGGACCCTGAACTTGATATTTAGCCACGGCGGCGTCCCAGCCTTGCTCGGTCCAAAGCTCCCATGACGACGATTATGATCATTGCCGTGCTGGTGGTCCTCGCCGCACTGCGCGTGCCGGTGGCGCTCGCCCTGTTTGTTGCCGGCGCCACCGGTTCCTTCTTGATAGCTGGAGACAAAGCCGGCTCGCTGATACGTGCGACCGTGACCGGCTCGCTTTCCGGCTACGTCTTGGCCGCAATGCTCCTCGCCTTACTGCTGACCGGTCTGGCTCGCGCCAGCGGTCTGTCGCGCCACGGCTTTATCGGGTGGCGCGCGATGGCCAAGCCGAGCTCCGGCGGCGGCCTCGTTCTGACGATGCTGTCGATGATCATCGGCGCGAGCGTGGGGGACAGTCTCGACCGCAACACCGCGGTTGCCGTGCGGACACCGTTGGGCGCCGCCGGATACCGCCAATCGTCGATCTTGGGCGTTCTCGTAGGTGCCGCAGGACTGCGGTTTATCGTGCCAATCTCCGCCGTCGTCGTGTTCGCGGGAATTGGCACCGAGCAAAGCATCGGCGTTCTCATGCTCGCACTCATCATTCCGGCGGGCATCATGTCATTCGTACTTCTGGCCGTTGCCGGATTGAGTGAGCGATATCGCCGAACACCGACGCCTGAGGCTGAGACCCTGCCGGCCGATCGCCGCTCGGTCGGCTATGCGTTCGCCGGCGCTTCCCTAGCTTTGTTTCTGATCATGCTCGTGAGCATACTTGTCGCCGGGGGGCTGGCGACACCGACCGAAGCCCTCGGCTTGGCCGCGCTTATCATGCTCATCTACGCCGTCGTGGTTACGGCCACAGGCGGCGCCAAGTTCGCCGATCTCTTTCAAGGTTTGGTCTTCGCGGCCCGGAAGTTCGGCGAAATTGCCCTGATCTTGCTTGGCATAATGATGATCGCCCGAGCCGGAGCATTGTCGGGCAACACCCAGGCGTTGGCCGAGGCGGGCGGAAACAATCCAATCCCATTCCTTGCCGCGATGCTGTTTGCGCTAATGATCGCCGCGGCATTGCTCGGCGCCCTGCCCGCCGTGGGACTAGCGATGGCCACCGTTTATCCGAGCATGATCAACGGTGGTCTCGATGCAATCATCGCAGTTATTCTGTTGCTGGCCGCAGCCGCGTCGGGTCAGGCGCTTCCCGGTGTCGGGCGGACAAGCTTGTTCATACGGCAGTGCTTTGACGATGTGACAATTGGACAGCTCGCGCGAGCGGCGTTGCCCTACTTCATCGGCACCGTGATCTGGTTCGCGATCCTGGTAATGATCATTCCCGCGATCTTGGCTTTTGCCCGGTCTTTCCAATGACGCGTACGGCATCGCAAGGCTTGGCCTCGCGGCGCGGTCAATATTTCTATTGAACTATTGAATTCATCGGTCTAAGGAACTTTAGGCTTAAAATAATATCAGCCCTGATCAGCCGGGGCGCCACTTCTCATGCGACGGGAGGCGCTGGATGTCCGCTTCGGGTCGATACTGTTGATAAAGTCGGTCTTTATGATCGTCCGCGCAAAGATTGAATCACATCGTCAAGCGTCTTGAATCATTGTTGCGCCCGAGGGCGCTTGCACGAACCAATATTCCAATTGGATAGGCGGAAAATACTTTATCAACAGTATCGACCAGTTGCGGACATTTTCAGTTGTTTGTTGCCGGCAAGGGCGTTGCCGCTTGTGGTTCTAGGTGAGGGGAGTGCCCGAATTCTAAAGTCATCATCTAGTGGGTCATTCCGGCCCGCTGGAGAAGTTCGATATATCGTTGAAGGTCTTCGGGTCTTTTGAAGGGCATTTGCCGCTTCAGGGCGTCGATGGTCGCGCCCGGGGCAAGTCGCCGGAAATCCGCGATCGCACTCCTCGCTTCCTCGATGCGGCCCAACTGGCTCAAACATGCCGCGCGCACACGATGGACGCCTGGCAAACTCGCGTTTTCCCGAATGGATTGCGTCGTGAACTCCAGCGCTTCCTGGTAGCGCTCCGCAATGAAAGCGGCAAATCCAAGAAGATAGAGCCAGAGGAAATTGAACTGGTCGCGCGGGCTGAGCCGCAGTGCGTCGTTGAGCGACGCCATGCCGTCTTCGCCTTTGCCCGCGTATGCCAGCGCCATCCCGAGATTGCCGTGCGCCCAGGTAAAATTGGGATTGAGGCCGATGGCCAGGCGCAGTCTGGTGATGGCGTCGTCGTGCCGCGACATGAACAGCTCGGTTGCGGCCAATGCCGTCTGAGACACCGCGTCGCGCGGATCCAGCGTCACCGCCTGGCGTGCCGACGTGTTCGCGTCGAGTATCGATTCGGGCAATGATGCGCTCCAGCCATAGACCGCGTCGTAGATATGAGCAAAGGCCGCGATGTTGTGGCCCAAAGTGCCTTCCGGGTTCAGCTCGGTGGCTTTCACCGCAAATCGGAGTGCGGTGGCGTTGTCTTCCCGGGTAAGGCGCGCCAGGTGCCATTGCGCGCGCATGGCGCACTCCCAGGCATCGAGTATCTGCGGGTTCTTGACCCGGGCGCGTTGCATCTCGGCCTCGAGCAATTCCGGCGCGACCGTCGCGACGATGTTCCGGGTGATTTCGTCCTGAACCGCAAACACATCGGTCAGCTCTCGGTCGTATTTCTCCGCCCAGATATGCGTGCCGTGCGCCGCATCGATAAGCTGAGCGGTGATGCGGACCCGGTTGCCGACCTTTCGCACGCTGCCTTCCAGAATATAGCGCACGCCGAGCTCGCGGCTGACGCGTGTCACATCGACGGCGTGACCCTTGTAGCCAAAGCTCGAGTTGCGAGCGATCACGAAGAATCCCCGGTTGCGGGACAGGCTGGTAATGATGTCCTCGGCGATGCCGTCGGAGAAATATTCCTGATCCGGATCGCCGGACATGTTCTCGAACGCCAGCACCGCGATCGACGGCTTGTCGGGCAGCGCCAAGGGCGCATCCGTCGATGAACCGTCGCCCGCCGGGTCAGGCGCTTGGGACGACCAGCGCCAGATCCTTATCGGCCGGGCGATATTCTTGACCGTGTGCTCGCCGCTGTCGCCCCAGGCGATCGGCAGCCGGTCGCGCACCTGGCGGTGGGCATCGTCTGAAATGGCCACGCCGCCGACATCCGCCAGTCCTTCGATGCGCGCTGCAATGTTTACGCCGTCTCCCAAAAGATCATTGCCCTCGGCCACGACGTCGCCAACATGCACGCCGATACGAAAGCGAATGCGTCGCTCGGCGGGCACGTCCGCATTGCGGGCCGCCATGCCCTGCTGAAAGGCAATGGCGCACCGGATGGCGTCAACGACGCTCGGAAACTCCAGTATCAGGCTGTCACCGGCGGTATTCACGATCCTACCGCCCTGATCGACGATCAATTGATCGATCAATTCCTGGCGATGGGCGCGCAGGGCACGGAGCGTGCCTTCCTCGTCGAGCTCAATCAGACGGGAGTAGCCTGCAATGTCTGCGGCCACGATCGCTGCAAGTTTGCGAGTCTCGCGCTGCACCGGCAATCTCCTCCGATGCCGTCATTCTAGGGCAAGCGGGGCCAAAAACTAGATGATGTGGATGGTGCCTGTATGTCCGGCTATGGCTAAGCCCGGACATTCGGCGAGTTAAAGGCCTCGTCCGCTA
>CAZBRE010000245.1:0-4363 GCA_964494065.1 uncultured Alphaproteobacteria bacterium
CTCTAAAATATGAGGCATCCACCATGATCGGCCGGTTGAACCACGTGGCCATCGTCGTCCCGGACATCGCCGCCGCCAGCGCGCTCTACCGCGACACGCTGGGGGCCGAGGTCTCGGAGGCCGTCGACATGCCCGAGCACGGCGTGACCACGGTGTTCGTCACCCTGCCCAACACCAAGATCGAGCTGCTGCACCCGCTGGGCGAGGGCTCGCCGGTCCAGGCCTTCCTCGACCGCAATCCCGATGGCGGCATGCACCATGTCTGCTATGAGGTCGAGGACATCATCGCCGCCCGCGACCGCATGAAGGCCGAGGGCGCGCGGGTTCTGGGCGACGGCGAACCCCGCATCGGCGCCCACGACAAACCGGTGCTGTTCCTGCATCCCAAGGATTTCTGCGGCACCTTGGTCGAGCTCGAGCAGGCCTGAGGCCGCTGCCCCATGTCCTTCACCGGCGGCCTGGTCGTCTTCATCATCGTCTGGTGGCTGGTCCTGTTCATGGTCCTGCCCTGGGGCATCCGCCGCGAGGACACGCCCGAGGCGGGCCACGAGCCCGGCGCGCCGGCCAATCCGCAGCTCTTGCTCAAGGCGCTCATCACGACGCTGATCGCGCTTGTGATCTGGGCCGCGATCTACTGGGCGATCGACACCGATCTCATCCATTTCGGCCCAAGATAAGGACCCAATGAGCACGTATTGCGACATCGCGCCGGGCCACGAATGGCACGGCCCCTATCACGACACCGAATACGGCTTCCCGCTCGCCGACGAGACCGCGCTCTTCGAGCGCCTGGTGCTGGAGATCATGCAGGCGGGCCTGAACTGGGAGCTCGTCCTGAAGCGCCGCGCGGGCATGGCCGAGGCCTTCGAGTTCTATGACGTCGACACGGTCGCGGCCTATGGCGAGCGGGACGCGGCGCGGCTCCGCGAGGATGCGCGCATCATCCGCAACCGCCTCAAGATCGCCGCCATCATCGAGAATGCCCGCCGCATCCAGGCGCTGCGGCAGAGCCACGGCGGGTTCTCCGGCTGGCTCGAGGCGCATCACCCGCTTGAGAAGCCCAATTGGGTCAAGCTCTTCAAGACGACCTTCAAGTTCACCGGCGGCGAGATCGTCGGCGAGTTTCTGATGTCGGCCGGCTATCTGCCCGGCGCCCACGCCGAAACCTGCCCCGTCTACGCCAAGATCGCGGTTTTGAATCCCCCCTGGATGCAGGCCTGATCCGGACTAGATCACGAGAGATGGAAAGGTTCCGCTCCGTGCCGCGATTGCTCGCTCTGCTGCTGGTCCTGGCTGCGACGGCGACGCAGGCGAACGCGACCCCCTTTGATCCCGACCGCCTGCTCAAACCCTGGCCCAAGGTCGAGAGCGGGGACGGGGGCAAGCCGGTCAGCTTCCCCAGCCACAGCCCGTTCTCGCTCGCCGACGCCAACAAGGCGCCCTGGCGCAATCCCAAGGCCCGCGCGAAGGCGACGCTCTACCTGCCCAAGGGCGCCTCGGCGCGGACCCCGGTTCCCGCCGTCATCCTGCTGCACGGCGCCGGCGGCGTTCTCACCAACCGCGAGCCGGTCTACGCCGCGCAATACGCCCGCATGGGCATCGCCGCCCTGGTCATCCACGTCTACGAGGCGCGGAACGACAAGGGCTGGGGCTTCATCGAGCGCCTGCTCAACATCACCGAATCGATGTTCCTCGCCGACGCCTATGCGGGTCTCCGCTATCTCGCGAACCGCCCCGAGATCGACGGCTCGCGGGTCGCCCTGATCGGCTTTTCCTACGGTGGCATGGCGAGCATGTACGCCGCCTATCGCCAGGTCGCGCAGGCTTACGCGCCCAAAGGCCCGCGCTTCGCCGCGCATGTGGCCTATTACGGCCCCTGCATCGTCCGCTTCGCCGACAGCCGGGCGACCGGCGCGCCGCTGCTCATGCTGATGGGTGACGGCGATGCGATCACCGACCGGAAACGCTGCGCCAAGGTCGCCGCGGATCTCCGCGAGGGCGGGGCCAAGGTCCGCAGCATCGTCTACAAGGGCGCGTTCCATCAGTGGGACGGCAACTGGCAGGGGCCCTTCACCATCGGCCGCAGCCTCCATCCCTGCCGCTATTGGGTGCATCGCGACGGCACCATCCGCGATCTGCGCACGCTGCTGCCGATGATGAACCCGTTCACCCGCAAGATCACCCTCGGCCTCTGCGCTTCCAAGGACGGCTACATGATCGGCGCCGATCCCGCCATCCGGGCGCGCTCGAACCACGATGTCGGGCGTTTCCTCGCCAGGATCTTCCGGACAACTGCAGCGCGCGGCGGTGAGTAAAAATGCGGCATTTGCGACAGAGTTAGCGTCTCGGTAACCAAATCGCCGCTACGCTGACGATTATGCATAGAGCAGCAACATCGCTGGCATTTGCGGTAATTGCCGCCGGTCTGACCGTCCCCGCCTGGACGGCCCCTGCCTGGGCGGCCGAGCGCGGCGGGCCGACGCCGCTCCATCGCGATGCCGCGCCGATGAAGCGCGCCAAGCGTGCCATCGTCGGCCGGATCAGCGCCAATGACTGCCGCCGCCTGATCGTCGAGCACGTGCCCGGGCCCAGCGTCGCTTTCCGCCCCGGCGTCGATGCCTATGGCAACGCCGTCGCGCCCGCCGATCTGCCCGGCAGCCGGCGCGTGCGGCTGCCGAAGGTGATCCGCATCCGTCTGCAGGTCGACCTCAACACCTATCTCGGCATCGCGCCGCAGCCCGGCGTCGAAGCCGATGCGCAGCTCGGTCAGATCACCGTTCGCGGCAGTCGCGTCTACTTCAACGGCCAGCCCCTCGACGAGCCGCATCACAGCTTCGTCGTCGGCCAGTGCCGCCGCAAGCTTCGCCGCAAGCGCTAGCCCAATCCTTCAACCGTTGATCTAAACGCCGCATAGCGCCCAGGGGGCATTGCCACCGGCGCATAGCTCGACGATACTCCGCCCAGCGGTCCCAGGCGCGACTGCAAGACGGACGGCCAGTTGGACATCTTTGGCGGTGTGATCCGCAGCGATCAGCTGATCTGGCTCGGCAGCCTGCTGATCGCCTTCGCCTTCGTGCTGTGGGGCGGCAAGCTCTTCAAGATATTCGTCGTTCTGCTCGGCATCGGCGCGGGCCTGTTGCTCGGCTTTTTCCTGGGCTCGATCATCGGTCTTGGACCGCAAGGCGGCGGGGCAGGGGCGGTGATCGGCGCGATCGTGCTGGGCCTCCTCGCCTGGCCGCTGCACCGGGTCTTCGTCTTCCTGATCGGCGGGCTCTTCTTCGGCTTCGTCACCGCCTCGATCGCGACCTCGCTTCAGGTGCCCGAGACGACGCTGAACGCGGCCGCCATCGCCGGCTTCGTCGTCGGCGGCGTGCTTTCGATCCTCATTCACAAGACCTTCGTGATCGCCCTCATGGCGGCGTGCGGCGCGCAGACCATTCTCAGCATCATGTTCAGCAAGTCCTTCCTGCCGATCGCCACCTTCGAGGCGTTCATGCGCAACTATGCGGGCTTCTATGCCCAGCGTCTGGGGCTCTTCCTCACCATGGTCGGCGTCTATGTCGCCTTGGCGCTGTTTCTGCAGGTCGTCTGTGCGCCCACGGAGAAGGAAAAGGCGAAGGCCAAGTTCGAGCGCCTCGCGGCCAAGGCTCGGGTGCGGCGAATCCTCTATCTCTTCGCCTTCATCCAGCTCATCGGCTGGACGCTGACCCGCCTGGCGCCGGCCGCGTCCGGTTTCGAGCATCCGCCGGTCACCGGGATCACGCTGCTCTCTTGGCCGGCCGCCGCGATCCTCTCCGCGCTGGTGCTCAACTGGGCCTGGGAAGGCACGGCGCCGGTGCCGCTTCGGGAGAAGGCCTCAAAGGCGCAGCTCGCCGCGCGCTACGTCCTGTTCGTCGTCATCGGAGCCGTCATTCCGCCGCTCATCACGGGCATGCTCCACCGCATCTTTTTCAGCCAAGGACAGTTTCACTTCCTCTACGAGGCGGTGATCGACGGGCCGGTCGCGCTGCTGATCTTCAAGGCCGCCTTTCTCCTCGTCGTCTTTCCCAGCCTCGTCATGATGGCGACCCATACGCGGCCGCCGCCCGAACCCGTGCCCGCCGAGGCGGCCGATCCGGCGCGGGCCAAGGCCGCATGAGCGAACGGCCGCCCATCGTTGATGTTGGGGCGTGCTTTGCCTACAGTCGCCGCGCCTGCCGCCCGCACCAACCAGAACGCCGCCGAGACCCCATATGCGCCTGACGCGTTACTTCCTGCCGACCCTGAAAGAGACGCCGACCGAGGCGCAGATCGTCTCGCACCGGCTGATGCTGCGCGCCGGCATGATCCGCCAATCGAGCGCCGGCATCTATTCCTGGCTGCC
>CAZBRE010000246.1:0-4324 GCA_964494065.1 uncultured Alphaproteobacteria bacterium
GCGGCCCGGCCTTCAGCAAGCAGGACCGCTCGCGCTTCCTCAGCGCGCTCGAGACGGCGGTTCAAGCGGGGCGGCGGGCGACCGACTAGTCGCCGCCGTCACCGCTCCCGCTTGATCCCCTTGTGCCATTTGGTCAGCCCCGCGACGATGCCGCGCAAGGTCCGCACCTCCTGGTCGGTGAGGGCCGTACGCTGGAAGAGGTTGCGGATGTTGCGCACCATGCTGGCGCGTTTTTCGGGCGGACGCAGGAAGCCGCAATCGTCGAGCTCGCGCTCCAGATGTTCGAAGAAGCCGATGAGCTCTTCGCGGCTCGCCCGGACCGTTGGCGGCAGCACCGGGTCGGCGCTCACCCCGTCCCGTCCCGCCTGGTGCCATTCATAGGCGATGAGCAGCACGGCCTGGGCGAGGTTGAGCGAGCTGAACTCCGGGTTGAGCGGCACCTCGATCACCGCCTCGGCGAGCGCCACGTCGTCGTTCTCGAGCCCCGAGCGTTCCGGGCCGAACAGTACGCCGATCCGGTTGCCGCCCGCGATCGTCTGGCGCATCGAAACGGCCGCATCACGCGGGGTCAGGATCGTCTTGACCGTATCGCGCCTCCGCGCCGTGGAGGCATAGACGAGGTTGAGATCGGCTATGGCCTCGGCCGTACTGTCATAGACCTGCGCATTTTCGAGCACGCCGTGCGCGCCCGAGGCTGCCTTCTCCGCGAACTCGTTGGGCCAGCCGTTCCGGGGTGCCACGAGCCGCAGCTCGGAGAGCGCGCAGTTGAGCATCGCTCTTGCGCAGGCGCCGATATTCTCGCCGAGCTGGGGTTCGACTAGCACGATCACCGGCGCCGGCGCTTGCGGCACCGGCTGCTTCTTCTTGGTTCTCCGGTGATAGAGGCCGGCCATCGCCAGCGGCGCCTCAGACGGGCGCCTGGGCGCCGTCGCGATAGAGCTTGTAGACGATGCTGTCGTTGAGCGCTTCGTAGGACGCCTCGATGATGTTGGGCGAGATGCCCACTGTGGCCCAGCGCTCGCCCTCGCCGTCGGCCGATTCGATCAGCACGCGCGTGACGGCCGCGGTGCCGGCTTCCGGTGTCAGGATGCGCACCTTGTAGTCGACGAGGCGGAGGTCGCTCAGCTGCTCGTAGGCCGGCAAAAGCGCGCGGCGCATCGCATGGTCGAGCGCATCGACAGGCCCGTTTCCTTCCGCCACTTCCATATAATCGCGGTTGCCGACCATCAGCTTGATCACCGCCTGGCTGACCGTGGTCAGCTCGCCCTTGGCATTGAAGCGGCGCTCGACCTCGACGCGGAAGCTCTCGGTCTTGAAGTAGCTTGGCACGCCGTTCAGGACCTGGCGCGCCAGCATCTCGAAGCTCGCATCGGCGCCATCATAAGAATAGCCGCTATGCTCGCGCGCCTTCACCTCCTCGATCAGGCGGCCGACCTTCTTGTCCTTGGGATCGATCTTAAGGCCGATCTCGCGGAAGCGCGCCAGGATGTTGGAGCGGCCGGCCTGGTCGGAGACGACGATGTGCCGCGCATTGCCGACCAGAGCCGGGTCGATGTGCTCATAGGTCTCGGGGTTCTTCTCCACGGCCGAGGCGTGCAGCCCGCCCTTATGGGCGAAGGCCGATTCGCCGACGTAAGCGGCGTTCCGCTGCGGCGCCCGGTTGAGCCGCTCGTCGATGATGCGCGAGACATGGGTGAGGTGCTTCAGATCCTCGCGCTTCACCCCGGTCTCATAGCCCAGCTTCAGCATCAGCGTCGGCAGGATCGCAACCAGGTTCGCATTGCCGCAGCGCTCGCCCAGGCCGTTCACCGTGCCCTGGACCTGGCGCGCGCCCGCGCGCACGGCGGCCAATGAGTTCGCCACCGCATTCTCGGTGTCGTTGTGGCAATGGATCGCAAGGTGCGTGCCGGGCACGGTCTTCGTGACTTCCGTTACGATCGCCTCGATCTCGTGCGGCAGCGTCCCGCCATTGGTGTCGCAGAGCACGATCCAACGCGCGCCATTATCGTAAGCAGCTTTGATGCAGGCGTGCGCGTAGTCGCGGTTTGCCTTCCAGCCGTCGAAGAAATGCTCGGCGTCGAACATCACCTCCTCGACCGTCTTCACGGCATGGGCGATGCTGTCGCCGATCATCCGGACGTTCTCGTCGCGCTCGATCTGAAGCGCTTCGTCGACATGGAAGTCCCAGGTCTTGCCGACCATGCAGACGACCTTGGCCGGCGTCGACAGGATCGCAGCCAGCCCCGGATCGTTCTCCGCCGAGCGGCCCTCGCGGCGGGTCATGCCGAAGGCGGCGAGACGGGTGCGGTTCAACTCGGGCGGATTCGCGAAGAACGCGTCGTCGGTCGGATTGGCCCCCGGCCAGCCGCCCTCGACATAGTCGATGCCCAGGCGGTCGAGCTCGATCGCGATCGCGGCCTTGTCGGCGGCGGAGAAATCCACGCCCTGGGTCTGCGCCCCGTCGCGCAGGGTCGAATCGTAGAGATAGACGCGTTCGCTCATGGCTTATGCCGTCGGTTGGGGCCTCAGAATACCTTTGGATTCAAGCGCTTCCGCCGAAATATCCTTGCGCTTGGCCAACAGGTAACAGGTTTGCCGTGACGGGTCCATGCCCGAAGGACACCGCCGTGACGCTCAGATCAGGCTCTTGAAGGCGTTGGTGATGGGGTAGCGCCGCTCCTTGCCGAAGGCTTTCCGAGTGAGCTTCACCCCCGGCGGGGCCTGGCGGCGCTTGTACTCGGCAATGTCGAGCATGCGCCAGACCCGCGCCACCGTGGCGTGCTCGTGGCCGCGGGCGACGATCTCCTCGATCCCCTTCTCGTGCTCGATCAGACATTTCAGGATGTCGTCGAGCTCCTCATAGGGCGGCAGAGTGTCCTGGTCGGTCTGGTCGGGCTTGAGCTCGGCCGAAGGCGGCTTGGTGATGATGCGCTCGGGGATGACCCGGCCTTCGGGGCCCAGCGCATCGGGCGGCCGCACCTGGTTGCGCCAGTCGGCGAGGCGGAAGACGTCGGTCTTGTAGACGTCCTTCAGCACCGAATAGCCGCCGCACATATCGCCGTAGAGCGTCGCGTAACCGACCGACATCTCCGATTTGTTGCCGGTTGAGACCACCATGTTGCCGAACTTGTTGGAGAGCGCCATGAGGGTGATGCCGCGCGCGCGGGCCTGGATGTTCTCCTCCGTCTCGTCGGGCTCGCGGCCGTCGAAGAGCGGCTTCAGCATGGTCTCGAAGGCCTCCATGGCCGGGCCGATCGAGACCTCGTCGAGCCGCGCACCAAGGAGCTCGGCGCAGGCGCTGGCGTCCTCGAGGCTTTCCTTGGAGGTATAGGGCGAGGGCATCATCACCGTATGGACCCGCTCGGGTCCGAGCGCATCGACCGCGACGGCGGCGGTCAGCGCGGAATCGATGCCGCCGGAAAGACCCAGTAATACGCCGGGGAAGCCGTTCTTGCCGACATAATCCCGCAAGCCCAGCGTCATCGCGCGGTAGAGCGACTCCAACCCCTCCGGGTGCTTTTCGATCTCGCCCGCGGCGCAGGTCCAGCCGTCCCCGTTCCGCGCCCATTCGGTGAGCGCAAGGTGGCTCTGATAGGCCGGCGCCTGGAAGGTCAGCTTGTGCCCGGCATCGAGCACGAAGGAGGCGCCGTCGAAGACCAGCTCGTCCTGGCCGCCGACCTGGTTCACATAGACCATCGGCAGACCGGTCTCGTTCACCCGCGCCACGGCGAGATTGAGGCGCTCGTCGGTCTTGTCCGATTCATAGGGCGAGCCGTTGATGCAGACGAGGATCTCCGCACCGGACTCCTCGAGGCACTCGGCAACGTCCTCGAACCACATATCCTCGCAGACCATCATGCCCAGCCGCACGCCGCGGAACGGCACCGGCCCCGGCAATGGCCCGGCGGCAAAAACCCGCATCTCGTCGAAGACGCCGTAATTGGGCAGGTGATGCTTTAGCCGTGAGCCGACGATCTCGCCGCCGTCGAGCAGCAGCGCCGCATTATGGAGCTTGCCGTTCTCGCGCCACGGCGCGCCGATGATCAGCCCCGGCCCCCCGTCATCGGTAACCTGCGCGAGCCCCCGCACCGCCGCCTCGACCTTGTCCTGGAAGAAGGGCTTGAGGACGAGATCCTCAGGGGGATAGCCGGTGACCACCAGCTCGGTCAGTACCACGAGATCCGCGTGAAGACGCGCCGCCTGCTCGCGCGCCTGCAGGATCTGCGCGACATTGCCGTCGATATCGCCGACGGTCGGGTTGAGCTGGGCAATGGCGATGCGCAGCGTGTCGGTCATCGGATGCGCCTGAAATGACTAAGGGGGC
>CAZBRE010000247.1:0-4311 GCA_964494065.1 uncultured Alphaproteobacteria bacterium
CTACCCATGAGCGCGGGGTTCCTGCTCAAGCGCCTCGCACTGGCGATCCCGACGCTGTTCGGCGTCGCGGTGATCGTTTTCGTGCTGCTGCGCATCGTGCCGGGCGACCCGATCGCGATGATGATCGGGCCAGGCGCCACCCCCGCCGACATTCAGCAGCTCCGCGTCACCTACGGGCTCGACAAGAGCATCGCCCACCAGTTCCTGCTCTATGTGAACGACCTGGCGCAGGGCCGCTTCGGCGTCTCGATCTCGATGCGCCAGGACGTGATGGAGCTGATCCTGGGCCGCCTGCCGGTGACCATCGAGCTCTGCCTGATGGCGATGCTGCTCGCGATGGTCAACGGCGGAGCGATGGCGGTGACCGGCGCCTATTATCGCGGCCGCTGGCCCGAGGCGGGGATAGACGGGCTCGCCGGTTTCATGCTGGCGATCCCGGACTTCCTCTGGGCGCTGCTGTTCATTCTCTTCGTCGTCATCCTGTCGCTCTCGGGCCTGCCGATCTCCGGACGGATCAGCCACGCGATCGACTTTCACGCGGCCACCAACTTCTACGTGATCGAGAGTCTGCTGCGCCTGCGCTTCGACGTGCTGGGCTCGGTGCTGCTCCACATGCTGCTGCCGGCGCTCTCACTCGCGCTCCCCTTGGCGGCGATCATCTCGCGCGTGCTCAAGACCTCGCTCAACGAGGCGATGACGCAGGACTACGTCCAGCTCGCCCGCGTCAAGGGCTTCTCGCGTTTGCGCATCGTCGCCCGCGAGGCGCTCAGGAACGCGCTCGTGCCGACCGTGACGCTGACCGGCGTCCAGTTCACCTTCCTCGTCGGCGGCACGGTGCTGGTCGAGAAGATCTTCTCCTATCCCGGCATCGGCAACATGGCGATCGACGCGGTAATCAACCGCGACCTACCCCTGATCCAGGGCCTCGTCCTCACCTTCGCGGTGCTCTTCATCGCCATCAACCTCGCGGTCGATATGAGCTACGCGCTTTTGAACCCGCGCATGCGCCATGGCTGAGCTCGTCGCCGCCCGTCCGGTCTGGCGCCAGGCCGCAAGCAACTGGCGCATCCGCATCGGCGGCGGCTTCCTGCTGTTTCTCGTCGCCGTCGCCCTGCTCGCCCCTTGGATCGCGCCGCACGACCCGATCGACCAGGACCTGCTGATGCAGTACCTGCCGCCGGTCTGGGCGGAAAAGGGCGAGGCCGGCTTCATATTCGGCACCGACAATCTCGGGCGCGACATCCTCTCGCGCCTCATCTACGGCGCGCGCATCGCACTCATCGTCTCGATCTGCGCGGCGCTCGCCGCAGGCATCATCGGCACCACGCTCGGCCTGCTGGCGGGCTATGTCGGCGGCTGGGTCGATCAGGCGATCTCGCGGCTCGTCGAGATCTGGATGGCCTTCCCGGCCGTCCTGCTCTCGATCGTGCTGGTCGCGGTGATGGGAACCGGGCTCCATTCGGTCATCATTGCGATAGCGGTGATCGACTGGACGCGCTTCTGCCGCGTCGTGCGTGCTGAGACCATGGCGCAGAAGGCGCAAGACTACGTTGCCTCGGCCGTGACCATCGGCCTGCCGCGCCGGCGCATCCTCATCCGCGAGATCCTGCCGAACGTGATGCCGCTGCTGCTCGTGCTGCTGACGCTCGAAATGGGCATCGCCGTGATCGTCGAGGCGATCCTGAGCTATGTCGGCTTGAGCCTGTCGTCGGAATTCCCGACCTGGGGCGGCATGATCGGCGCCGGCCGGCAATACGTGAACCAGGCACCATGGCTCATGGTGGCGCCGATCATCATGGTGATCGCGACGGTGCTGGCACTCAACGCGCTGGGCGACGGCCTCAAGGACACGCTCGACCCGGTGATGCGCAAATGAGTGCCGCTACTCCCATCCTCGCCATCGAGGGCCTCCACCTCGAGATCCGCTCGGATCGCCGTCGCATTCCGATCCTGCGCAGGGTCGGCCTTACGGTCGTGCCCGGCGAAGTCCACGGCCTCGTCGGCGAATCGGGCGCGGGCAAGTCGATGGTCGGCCGCGTCGTGCTCGGCATCGCGCCGCTGCGCTCGCGGGTCACGGCAGGAACGGTGCGCTTCGACGGCCGGGACATCACGCATCTGAGCGAGGGCAAGCGGCGCAATCTCATGGGCCGCGGCATGGCGCTCATCCCGCAGGATCCGATGACGGCGCTCAACCCGGCCTTCCGCATCGGCGAGCAGATCACCGACGTACTGCGGCTCCATATGGGGCTCGACAAGACCGCCGCGCGCGCCCGCGCGCTCGACCTCCTGAACGACGTCCATATCCGCGCGCCCGAGCGGGTGTTGCGGCAGTACCCGCACGAGCTGTCCGGCGGCATGCGCCAGCGTGTGCTGATCGCCATCGCCTTTTCCTGCCAGCCCAAGCTGATCATCGCCGACGAGCCGACGACCGCGCTCGACGTCACCGTGCAACGCCAGGTGCTGGGGCTGATCAAGGCGCTGCAGGCGGAAAGAGGCACCGCCCTTCTCTTCATTACCCACGATCTCGGCGTCGTCGCCAAGCTCTGCGACCGCATCACCGTCCTGCACGATGGGCGCGTGCTCGAACAGGGCGCGGTCGCCGAGGTGTTCGCCGCACCCAAGCATGCCTACACGAGCGCGCTCATGAAAGCGACGCCGCGCTATGACCGGCCGGGCGACGCATTGCAGCCGGTCCCCACGACGCTCACCGAAACGCTCAACGCCGAGGCGAAGGCCTATGACGAGGCGCATGCCGGTGGGGCTGCCCACGATGCTTGAGTTGCGCGACGTGGCCCTGTCGCTGCCGGATCTGAACCGGAAGCCGCCCTTCGGGAAGGCGCCGACCGTCGACATTCTGCGGAACATCAACGTGACGCTGGCGCCCGGCGAGGCGCTGGGGCTGGTCGGCGAGTCGGGCTCGGGCAAGACCTCGCTCGGCCGCACCATCGTGCGGCTCTACAAGCCGAGCGCCGGCGAGATCCGCTTCGAAGGCAAGGACATAGCGCAGCTCGAAGAGCCGGCGCTGCGCCCGCTCCGGCCGCGCTTCCAGATGATCTTCCAAGACCCGCAATCCTCGCTCAATCCGCGCCAGCGCATCGCCGACATCATCGCCCAGCCGCTGCTTGCTTACGGCCGCGTCTCCGGCCGCGCCGAGGCCTGGGCACAGGCCTGGATGCTCCTGGAACAAGTGGGTCTCGGCCCGCAATTCGCCGGACGCTATCCACACGAGCTTTCCGGCGGCCAGCGCCAGCGCGTCGGCATCGCCCGCGCCATCGCCCTCGACCCGGCGCTCGTCGTCGCGGACGAGATCGTCTCGGGCCTCGACGTCTCCAGCCAGGCGCAGATCCTGGCACTGCTGCGCCGCCTCCGCGCCGATCTGGGTCTCGCGCTCATCTTCATCAGTCACGATTTGTCCGTCGTGCGCACGGTCTGCGACCGGGTGATGGTGATGTATGGCGGCGAGATCATCGAGGAGGGCGACTGCGCGGCCCTGTTCGCGATGCCCCGGCGGCCTTACACTTCGCGGCTGCTGGCCGCGATCCCGCTGCCCGACGTCGACCCGGACTGGATCACATCGACCGATATCGAAGACGCGGGCGCGGCCCCGCAGGGAGAGGAGAAACTGGCCATGAACATCAAGGGAAGCGTGGCGCTGGTAACGGGCGCCAATCGCGGGATCGGCGAGGCGTTCGTCGCGGAGTTGCAATCGCGCGGCGCGGGCAAGATCTATGCGGCGGTGCGCGATCCGTCGGGCTATAAGGCGCCAGACGGGGTGGAGGTGATCGCGCTCGACGTCACAAAGCCCGATCAGGTGGAAGCCGCGGCCAAGGCCTGCGGCGACGTGAAGCTTTTGGTCAACAATGCCGGCGTGAATTTCAACGCGCCGCTCTTCGCCGACGACGCCATGTCGAACGCGCGCACTGAGATTGAAGTGAATTATTTGGGCACGCTGTCAATGATCCGCGCCTTCGCACCGGTGCTGAAAGCGAATGGCGGCGGCTGCATCGTCAACATGCTCTCGATCATCGGCCGGGTGAACCTGCCGGCGCTCGGCTCATACTCCGCTTCAAAGGCGGCGGAATACTCCATGACGCAAGGTGTCCGCGCGCAGCTCGCGGCGCAGGGCACGCTCGTTGTCGGCATCATGCCGGGCACGGTCGACACGCGCATGACCCCCGGCGGTGAGACGAAACCGCCGACCGTCGCCGAAGCGGCGCTCGACGCCGTGGAGGCGGGCGAGGAGGACGTCTATCCTGGCGGCATGGCACAAGGCGTCTCGCAGGGCCTTGCCGCCGACGCCAAAGCGGTGGA
>CAZBRE010000248.1:0-4308 GCA_964494065.1 uncultured Alphaproteobacteria bacterium
CGGTATGCTGACCCGCGATCTCTATAAGCGCTATCTCAATCCGACAGCCTCGCACGGCACGCAGAAGCTGTTCGGCCGGTTGGGCGTTGCCTTCATCGTGTTGTCAGCCCTGGTGGTCGCGACCTTCTCGCGTGACGCGCTGGTGCTGCTGGGCGGTCTGGCTGTGGCCTTCGGCTTCCAAATGTGGCCGTCGCTGGCGGCGGTCTGCTGGTTCCCGTGGATCACCCGTCAGGGCGCCACCTGGGGACTCGCGGCCGGTCTGCTTGCGGTGATCTTTACCGAGACGATCGGTCAACAGATTACCGGGGGCGCGCTGCCGTGGGGCCGCTGGCCGTGGACCATCCACTCGGCTGGTTGGGGCATCATCTTCAACCTGCTGTTCTGCATCCCGATTTCGGCGATGACGCAAGGCGACACGGCTGCGCGTGAGCACCGCATGAAGTATCACAACTTCCTGCGCGAGCACGCGTCGTTGTCGGCTGACAAGAAGCGTCTGGTTCCGATCGCCTGGATCATCACTCTCGCCTGGCTGTTCTTCGGCATCGGCCCCGGCGCGGTGATCGGCAACACCATCTTCGGTGCGCCGGCAGCCGGCGTGGCTGGCTGGACCTTCGGCATCCCGTCGATTTGGGCCTGGCAGATCCTGTTCTGGATCCTGGGCGTCGGGATGATGTGGTTCCTGGCCTACAAGATGGAAATGTCGACCGTGCCCGATAAGGAAGTTCATGCACTGGTCGAGGATATCGGCGACGTCGCCGTGACCCCGCCACAACAGGCGGGTTCCGGAGGCGCCACCTAAGTCTCCGTCCTGACGACGGCTACTCGAGGGGGAGGGTTCGCCCTCCCCCTTTTTCTTTTGGTTCAATTGGTTAACGATGATTGGCTTGCCAGCAAGCCGCGATTTGCTAGAGTCTCGTTTGACGGATTGAAGCGCGATCAACCGACGGACGGGAGCAGTGTCGCCACAAACCTACCAGATCGTTTCGACCCTGCTGCTGACGGCGTTACTGTTCTATCCGGTGCGCCAGCTGATCTGGGTGTTGTCGGTGAGGCGCGTGGAGGGACGCGACGGCCAGCATGACGAGGATCGCCGCCTCCGGTTCAAGCGGCGCGCCACCGCAACGGCGATCCTTCTGTGCTTCGTGTTCTCGGTCCTGTTCACGAACTCCTTGATGAAGGGTCCTCAATGAGTCCCGAAGTCCTGTCGCGCTTCATCAAGTACATGTTCATCGGCATCCTTGTGATGGGTGCGGTCTATTTCATTCTGCCGGGTTTCGTGGAGCGGGCGCCGGGCGACTACTACACCGAGCAGGGCGACATCCTGCTGCGCGACCGCAAATATGCCGAAGCGCTGAAGAAATTCGACGAAGCCCTGAAGGAACGGCCCGACCATCGCGGCGCGCTCATGGGTCGCGCGCTGGTCTTCATCCAAACCAAGAAGCACGACAAGGCGATTACCGAGCTCACCTATCTTATCGATTACCTCAACCGCACGCTGAAGCCCGACGACCGGACCGGCAAGGGCGTGCTGGCCGCCGCCTATGCCAATCGCGGCATCGTCCACGACCGCGAGGCCCGCTACAAGAAGGCGTTCGACGACTACATCATGTCGCTCAAGACCGATGAGGACGTCGTCTCCGGTCCCGATGTCATTCATAAAATCCTTTACGGGAATGCGCGGCCGTCAACGGTCCGCAAGCGCGCGCGCTATATCGCCGAGCAGCTCAAGCTGCCACCCGAAAAGCGGGTGCTCCGGGTCCCGGAGGTCGACAAGAAACAGCGGATGTATAAGCCCTAGCCGGCGGGGCTCAGAAACCTGCAGGCTTTGGGACAATGATGACCTCTTCCTGACGGTAGCGGCCGTGGCATTCGTCGGGCGATTGGTTGACGATCGCCCGTTTGAACCCGGCATCGAGAGCGAGCCACCGTTTGCGCAGATGCCCCGGAACACCGGCTTCTATCAGCGATTCTTCCAGAAGCTTGTGCCGGATCTCGAACACTTCGGCCGGCATGAACATATGAACGTGGGCGTCGCGCGGTGACCGGCCGCCATAGATCGCCGGCCCGCCCATCAGCGTCGTCCAGAAATCCGTTTGCTGCGATTCCACCACCTCACGCTTGGTGTGGAGGAAGAAGCCTTTGAGCCACGGATGGGCGAAAAGCTTGGTGTAGAGCAGGTTATGGACGCGGGCCAGGCAGGTGCGGCCGCCGACCTCGTCGAAAAAATTGTCGCCCAGCAGCGATTTGCCCTTGGCCACCGCCATCGTTCATGCCCGCCCGGATTGGCCCGCCCAGATTGGATTGCGCGGCCAACCTAGGCTCTGGACTTTTACGGACGGTTAATGAAGCAAGAGGGCGCGATCGGTCGGACGGCGGATATCGGCCCCTCAGGTGAATTTGACGACCTTGAGTACGTCCTGAAGCAGCACCAGGAAGAAGAAAATCGCGGCGATGCAGCCGAACAGAAGGCGCACCGTATCGGGCTTTCCGTCGGCATCGCGCCAGCGAATGCCATGCATGGCAATGATCGCCGTAACGGCGAGAAATATGTAGTTGATCGGTTGTTCCCAGGCCCCGGCAAACTCGAACATTTACTTTCCGCCTATCCAGTCGGCTCATCCGTGGCGGATGGTCGGAGGATCGATTCCGCACGGTGACGCATTCTGGCAATTGCGGCCGGCAACGCAAGGGCGCCGCAAGCGACATTTGACAAACTGAAGAGCCGAAACCGAGGTGCGCTATTGGCCCTTGTTCACATCAGGGCCGCCTTTTTTGAAGTAGGGCGGAAATATCGAGCCGCCCCCGCGGGTGACCTGGTCGGCCACGAAAATGCCGCCGAAGATCGCGATGAAGATGATGCCGGCCGCCCAGGCGAACTTGCGCAAGCCATCGGGAACATGAGTGTGATAGTCGGCGTCATAGCGATGGTAGTAGGGCTCATTGTCGTTGAGCTCGCCGCGCACGTCCTGCGCGATGATCTTCCTTGCATACTGCCGGGCCCAGAACGGCACTTCGCTGTGCAGCATATAATTGGCGAACAGGCGGTCGATCACCGCGTCCGGCATGTCGCGCTTGTGCCAATCGTAGAAGGCTAGCTGTAGGAGCTGGAATTCGCCGACCTGCAGTAGATTGGCCGCTTTGACGACCTCCGATCGGTCGTCCTGCTCCTCTTTGTCGGGATGGATCAGTGTCTCAAGGAGGTTCATGACCGCTGCTCGATGCCCTACCGGGGGTCGCCCCGGCTGCAGTTCATAGTACGCCTCGCTTGGAGGCCGACGATAATCAATTCGGCGTGTTGCATGCGCAGCAGCGCCGGACGAAAGACGCGACCATGAGAAAGCGTATCTGCAAATCATGCCTCCACGTGGGCGTTGTGCGGCGATAGATTGCGCTGTTTGGCCGGCGGCAGTCCACCGGTCGTGATGATGAACGAGGCCACCGCTGCGACCCCGTCGCGCTCCTTCAAGTTGGTAAAGACGTAGGGACGGGTGCCGCGCATGCGCTCAGCATCGCGGGCCATTACGCCAAGATCGGCGCCAACCAATGGCGCCAGGTCGGTCTTGTTGATCACCAAGAGGTCTGAACGTGTGATACCGGGACCGCCCTTGCGCGGGATCTTGTCGCCCGCGGATACGTCGATCACATAGATCGTGATGTCGGCAAGGTCGGGGCTGAAGGTGGCGGCTAGATTGTCGCCGCCGGATTCGATCAGGATCAGATCGAGATCGGGAAAACGCCGGCGCATATTGGCGACGGCCGCCAGATTGACCGAGGCATCTTCGCGGATCGCCGTGTGCGGGCAGCCGCCCGTTTCCACGCCTTCGATGCGCTCGATCGGCAGAGCACCCGACCGCGTGAGGAACTCGGCGTCTTCCTTCGTGTAGATGTCGTTCGTGATGACGGCCATATCGTAGTCGTTGCGCATGGCCTTGCAGAGCGTATCGGTGAGCGCCGTTTTGCCCGAGCCGACCGGCCCGCCGATGCCCACGCGCAGGGGTCCGTGAAGGGATTCGCTCATGATCGGAACAGCCTCGTATGGAGTGTCTCGTGCCGCATGCTGGCGATGTCGATGACCGTGGCGCAGGACCCGACCGGCTCAGCGGCGCTGGCGATCGCTTGTTCGGAGGTTTCAGCCACGACGGGCTCCAGCGCGGCGATGGCCCGCTGACCATCGCGCTGGCCGAGCGGGACGAGCCGCATACCGGCCGAAACCAGGTTCGCGGAGAACTCCGTCAGATATGCGCCCACCCCGGCGCGGACCGGGACGCCGTGACCGGCGCAGGCCATCGCCACGGCGATCGGAAAGAC
>CAZBRE010000249.1:0-4303 GCA_964494065.1 uncultured Alphaproteobacteria bacterium
CGCCGTCGGGGTCGCTGCGCAGCCATATGGCGTCATGCGCATCGGCGACGATCAGATTGAAGGGCCGGTAGGCCTGCGGGTCGATATGGCTCATCGCCTCGGCGGCCGCGCCGGCCTCGGCATGGTCGAGCGCATCCAGCACCAGCTCGCCGCGCGAGCGCTTGTCCTCGGCGGGACCGAGCGAGCCCGGCCGGTTCATCACCGCCGCGACCATGCCCTCGTCGTTCATACCGAGCCAGGTGCCGCCCGCGAGCTCGTCGCGCCCCGCCACCACATCGGGCCGGTCGGGCCAGTGACGCGCCGGCGGCGACCAGGGCCGGTCGAGCATCTCGTCGCGGTTGGCGGCGACCAGGACCGGCCAGCGGTGACCTGTCCGGCGCAGGATGACGACCGTGCACATGGCATTTTGAATACCATCCGGCCCGGGCCCTTACTATATAAGAGGCGAATGACAGGCATGCCGGATCGGGTTGGCAGGCCACACTCGCGCGGGCGGGTGGCAGACTGGGAACGACAAGGAAGGAGCGTCGTCGATGACCACGTTCGACGAACGGGAAAAAGGCTTCGAAGCCAAGTACAAGCACGATCAAGAGCTGCAATTCAAAGTGGGCGCCCGCCGCAACAAGCTGCTCGGCCTATGGGCGGCGGAGCTGCTGGGCCTGTCCGGAGATGACGCGGCGGCCTACGCGCGCGAGGTGATCGAGAGCGACTTCGACGAGCCCGGCGACGACGATGTGCTGCGCAAGGTGCACGGCGACCTTTCGGCCAAGGGCGTCGACAAGAGCCAGCACCAGGTCCGCAAGCAGATGGACGAGCTGATGGACGTCGCCCGGCGCCAGATCATGGAAGAAGTGACCGGCCGCTGACCGGCTGGCCGGAACGGCCCCTCACGCTCTAACAGATACGCTCAGCTGCGCGGTTTCCAGCGCGAGATCCGCTTGTCGAGCTCGCTACGCTGTTCGGCGGAGAGCGTTGCGGCGGCGCGGTTGCGCCGGCTGCGGGCGCGGTCGTCGCCCTTGCTGACCGAAAGCGCGAGCCAGAAATATGCCTCGGCATTGTTCTGGGCGACGCCCTTGCCGTCTAGGTAACACAGCCCCATCCAGTGCATCGCCGTCGTCGAGCCCCGTTCGGCGGACTTGCGGAACCAGCTTACGGCCGTGGCATAGTCGCGCGTCACGCCCTTGGCGTTGAAATAGAGCGTGCCGAGGTTGTTCATCGCGCCGGCATGGCCCTTGCCCGCGCCGCGCTCGTAGAACGCCTTGGCCGTCTTCGGGTTCGCCGTGACGCCGATGCCGTACTCGTAAATGCGGCCGAGCTCGAAATACGCCCGCGCATTGCCCTGGCGCGCGGCCTTGCGATACCACTCGGCGGCGATGCGGGGGTTCTTCGCCACGCCGCGGCCGTTCAGATAGGCATAGGCGATGTCGGCTTGAGCGTCGTGTTGCCCCTGATCGGCGGCCCGCCGGTACCAGGACGCCGCCAGGACATAGTCCTTGGCGACGCCCCAGCCGTTCAGGTACAGCCGGCCCATCAGCCACTGCGCATTGATCACTCCGCGGTCGGCGGCCTCGCGCATCCGTCGGGCCGCGTTTGCGTAGTTGCGCGCGCCGGCGGTGCCGTTCATATCGAAGCGAGCCAGCATGTAGGCTGCGAGCGCATGGCGCTTGTCGGCGCCTTGCGTGAACCAGCGGCGGGCTTCCTTCAGGTCGCGTGTCACGCCGTGGCCGTGCCGATACGCCATCCCCAGGTGGAACGCGCCCGAGGGGCTGCCGGCCTCCGCCGCGCGGCGCGCCCAGCGCACCCCTTCGGTGGCCTGGTTCGCCTTGAAGAGCGCGCGGGCGTATTGCGCCATCATGCGCGGCGCGCGAGGGTAGCGCTCGGCGGCCGCCTTGCAGACTGCGCTCGCCGTTCCGTCGATGGCACCGAGGCGCACGCCCGAGCCTTTCTTTGACGGGTCCCAGGGATCGGCGGCGAGATCGTCGCAACGGTGCTTGGGCGGGTCGACGAGATTGCTGATCTTCGCGCCGTCCGGCCCCGATTCGGGGACCAGCAGCACGGCGGCGATGACGCTCGCCACAACAACCGCACCGCCGCCGCCCATGAGCGACCATTTGACGGCCGGTGACATGCCGGCCTTTGCGCGTTTGTCGCGTGCGCCGCCGACCATGGGCCGCCGGGCGGTGGGGGCGCCCGGCTGGACGACGCCGGGCCTGGTGGCGTCGGCGGCCGCCTGACGCTCGGTGACGCCCTCGAAGAGCGCCCGCCAGCTCGCGATATCGGCCGGCCGGTCCTCGGCGCGCACGGCCAAGCCCGCATCGATGGCGGCGAGGAAGTCGTCGTCGTACCTGCCCTTGGCGGCGACGCTGGCCGGCTCCATCGTATCTTCCAGGATGCGCGCCGGCGCCTCCGGCGGCGGCTTGCTGGTGGCGCAGCGGTAGAGCACGGCGGCAAGGGCGTAGATGTCGGTCCACACGCCCTGATGCCCGCCGGTGTAGTACTGCTCGTAGGGCGCGTAGCCGGCGGTGAAGATGCTGGTGAGGCTCTGGCTTTTCTCGCCGAGCGCCTGGCGGGCGGCCCCGAAGTCGAGCAGCACCGGCGAGCCGTCGGCGCGCACATAGATGTTCCCCGGCTTGATGTCCCGGTGGAGCACGCCGGCATGGTGGACCGCGTTGAGCGCATCGAGAAGGGGATAGAGCAGCTCCTCGATCTCCGACTGGGGCAGCGTGCCGGCGCTCTGCAGAATGTCCTTGAGGCTCTTGCCGTCCTCGTAGTCCATCACGAAATAGGCGGTGCCGTTGGCCTCGAAGTAGCGGCTGATCTGGATCACGTTGGGATGGCGGAAGCGGGCGAGCGTTTGGGCTTCCTGGGTGAAGCGCTCGAGGCCCCACTGGAAGGTGTCCATGTCGCTGGAGGATTTCGCCTCGACCGTCGAGCCGTCGACGCGGACGGCGACGTCGTTGGGCAGGAATTCCTTGATCGCCACCTTCTTGTGGAGGTTGTTGTCGGTGGCGAGATAGGTGATGCCGAAGCCGCCATGCCCCAGCACGCTTTCGATCTGATACTCGTGAAGGCGGTAGCCGGGGGTTAGGGCTGAACGATGTTCAATGGCCATGGCGGGTGACGGTCAGGCCTTGGATTGCTTCTGCGGGCAAAATGCGGCGTTGACTGAAACCTGCGTCAATCCTGTTCGCGGCGCAACCGCTTTAGCTGGCGTCTGCGCTGCCGAAGACGCGTTCGAAAATCGTGGGGGCATGTTTCAGGTGATAGTCGAGCCCGAACTGTGCGGCGATCTCGTCGGCCGTCATATGCTTCGTGATCTCGTCGTCCGCCTTCAGCATGTCGATGAAGCTGCCACCGCTCTCCCAGGACGCCATCGCGTTGCGTTGCACCGCGCGGTAGGCATCCTCGCGGCTCATGCCCTTTTGCGTCAGCGCCAGCATCACCCGCTGCGAGTCGTGGAGCCCGCCGAGGCGCTCGAGATTGGCCATCATGTTCTCGGGATAGACGACGAGCTTTTCGACCACGCCGGCGAGGCGGGCGAGGGCGAAGTCGAGGGTGACGGTGGCGTCCGGGCCGATCATGCGCTCGACCGAGGAATGCGAGATGTCGCGCTCGTGCCACAGCGCCACGTTCTCCAGCGCCGGCACCACGGCGGAGCGCACGACGCGGGCGAGCCCGGTCAGGTTCTCGGTCAGCACCGGGTTGCGCTTGTGCGGCATCGCCGAGCTGCCCTTCTGGCCCGGCGAGAAATACTCTTCGGCCTCACGCAGCTCGGTGCGCTGCAGATGGCGGATCTCGGTGGCGAGACGTTCGATCGAGCTCGCAATGACGCCGAGCACGGCGAAGAACATGGCGTGCCGGTCGCGCGGGATCACCTGGCTGGAGACCGGCTCGACGGATAACCCGAGCTTTTCGGCGACATAGGCTTCGACCGACGGGTCGATATTGGCGTAGGTGCCGACCGCGCCCGAGATGGCGCAGGTCGCGATCTCGGCGCGGGCTGCCTCCAGACGCGCCCGGTTGCGCGCGAACTCCGCATAGTGGCCCGCGAGCTTGATCCCGAAGGTCGTCGGCTCGGCATGGATACCGTGGCTGCGGCCGATGCAAGGCGTGTCGCGATGCTCGCGCGCCCGCGTCTTGAGCGCGGCCAGCAACGCGTCGAGATCGGCGAGCAGGATGTCGGCCGCCTGCGTCATCTGCACCGAGAGGCAGGTATCGAGCACGTCCGACGAGGTCATGCCCTGATGGACGAAGCGCGCCTCGTCGCCGACCTGCTCGGCGAGCTCGGTCAGGAAGGCGATGA
>CAZBRE010000250.1:0-4291 GCA_964494065.1 uncultured Alphaproteobacteria bacterium
CTCACCGGCTCGATGCGGCGCTATTCCAAGCTTCCCGATCCGGCCGGGGAGGCCGTCGCCGAAGGCGAGGCCGCCTTCACCGCGAGCGGCCTTCCGGGCGTCATGCTGCATCCGGGGCTCATCTATGGGCCTCCGGAAGAGCGCAACGTCAACCGCATCGTCCGCTACGTGAAGCGCTGGCCCAAAGGCGCGCCGGTTCCCTTCCCGCTGCCCGCCGGCGGCCGCGCCACCATCCAGCCGATCTTCATCGACGACCTGATTGAGGCCTTCATCGGTGCGCTCACCCGCGACGAGGCGTTGGGCGACCCCGTCGTGGTCGGCGGGTCGGAGCCGATCGCCTACCGCGATTTCGTTGCCGCCTGCGCCCACGCGCTCGGCCGCCGGACGCTGGTCATTCCGTTGCCCGTTGGATTGATCGCGCCGCTCGGATCGCTTGCGCGCGCATGCGGCCTGCGGGCCGCACCGACCCGCGCCGAGCTTCTGCGCATGACCGAGGACAAAGCCTTCGACGTGACGCCGATGTGCGACCGGCTCGGCATCACCCCGCGCCCTTTCGAAGACGGCCTCGCTCTCAAGATCGAACGGGGATGGACATAGGTTCCAGCTAGCGAAGCGAAGCGTCACCGCGCTCTACCGCGCGCCCGATCCGGGCAGCGCGGTTTTTTTGTGCCTGGACGGGGTCCGGTGCCGTGAAAATCGAATCTGGTCTATAACCCGCCGGGATGAACCCAACCGTGACCGCCATCGTCTCGATCGTCGTGCTGCTCGCGACCGCGCTCGCCGCCTGCGGGCTCACCTGGGTGGTGCTGCGGGCGCTGAAGCGCCGCCAGATCCTCGATCACCCCAACGAGCGCTCCAGCCACGAGGCGCCGACGCCGCGCGGCGGCGGCATCGCGGTCATCGTGGTGCTGATAATTGCCGCGCTCGCGATCGGGCAATCTGCAGGATCGGCGGCCCCGGCGGAGCTTTGGCGGGTGCTGGCCGCCGCCGCGGTGCTCGCCTGCGTGTCCTGGCTCGACGATCTGCGCAGTCTGGGCGCGCTGGTCCGCCTCGCCGTACAGCTTGCGGCGGTGGCGATCGGCCTCTCGGGTCTGGCCGAGGACCGCTTCGTCTTCCAGGGCCTCGTTCCGTTCTGGGGCGACCGTGTCGCCGCGGCGGTCCTGTGGCTCTGGTTCGTCAATCTTTTCAACTTCATGGACGGGATCGACGGCATTGCCGGGACCGAGACGGTGGCGATCGGCCTAGGCCTCTTTCTGCTCGCGCTGGTCGGCGTGCTGCCGGTGCCGCTCGGGCTGATCGCGCTCGCCTCAGTCGGTGCCGCGATCGGCTTTCTCTGGTGGAACTGGCATCCGGCGCGGGTCTTCCTGGGCGATGTCGGCAGCGTCCCGCTCGGCTATCTGCTCGGCTGGCTGTTGATCGCGGCGGCGGCAGCGGGCGCCTGGGCGGCGGCGCTCCTGCTGCCCGCCTACTATCTCGCCGATGCGACCTGGACTCTGCTGCGCCGGGCTGCGCGGGGCGCGGCCGTCATGCGTGCCCACCGCGAGCATTTCTATCAGCGCGCGGTCCAGGGCGGCTTGAGCCATGCGCAGGTCGTCCGCCTCATCGCCGCCGGCAATGCGCCACTGATCGGCCTCGCGGTGATCGCCGAGCGCGAGGTCTCGTGGCGCTGGCCGGCGCTCGCTGCCGGGGTGCTGGTCGTCGCATTGATGCTCTTTCTGCTGAGCGCGCGCGATCCGGCCCGGCATCGGCAAGAGCCGTAGTCCGCCCTTACCGTCTGATTTCATTCGCATCTGATTTCATTCGACCGGCGGGCCGCCCATGCTAATCTTCCGCCCGCGCGAATTTGAGAGGCGGGATGTTCAAGAGCCTACGCGGGTACCGGGCGCGCATCGCCTTCGTGCATGACGTGGTGATGGCCGCGGCGTCGTTCGCCGTCGCGCAATATCTGCGCCTGGGCGAGTCGGTGCTTTGGTACAGCTCCGATTATTTCTGGATCGGCATGGGGCTTTTCGCCCTGGTCGCCGCGGGGGTGTTTGCGAGCTTCGATCTCTATCGCGGCGTCTGGCGCTACGCCTCGCTCAACGACATGATGGCGATCCTCAAGGCCGCCACGCTTGTCGTGCTCATCTTCCTGCCGCTGCTCTTCCTGGTGAACCGTCTCCAGGACCTGCCGCGCTCCTCGCTCTTCATCAACTGGTTCGTGCTGGTCACGTTCCTCGGCGGCCCGCGCGCGCTCTATCGCGTCTTCAAGGACCGCCGCCTCGGCAATCTCCTGGCGCGCGACGGCCGGCGCCGCATTCCGGTGCTGCTGCTGGGGGCGGGCGACGGGGCCGAGCTCTTCATCCGCGGCGTCGACCGCGCGCCCAACGCGAATTATGCCGCCGTCGGCATCGTCAGTGATTCCAGCGGCCGCGTGGGACGCCACATTCACGGCGTGCCCGTCCTGGGCAAGGTCGAGGACCTCGATCAGGTCGTCGCCAAGCTCGCCAAGGCGGGACGGAAACCGCGGCGGCTCATCATCACCAAGGAAGGTCTCGACGGCGGCCGTATCCGCGCGCTGCTCGACATGGCCGACGCGCACGGCATGACGCTCGCGCGCCTTCCGAGTTTGGAGGATTTCGAGGCGACCTCGCCCGAGGAGCAGGTCACCTTGCGGCCGATTGCGCTTGAGGATCTGCTCGGCCGGCCGCAGGCCGCGCTCGACCGTCCGGCGATGAAGGCGTTGATCGCCGGCAAGCGCGTGATGGTGACTGGGGCGGGCGGCACGATCGGCAGCGAGCTCGTGCGCCAGATCTCCGATCTCGGCCCGGCCCAGCTCACCCTGCTCGACAATTCCGAGTACCAGCTCTTCTCGATCGACCGCGAGCTTGCGGAGCGCCACCCCGATCTGTCCCGCTCTATGATGCTGCGCGATGTGCGCGACAAGGCCCGCGCTACGAGCGCCCTGACCGAGGCGCGCCCCGAGCTGGTCTTCCACGCTGCGGCCCTGAAGCACGTGCCGATGGTCGAAATGCACCCCTGCGAGGGCGTGCTGACCAATGTGATCGGCACCCGCAATGTCGCCGAAGCCTGCGTCGCCGCGGGGGTGAAGACGATGGTCCTCATTTCCACGGACAAGGCAGTCAACCCTGCGAACGTGATGGGCGCCACCAAGCGCCTTGCCGAAAGCTACTGCCAGGCGCTCGACCTCGAAGGCGCCGGCCGGCTCGACCGCACGCGCTTCGTCACCGTGCGCTTCGGCAACGTGCTCGGCTCGACGGGCTCGGTGGTGCCGATCTTCCAGGCGCAGCTCGCGGCCGGTGGCCCGCTCACCGTCACCGACCCCGAGGTCACGCGCTACTTCATGACCGTGCGCGAGGCGGTCGAGCTCGTCCTCCAGGCCTCCGCGCTCGGCAGCGGCGAGGCCGAGGCGAGCGGGCGCATCTTCGTCCTCGAAATGGGCGAGCCGGTGCGCATCCAGGATCTCGCGCGCCAGATGATCCGCCTCGCCGGGCTCGAGCCCGAAGCCGACATCAAGATCGAGTTCACCGGCCTCCGCGCCGGCGAGAAGCTGCGTGAGGAGGTGCTGCACGCGGCCGAGCCCACCGTGCCGACCAAGTACAACGACATTCTGCTGGCGAGCCCGCGCACGGCGGACAAGGCGCTGCTCGCGCGCGCCATCGATGGGCTCGCGGGCAAGGCCGCCGCCGGTGAGGTCGACGAGACGCTCGCCGAGTTGCACCGGCTGGTGCCCGAATATCAGACCGCCAACGGCGCCGCGCCCGTATCCAAGAGCCCCGAACCCGAACGGAAGGCGCGCTAGCACCGACGAGATCGCCCAAGCGCCGCCACGCCCTTTCTCCAAGACGAAAACTACCAGAAATATCAATGGAGTAGCCCCATGGCCTCGGCCGCGACCGTTTCCATTTCCCGCGCGCTGATCTCGGTTTCCGACAAGACCGGGCTCGAGGCGCTGGGAAAATTCCTCGCGAAACACGGCGTGGAAATTCTCTCCACCGGCGGCTCGGCCAAGGCGCTCGCGGACGCCGGCGTGCCGGTGACCGAGGTCGCGGACTACACCGGCTTTCCGGAAATGATGGACGGCCGCGTCAAGACGCTGCAGCCGAAGATCCACGGCGGTATCCTCGCCCGGCGCGACGACGCCGGCCACCGCGCGGCGATGGACGAGCACGGCATCGGCCCGATCGATCTCGTCGTCGTCAACCTCTATCCCTTCGAGGCGACGGTCGCGAAAGGGGCAGGGTTCGAGGAGTGCATCGAGAACATCGATATCGGCGGCCCGACGCTCATC
>CAZBRE010000251.1:0-4183 GCA_964494065.1 uncultured Alphaproteobacteria bacterium
CCAGCTCCTGGCGCTGCTCGGCGCGGGTCTCTTCCAGCACGGTGCGGCGGGAAACCACGATGTTGCCGCGGCGGCGATCCATCTTCAGGATCTGGAACTGTTGCGGCACGTTCATGAGGGGCGTGACGTCGCGGATCGGCCGGATGTCCACCTGGGAGCGCGGCAGGAAGGCCACCGCGCCGTCGAGATCGACGGTGAAGCCGCCCTTGACCTGGTTGAAGATGACGCCGGAGACCTTCTCGTTGTTCTTGAACGCGGTCTCCAGCTTGCCCCAGCTTTCCTCGCGGCGCGCCTTGTCGCGCGAGAGCACCGCTTCGCCCAGCGCATTCTCCACGCGCTCGAGATAGACTTCGACCTCGTCGCCGACTTTCAGATCGGCCTGCCGTCCGGGCCCGGCGAACTCGCGCAGGGCCACGCGACCTTCGGTCTTCAGACCGACGTCGATGACGGCTAATTCCTTTTCGATGCCGACGACCGTGCCCTTGATGACCGTCCCTTCCTGCAGGTTTCCGGTCCCGAAGGACTCATCGAGCATTTTGGCGAAGTCTTCACGCGAGGGTGCTGCGGCTGTAGCGGTGGCCATGTATTCTCCTGATCAGCGGCGCCGGCGGGTTGGAATGGCGTTCGAAAACACGGGCCGAAGATCCCGCAAGACCAACGGCAGCCCCCGGATTCCCGGATGGCCGGCGCAAAGACCGTGCTTTTTAACGATGGGTTCGATCAGGCTGCCTTACGCAGAGACGCGAGCGGGGCTTTGTCCTCCAACAGCGAGGGGCGGTCAGCCGCGCCCTCGGCCCGCTCGGGTGGCCTCGACGATGTCGATGGCGGCCCGGATGGCCGCGTCTATATCCAAATGCGTGGTATCGAGCAAGTGCGCATCCGGCGCTTGTTTTAAAGGGGCGGCGGCCCGGTTTTGATCGCGTTCGTCGCGCCTTTTGATGTCGGCCAGCACCGCGGCCTCCTCGATCGCCTGCCCGGCGGCCCGGTATTCCTTGGCCCGGCGGGCGGCGCGCACCTCCGGGCTGGCGGTGACGAAGATCTTAACGTCGGCCTCGGGGCAGATGACGGTGCCAATATCGCGACCGTCGAGCACCGCCCCGGGCGGCTTGGCAGCAAAATCGCGCTGGAACGCCAGTAGCGCGGAGCGCACCTCCGGGATGGCGGAAACCACCGAGGCCGCCTCACCAACGCTATGGCTTTTCAGCGCCTTCTCGTCGAAGCATGCCGGATCGAGCGCCTGGGCGGCGGCGGCGGCAGCAGCGGCATCGCTCGGCGCGCGGCCGACATCGATCAGCGCCTTGGCCACCGCGCGGTAGATCAAGCCGGTGTCGAGATGGCGCAACCCGTAGTGGGCGGCGAGCTTCTTGCCGAGCGTGCCTTTGCCCGACCCCGCCGGTCCGTCGATGGCGATGATCATGAAAGATCGCACCCGAGCGAGCGCATCAACTCGACAAAGCCGGGGAAGCTGGTGACGATGAAGGCGCTATCGTCGATGCGCACGGGATTGTCGGCCGCCAGCCCCATCACCAGCGCCGCCATGGCGATGCGGTGGTCCATGTGGGTGGCGACGTCACCGCCGCCGGCGACGGAAGGCTTGCCGTGCACGATCAGGTCGTCGCCCTCGATCTCGACGGTGACGCCGTTGGTGCGCAGCATAGCGGCGGTCGCTTCCAGCCGGTCGCTCTCCTTTACGCGCAGTTCCTGCAAGCCACGCATGCGCGTTACGCCCTCCGCAAAAGAGGCCGCCACCGCCAGTACCGGATATTCGTCGATCATTGCAGGCGCGCGTTCGGCCGGCACGTCGACGCCTTTGAGCGCCGATGCGGTCACGCGCAGATCGGCGACTTCCTCGCCGCCATCGTCGCGCGTGGCGAGCGTCTCGATCTTGGCGCCCATTTCACGAAGGGTGACATAGAGCCCGGTGCGCAGCGGGTTGGTCATCACCGCTTCCAGCACCAAATCGGAGCCGGGCACGATCAGCGCCGCAACAAGAGGAAACGCCGCCGAGGACGGATCGGCTGGCACCACCACATTGGCGGGCGTGAGCTCGGGCTGGCCTTGCAGCGTAATGCGGCGGCCGTGCTCACCATGCACCCGGCTGACGATCTTGGCGCCGAAATGTTTCAGCATGCGCTCGGTGTGGTCGCGGCTCGCTTGCGTTTCGATCACCGTGGTCTCGCCCGGCGCCGCTAGGCCCGCCAGCAGCACCGCCGACTTGAGCTGCGCCGACGGCACCGGCGATTCATAGACGATCGGAACACAATCGCGCGCGCCTTGCAGCGTGAGCGGCAGCCGGCCGCCTTCCGCGCAATCCATCACGCGCGCGCCCATTCGTTCCAAGGGATCGAGCACGCGCCGCATCGGCCGCTGGCGCAAGGACGCGTCACCGTCGAAAGTTGCGGTCACCGGGCAGCCGGCGACCGCGCCAAGCGCGAGACGGCAGCCGGTGCCTGAATTGCCGAAATCCAGCGGGCCGATGGGCGCGGCAAAGCCGCCGATGCCGACGCCGTGAACGCGCCAGACGCCGTCGCCGCCGCGCTCCAACCGGACGCCGAGCGCGCGCATAGCCTCCGCGGTGCGCAGTACGTCCTCGCCTTCCAGCAGCCCCGCGACCGTGCTTTCGCCGACGGTCAGGCTGGCGAGAATCAGGGCGCGGTGCGAGATCGATTTGTCCCCCGGCACCCGGGCGCGGCCCTGCACGGGGCCGCCGCGGCGGGCGGTCAGCGGCGTCGAAACGGCGGTATTCACCGGGCGCTATCCTTGAAGAACAACGCCCTCCTACCATGCGGTTAGCGACCCCGTCATCCCGCCGTACCGGCCGGAATGGACCGGGGCGGCGCTATTGACAGGACCCGTGCGGCTCGCCAAGTGAAGCACCGATTTAGCGAGGAACCCGACCGTGGCGAAACTCGATCTCGGCACCAAGCGCGTCTGTCCGGACACCGGACGAAAATTCTACGATCTCAACAAGACGCCGGTGATCTCGCCCTATACCGGCAAGGTCGTGCCGATTGCGCCGGTGCCGACGCGGTCGCGGCCCGAGCAGGCCGCCCCGGCACCGGTCGCGCGGCCGGCGCCCGCGCCGGAGCCCGCCGAGGCCGTCGCGCCGGAGACCGCAGATGTCGAGCTGGTGTCGCTGGAAGACGCCGACGCCGAAGCTCAGGGCAAGAAGAAGCCGGCGGTGGCGGGAGAAGCGGCCGCGGCAGGCGAGGAGGAAGAAGTCGAGATCGACGAGAGCCTCGACGACGCCGCCTTCATCGAGGAGGAAGAAGAAGGCGATCCCGACGTGACCGACATCATCGGCGAAACCATCGAGAAGGAAGAGGAAAGCTGATTTCAGGAGTCTGGCGTCAGGCGTTTTAAGAAATTTGCTGCTATCCTGACTACTGATCCCTGATCCCCGTTCCCTTTAGGGGCCATAGCTCAGATGGGAGAGCGCGTGAATGGCATTCACGAGGTCGGCGGTTCGATCCCGCCTGGCTCCACCAGCCTTCGCTCGCTTCGCGAGCTTCGGCTCGGCAGGCCGGTACTACCTTTTGTAGCGAAGCGAGCGAAGGCTGTCGCGCCGAAGTTCCGAAGGAACGAAGGCGGGCTATGAAATACGTCTACATCCTCCAAAGCATTAACTCTGATCATTTCTATGTTGGCATCACCGACGATTTGCGCACGCGATTGGCTAAGCACAATGCCGGCGAAGTGCCCCACACATCGAAATATAGGCCATGGCAGGTGAAGACCTACATCGTCTTCATCGATGAGAAACAGGCTTTAAACTTCGAAAAGTATTTGAAGTCGCCATCGGGGCGCGCCTTTTCTAAAAAACGGCTCTAAAGTACTTGCGCCGCCGGGGGAAACATCATGCAGGGCAAGATCGCGCTCGAGGAACACCTCGCCATTGAAGCGACGCTGAGCGATTCACAGGTGTTCGGACCACATGTATGGGATCAACTGCGCCCGCGCCTGTTGAACGCACATGACATGCGCCTGCGCGAAATGGACAAGCACGGGGTCGAGTTGATGATCCTGTCGCTCAATGCGCCGGCGGTGCAGGCGATCCACGACGTCAAGCGGGCGATCGCGGTGGCGCGCGAGGCCAACGACGTGCTGGCCGACGAAATGCGCAAGCGTCCCGACCGATTCGCCGCTTTCGCCGCGCTGCCGATGCAGGACCCGGATGCCGCCA
>CAZBRE010000252.1:0-4155 GCA_964494065.1 uncultured Alphaproteobacteria bacterium
GACCCATAGCGGACATCGACCGGCAATCATCCGTGTCGCGGGTTATCGGGCGCTACGCCACTGCCGCCTCAGAAAACAGTCGCTTCCGTTTGAAAAAATATTGATACAAAAAGTTCGTCCGTCGTTGCGTCATGAGCAAGCCGGCCAGCTTATAGGTCGGGGAAAGCACATGTAAGTTCCGGCGATGCCACCCCTTTGGACCTCGACCGCGAGAGAGGCGGCCGACCGATAGTGATTGCCATTTGTCCGTCATAGACGCTTATCATTGATAATTCACGAGCTGTGTATTCGTTAGTCTGAGCAAGCTATGCGCTGCCCCGACTGCAACGTTGAAAATAGCAGCGACCGCCGCTTCTGCTCCGAATGCGGCCGGTCGTTGTCGCGTCCGTGCGCAGGTTGCGACTTCGTCAATCCGCTGAGCGCGCGGTTCTGTGGCGGCTGTGGGGCCGTTCTCGACGACGCGGCGACGCTCAAGGCCGACCAAGCGGTGCCGGATGACGGCGGCGAAATCCGGCCGGTCGTCGTCCTGTTCGCCGACATCTGCGGCTTCACTCAGCTGAGCGCATCGCTCGGGGCAGAGGCTACCCACACGCTACTCAGCCACTTCTTCGAGGCAGTCGATGAGGTCGTCGACCGTTACGGCGGCACGATCGATAAGCATATCGGCGATTGCGCGATGGCAATGTTCGGGGCGCCGGTCGCCCATTCGAACGATCCGGAACGCGCGGTCCGCGCAGCGCTCGACATTCCGCTTGCCGCCGCCCGGATCGGCCAGACCGCCGGGCCGATGGTCGGTCAACCGCTCAAGGTCCATCTCGGCATCGCCGCAGGGCAAGTGGTCGCCGGCGCCACTGGCAGCGAGCGGCGACGCGACTACACGGTGACCGGTGATTCGGTCAATTTGGCCGCCCGCCTGCTGGCTGCGGCCGGACCCGGCGAGATCCTGGTCTCCGAGGCGGTGCGCCAAGCGGTGGCCGACCGCGTCGAATGCGCGCCGGCGCGGACGATCTCCGCCAAGGGCTACGATGCGCCGGTAACGGCATGGCCGATTCTCGGATTCGGCAAGACCGCTACCCAGCTTGTGCGGCCGTTCGTCGGCCGGCACGCCGAGTTACAGCAGCTGATCGGGGCGCTCGATACTTGCCTGGAGACCGGCGCAGGGTCGGTCATCTACCTGCGCGGCGATGCGGGCATCGGCAAGACGCGGCTCGTCGAGCGCCTGCGGGCAGCTGCCCGCGAACGCGGCTTCGCCGATCTGAACGGCCTGATCCTCGATTTCGGTGTCGCCAGCGGCGAGGACGCGATCGGCGCGATCGTCCGCGGACTGATCTGCGCCGATGACGGCAATGCGGAGGCGCTCCGCCGCACCGCCGCAGCGGCGCTGGGCGCTTTGCTCGACGCGGAACAGGCGGTCTTCCTAAACGACCTTCTCGATCTGCCCCAGCCGCCGGACTTGCGCGCGACCTATGACGCCATGGACAGCGCCACACGCGCCCTCGGCCGGCGCGAGACCGTTGTGCAGCTCGTACGCCGCGCGAGCGCGCGGCAGCCGCTGCTGCTGTGCGTGGAGGACCTCCATTGGGCCGAAACTGAGATCCTCGCTCATCTTGCCGCCCTCGCCGGGTCGGTCCACGACTGTCCGGCGATCCTGGTGATGACGACACGGACCGAGGGCGATCCGATCGACCCCGCGTGGCGCGCCGCTGCGGGCCCGGTCTCACTGACGACCATCGATCTCGGACCGCTGCGGCAGGCCGAGGCGGCCGAGATGGCGACGTTGCTGGTCGATCCGACGCTCGCCTTCGCGGCAGCCTGCATCGACCGGGCCGCCGGCAATCCGCTGTTTCTCGAGCAACTGCTCCGCAATGCCGAGCAGATGGCTGCCGACGCCGTCCCCGCTTCGGTCCAGTCGGTTGTGCTGGCCCGCGTCGACCGCCTGCCGGCGACCGACCGCCAAGCTCTGCAGGCGGCCTCGGCGCTCGGCCAACGCTTTTCGCTGGAGGCCTTGCGGCATTTGATCGGTAATCCGTCCTACCGCTGCGATGCGCTGATCGCGCAATATCTGGTCCGTCCCGAGGGCGAGGGGCTGCTGTTCGGCCACGCCCTCGTGCAGGAGGGCATCTATGCCTCGCTGCTCAAGAAACGCCGGGCGGAGCTTCATGGCGCCGCCGCCGAGTGGTATGCCGATCGGGATCGCGTTCTCCGTGCCGAGCATCTCGACCGTGCTGGCGATCCCAATGCGCCCGCGGCCTATCTCGAGGCCGCGGTTTCCGAGATGGAGGCCTATCGCAGCGAGCGCGCCCTGCAGCTGGTCGAGCGCGGCCTGGCGATTGCCCAGGTGCGGGCCGACCGCTTTGGGCTAGCCTGCCGCAAGGGCGAGCTGCTGCAGGATCTGGGATCCGCCGCGGCGTCGATCGAGGCCTTCGAGGCGGCGGTCGACGATGCGGCCGATGACGTCGAGCGCTGCCGGGGCTGGATCGGCCTTGCGGGCAGCCTGCGCCTGGTCGACCAACATGACCGCGCGCTGGAGATCCTCGAGCGGGCCGCCGCGGTGGCGCAGGCGCACAACCTGTCCGCCGAGCTCGCGCGCCTCTGCCATCTTCGGGGCAACCTCTATTTCATGCTGGGCAAACTGCAGGGCTGCCGTGAGCAGCATACGCGGGCGCTTGAGCTGGCGCGCATGATCGGCTCGCGCGAGATCGAGGCGCGCGCGATCGGTGGTCTCGCCGATGCGAGCTACGCCGAAGGCCGCCTGCTCACCGCCTACGACCAATTCCGGCAGTGTGTCACGCTAGCCCAGGAAGGGGGCTTCGGCCGGATCGAGGTCGCCAACCGGAGCATGGTCGCCATTACCATGCTGATGACCAACGACGTCCGCGGCGCATTGGCGGACGCGATGGCAGCGATCGCCCTGGCGCAACGGGTCGGCCAGGACCGCGCCGAGATGGTCGCGCGGCACAGCGCCCACCAGGCGCTCCTGCTGCTCGGCGAGCTCGAGCAGGCGTCGCTGCATACCGACCGCGCGCACGCGCTTGCCGTCAAGCTTGGCTCGAAACGGTTCGAGGCCGAATCGATGGCCTTTCGGGCGGAGATCCGCCGGGCCGAGGGCCGGCTGCCCGAGGCGCTTGCCCTGCAGCGCCAGGCGCTGGAGATCACCCGCGGTATCGGCATGTCCTACATGGGACCGCTGATCCTGGGCGGGATCGCGGCGACGACCGACGACGCCGGGGAGCGCCGCGCGGTCCTTAAGGAAGGTGAACGGCTGCTCGCGGCGGGGTCACTGAGCCACAATCACATGTACTTCTATCGCGATGCGATCGATGCCTGCTTGCGCGCGGAGGATTGGGCCGGAGCGGAGCGCTATGCGGACGCGCTCGAAACCTATGTCGCACCCGAGCCCTTGCCTTGGACCGATTTTATCATCGCTCGGGCGCGCGCACTGTCGCGCCACGGCCGCGGGGAACGAAGCGAGGGGCTTCGCGTCGCGCTCGAGCGGCTGCGCCGGACGGCCGAGACCGCGCAACTCCGATTGATGCTGCCGGAACTGGATGGGGCGCTCGCAGATCAGTAGCTGTGGCTATTGCGCAGCCTACCGCGCGTCGAGACGATTTGGCCCAGTCGCATGCAATTCTGCCGTGGACGTATGTATATGAAGCTGCGGTGATGACCGCTTCTGGCTAAAAGCGGACATCACTCGAGGGGACCGCTGTGTAATATTGGGCCGCAATTGAGAGAACGTTCGCGCCGTTACATGCTTTGGGAGTAGAGGATGATCATGCGGATATTTCAGGTCGTGACCCGGCCGGGCAAAGAGGAGAAGTTCAGCAAGTTTTTTCACGAGACCGCAATACCGCTGATGAAGGATACGGACGGTATAGTGTCCGTCCTACCAGGGGCGTCCCGACCGGAGAGTCCGAGAGAGTTCAGTTTCGTGATGGTTTGGAAAGATCTCGCGTCACTCAAGGCGTTTGTAGGCGAAGACTACACAAACCCGCACATCGATCCCGCCGAGGCGGAGTTGGTCGAATCCCGTTCCATCAAACACTATGACCTCGTCGAATCCTAAGCTCCGCCCGGCCGCTGCCGGCAACCGACTTCAGCTCGTGGCTATTGGCCGTCATCTTCGATTCTTAGCGGCATGTCCGCTTTACGCCC
>CAZBRE010000253.1:0-4133 GCA_964494065.1 uncultured Alphaproteobacteria bacterium
TTCGCGCCGGAAAATAAACCCTCTAGAGATCCACTTAGGGGAAAGGCGGCGGCCGAATGAGCGGCGTGCTTCTGGTGACCGGCGCCGGCCGGGGGATCGGCGCGGCGGTGGCGCGGCTGGGGGCTGCGCGCGGCTACGACGTGGCGGTCAACTACGCGCGCGACACCGCGGCGGCGGAGGGAGTCGTCAAGGAGATCGAAAAAGCCGGCGGCCGCGCCGTACGTGTGCAGGCCGATGTGAGCGATGCGGCCGCGGTCGCCAAGATGTTCGATGCGGTCGAGGGCGCGCTCGGTCCCGTCACGGCGCTCGTCAACAATGCCGGCATCACCGGACAGATCTCGAAGATCGTCGATGTCGATCCCGAGGCGATGGCGAAGGTCGTCGATGTCAACGTGAACGGCGTGCTCTATTGCCTGCGCGAGGCGGCGCGGCGCATGTCGACCTCGCGCGGCGGGCCGGGTGGCGCGATCGTCAACATCTCGTCCTCGGCCGCCAATATCGGCAGCCCCGGCGAATGGATCTGGTATGCGGCCTCGAAGGCGGCGGTCGACTCGGCGACGCTCGGTCTCGCGCGGGAGCTGGCGGGCGACGGCGTGCGGGTGAACGCCGTGGCGCCGGGCCTCGTCGATACCACGCTGCACGCCGCCGGCGGCGCCCCCGACCGGGTCGAGCGCATGAGCCCGCTGATCCCGCTCGGCCGCGCCGGCCAGCCCGAGGAGATCGCCGAGACGGTGCTCTTCCTGCTTTCCGACGCCGCGTCCTACGTCACCGGCGAGGTGCTGAGGGTTGCCGGCGGGCGCTAGCCCTCTACCGACCCCCCGAAAGCCTGGCGCATCGCCTTGTAGCCCTCTTGCGCGACCGACCAGTGGCGGCCGCCGATCATGCCGCCGGTGGGGGCGGGACAGCCGGCGTTGTTGAAGAGCACGTCGAGCCGGCCATAGGCGGCGATGGTCTTGGCGATCAGCGCCTCGACATCCTCCTCGCCCTCCGCCTCGCGTCTGGCGGCGATGATGACTTTCGCGCCTTCCTCGGCGAAGCGCTCGGCGGTGCGCTTGCCGATGCCGCTGGTGCCGCCGGTGACGATGGCGACCTTGCCCTGAAGCCTGGCCATGTCGGTGTCCTTTCGGGTCTGGAATTCGCCTGCCTATTGCCCCCTTCTAATGGATCGCCGGGCCGGCGCAAAACCGCGCCCGATGCGCGGATGCGCGCCAAAAAGTCGCGCCGAAAAGAAAACCTTTCCGAGGTGTTAAACCCCCTCTTGCGGAACCCGCATTCATGTCCATGTCAGCCGGGTCATGGCAACGCGATTGGCATCGGTCACCGCCCTCCTGATGGGCACGCTCGTCTTCATGCTCGGCAACGGATTGCTGGGCACGCTGGTCGCCGTGCGTCTCGACAAGGCGGGCTACGACACGGTGGTCGCGGGCGCGGTCATGGCGGCCTACTTCGTCGGCCTGATCTCCGGATGCCTGCGCGCCGGTGTGATCGTCGCGGCGGTCGGGCATATCCGAGCCTTCGCCGTGTTCGCGGGATCGTCGGCCGCGCTGGCCGCGACCTTCACCCTGACCGACGATCCGATCGCCTGGGGGCTGCTGCGCCTCCTCGGCGGCTTCGCCATCGCCGGGCTCTTCATGGTGATCGAAAGCTGGCTCAACGACGCCGTCGAGAATGAATGGCGCGGGCGCATCCTCTCCACCTACATGGTCGTGGTCTATGTCTCGCTGGGCCTCGGCCAGCTCCTGCTCTCGGCTTATCCGATCGAGGGCATGCAGCTCTTCACCATCGTTTCGATGCTGTTCGCGCTGTCGCTCATCCCGGTTTCGATGACGCGCCAGGTGGCGCCGCAAATCCCGGAAATGGAGATCATGGGCCTGCGCGGGCTCTACAAGATCTCGCCCCTGGGCGCGGTCGGCTGCGCCGCGGCCGGGCTCCTGCTCGGCGCATTCTATGGCTTGGCGCCCATCTTCGCCCAACGGGTCGGCCTCGGTGTCGGCGGGGTTTCGCTGCTGATGGCCGCCGCCATTGTCGGCGGGCTGGCGGTTCAGTTCCCGGTTGGGCTCCTGGGCGACCGTTTCGACCGTCGCTTGGTGTTGACCATCTCGCTATGGATCATCTGTGCCTCGGCGGTCGCCGTCGCCTTCGCGTCGCTGACCGGAAGCTTCTGGCTGATCGCCGTGTGCGCCGCGGGGCTGTGCTGCGCCTTCGCGATTTACCCGCTGGCGATCGGCCACGCCAACGACCGTGTCCATGGCGGCAGCCGCATGGCCATCGCCGGCGGCCTGCTGCTGACCTACAGCTCCGGCGCCGTGTTCGGCCCGTTGGTTGCTGCGGGTGTGATGAACCTCGTGGGACCCTATGGGCTGTTCGTCTATCTGGCCGTGGTGGCGGCGTTGACGGGCGCCTTCGCGATCTACCGGATGCGGGTGACGCCGGCGGTTCCGGCCGACGAGCAGGGCGCTGCGCAGTACATGCCGCGCACCTCGCCGGTAGCGCCCGTCCTCGACCCGGCCGTCGAGGACGAGCCCGAAACCATCCACGCCACGGCCGGATAACGGCCGAGCGCGCGGGTTTCCCTTCAAGATCGCTTACGGCCCGTGATCATGGCGCGCGCCAGGTTCTCGCGGTGGACCAGGCTCGCCAGGACCACGCCGCCGATATGCAGGATGACCAGGAGCAGGGTGAGGTTGGCGAAGACCTCGTGAGCCTCCTCCCAAAACGAGTCCTCGCGTTTGCGCCGCCCGGATCGTTCGTTCGTGTCATCGTCGTCGGCGCGGGCGGCCGGAACCATCAGAACAATCGCCGGGGCGTCCGCCGCGAAAAGCGGTGCGAGCGGGCCCTTTCGCTCGGCGCCATAGGCCAGCAGACCGGTCGCGACCGCGAGCACGAGGCTCACCAGCAGCGCATAGACCATGGCCGCGCCGGCGGGGCTGTGGCCGATGTGGCGCTCGGCGCGGAAGGTCAGGAGCGCGAGGAAATAGCGCAGCGCGGCGACGGGGCCATAGGCGAAGTCGCTGAAGCGGGCATGCTTCGTGCCGACGAGGCCCCAGAGGATGCGCAGCAGGACCAGCCCGCCGACCACATAGCCCGCCCAGACATGCACGGTCATGAGGTCGTCCTCGGTGAAGAAGGCGACGAAATAGGCGACCACCAGGGTCCAGTGGAACACGCGCACGAACGGGTCCCAGACCCGGACCGTAGCGGCGCCGGTGGTATTGGACTTATCGGTTGTGACGTCGTTCATGGCTGTTCGGCCTTCCAAAAATTCGTGCTGTGGAATCGGCCGATGAGGGTCTCCATGAGATTGGTATCGGTTACGGCGGTGTCACCTGCGGCGCATTGTCCGGGTGGCAATGCCACCCTCGAGAGGCGCGGCCGCATCGGGCGCGTCGCGACGAAGCGTTGACGCGCCCGGTCAAGCAAGTATCTCTTGGCGCTTCCTTAAGCACGACCGCGCCACTCTCCCCGCCATGACCGACGGACCGCTTGCCGCCTATCGCGCTCTCGTGCGCGCGCAGACCATCACGGGCGATCCCGCCCAGGAGCTGGCGGCGGAAAAGCTGCAGAGCCTGCACCACGCGCTCGCGCACTACGAGCCGTCGGCCGGCGGCTGGGCCGAGCGCTTCGGCCTGACCAAGCGCGCCGAGCCGCCGCTCGGGCTCTACATCTGCGGGCCGGTCGGGCGCGGCAAGTCGATGCTGATGGACCTCTTCTTCGAGAGCGCGCCGCTGGAAAAGAAGCGCCGCGCGCATTTCCACGAATTCATGCTCGACGTCCATGTGCGGCTTCACAAGATCCGCGGCGACGCCAAGGGCAAGCCGCGCGAGGCCGACCTGATTGCGCCGCTCGCGCGCGGGATTGCTGAGGAAACCTGGCTGCTCTGCTTCGACGAGTTCCAGGTCACCAACATCGCCGACGCGATGATCCTGGGCCGGCTCTTCGAGGCGCTCTTCGCCGCCGGCCTCGTCGTCGTCGCGACCTCGAACGACGGGCCCGACGATCTCTATGCGGGCGGGCTGCAGCGCGACCGCTTCGAGCCCTTCATCGCGCTGATCAAGGAGAAGCTCGATCTCCTGGTGCTCGACGGCGGCACCGACTACCGGCTCGAGCGGATCGCCGGGCGGCCGGTCTATCAC
>CAZBRE010000254.1:0-4091 GCA_964494065.1 uncultured Alphaproteobacteria bacterium
CGACCGTCGTGTTGGCCTGAGGTGTCAGAAGACCAATAAGGCCCTTCGGCGCATACGCGAGACCCGTCACAACCATTAGCAAACCTACCCATCGTGGCGTCTCGCCCGATCACTACCTTCACGCGGCAAAGGAGCGCGGGGCCAGCGAGGTATTGCAGAAACCCTTCGACAACGAAACCCTACCGGCTGGGGACCCCGCTCGATACCACCCGCCTCAAACGCATCGGCCTGGTCGCCATCGGCCGCGCCTTTCGCGCCGACTTGGCCGTCGCGGAGTTGAGTTTTTACCACTAGGTCTCGTTCAGCCGCCAAAGTGTGACATTGAGGGCCGTCGCGAACGCGACCCAGAGGGCATAGGGCACGAGAATCCGGCCGGCCCATCGATCGACGCGCCAGAAAAGGATAGCGCAGGCGAGGATGGCTAAGAGTAGAATTACAATTTCGGCCAACGCCAGATCGATCCGCCGCAAGCTGAAAAACAGAAACGACCAGGCGAGGTTGAGCCCGAGCTGGACGCCGAACACGGCGAGCGCCAACCGGCGAGCCGCGGTCGGCCCTCGGCGCCAAACGCGCCACGCTGCGACAGCCATCAGCACGTAAAGCGTCGTCCAAACGGGGGCGAAAACCCAGTCGGGCGGGTTGAAGGACGGTTTCCGCAGGCCCTGGTACCAGCTATCCACGCTCGTCGCCGTGACGGCGCCGCCGATGCCCGAAACCAAGAGACAAAGAAACACAAAGGCGGCAAGGCCGAGCAGGTCCTGTCGCCGGGTCAGGCGATCGTTTATGGGATCTGTCATACGCTTGGGCATGTGCGGGCGGTCCTTCGAGCATTACTGAGCCGGCGACCAATATCCGGCCATCCTTCGCCCGGCGAATGACGACCACCTCGCCCGGCAGCGGATGAGAAACCGCCCTCCACCATCACGTCGGCCTACAACATGCAGACCTTTCCGGTTCGCTTCATGTAGGCCTCGTATCCGCCGACGTCACGGCATCGCGGCGGCTTATTCCGTGGTCCTTGGCGGCGCTCTTCGGATTTGCGGCGTTGTTCGTCTTTTTCGCGTTGTTCGCGCAGCCAGGCTTCCCGGCGTGCGGCTTCTACAGCGCGCTCTTCGGCCAAGTCCGCCGCGCGCTCGAAGCGCGCAGCCTCGCGCCGACGCGCGGCCTCCGCTCGCGCCCTTTCTGCGGCAAGGAGGCTTGCTTTTTGGGCCTCCGTCGCCATTCGCGCCGCTTCGGCTTGCTGGTGCTTCATCCAGGCGAAGGCGCCGCCCGCCGCCAGCATAATCAGCACCGATGCCGCAATCGCCAGGCGCCGCCACCGCGGGCCCGCTGGCGCGGCTCGGGCCGGCCCCTGCCGCTTTGCCGGGGACGATTTTGCGCTGGCATCGCTTCGCGTCTCTACAGAGGCCGGCAGGATGGTGCGCGGCCCACTTCCCCGTCCTGCGAAGAGATCCTGCAATTCCTCGATGCGTTGCGGCCGGTCGCCCGGCCGTACCGCAAGGGCCTGGTCGATGGTCTCGAGCAGGGCCGCAGAAAAGCGCGTTTCGATGTCCTTGCCGGTTTCCCCGGCGCGCACATATTCGTCGTCGAGCGCGCGATCCGGCGCCTCGGGTGGGCGCATGCCGGTGACCGCGGCATACATGGTGGCGCCCAGCGAATAGATATCGGTCCACGGCCCCTGCTTGCCGCGCGAGGAATATTGCTCGCTCGGCGCATAGCCCGGGGTCAGCGCCACGGTCAGACTTTGTGCCTTGGGGCCGATGTCTTCGCGCGAATTACCGAAGTCGAGCAGCACAGGACTGCCATCGGCACGGAGGTAGATATTGTCCGGCTTGATGTCGCGGTGAAGGATGCCGTGATCATGGACCTCGTCCAAGGCTTCGAGGAGCGGCTCGAAGATGACACGGAACGCCGGCTCGTCGAGTGTGCCTTCGCGCGCCAGACGCTGCTGCAGGCTCTCGCCCTCGACATACTCCATCACCATATAGGCGGTGTCGTTCTCCTCGAAGATGTCGGTCACCGGCACGATGCCAGGATGCTTAAATTTGGCCAGCGTGCGCGCCTCCTCGGCGAACCGCTTCAAGCCATGCTCATACTCATCGGCGGCATCGACGCGCGGCCGCACCGTGGCGTGGTCGGCTTCACGTACGGCGAACTGGTCGGGTAAGTATTCCTTGATCGCGACCTTCTGGTCGAGCCCGGTATGGTTGGCAATATATGTGATCGCATAACCGCCCGCGCCCAGGATGCCCTCGATACGATAGCGGCCCCGGAGCACGGTGCCCTCCGGCAATGCATCTCTGTGCTCTTGCTGCGCCACCTCTGCCTCCCGAGGTCTTGATCGCAGGCCCCGTTCAAACGCTCAGTGTCAGGTCGCAATTTGGTGCGTCCAGCGGATGCGTGGTCCGCTCGCCGCGCGTCACGTATACGGATCATCCGAATGCTCGGTGTCTCAACGTCGAACCGAGCCTTCCCAATGCGTTTGACCAGCCGTCACTTCTGCCTGCGCAAGTCGCAACGTGGCTGTCTGGATACGGGCAGCGCCGGTCTTTTCCTCACACTTCCATCAAGCGTGAACGCTTTGGCTCAATGAACCAGCCGACAACATCCATTAGGCCACCGAGGCGAAAAGCGCCGACAGCTAGTGTCTTCCATTGGAGCTGAGTGTAGAGCGCTGGATCGAATCATGTCGAACCCCTTCAACCGTTGCGGGGCGGAAGACCTGTGCTCGCAGTGTGCATCCGATCAGTAGCTCCGCGATCGTGAAAGCCGCACCAACGAACACGCGCGGGGCTGCGCCCAAGGGCTTATTAGCAGAAATCAGTTCGGTTCATTCGTTCCTTTCGGACTTTTAACTTTTTATCGCGCTGCTTGTATTCTGTTTCAAAATCGGCTCAGAAGACGTTTCATCGGAGTTACATTAGCAATTAGATTTTCGTCCCATTTACTGGGAATAGTTTGCATTCTCACATTTCAGATTTGCTGAACAAAAATCAATGTGCCATATTTTCGCGTGCCAGTCGTTGAAGGGAGTGCTCACGGACGACAATCCTAGATTGCAGAGAATATTGAATGACGATCCCACCATGCTGAAGCACTCTGATCTCTGGCGAGCTATTGATGAAATGGCCAGCCGTCATGGGCTTACACCGTCCGGACTTGCACGCAAGGCCGGTCTGGACCCGACCACCTTCAATAAATCCAAACGAGTTAATGCTTCGGGCCGCGAACGATGGCCGAGCACCGAAAGCTTGGCCAAGGCAATGGATGCGGTCGAGGCTACTTTGGAAGAGTTATTCCGTTTGATTGAAACCAACCAAAGCCGCCGCAAGATGGGGAACGTACCAACGGCAGCTGAGTCAGATGCAGCGGTCTCGTCAGCCTACAACGACGGTGGGGTTCCTTTTGGACCAGTCTGGAAATTCTCTACCCTGCCGAACGTAGCCGATCCTATGGCGTATGCCATCAGGATCGAGAGCAACGACTATCGCCCGGCCCTGGCCCCCGGTGGTCTCGTGGTCGCATCGCCAAACGCGCCCATCAGAAGCGGCAACCGCGTTGTGGTCCGTTTGCAGGAGGACAGGATCCAGCTCGCCGTACTCCTAGACAGCACTGCTGACGGGATCAACGTCGGTCCATTCTGCGGCGAGACAGTGCGGCGCGAACTACCAACCGATCACATCGCGACACTTCATCGAATTGTCTGGGTGGCGCAATAGACCGCAAAGCTGAGCGAGCTATCAGATCTCCTGATTGAGCACGCTTTCAAGATCTACTCGGTTGCCGCACTTGCCGCCTTTTTGTTGTAAGCACCGTGCACCGCGCCGTATTGCCGGAAAGATTGGCAACCTAGCGTTAACCTATGAGCGCGATAACTATGAGGCAGCGAATATAAAGCAATGCAGAATTTGCACTGCGTATGAGCCTTTGATGAGGCGCGCATGGCGAAAAAAGCTTTCAAGCAAGTCATCACCGAACGGCGGCAGCACCCAAGGATTGAAACGCTGAACCCGGCCAACATCGTCTCCACGGGTAGGAAACGGGATCTGGTTCATGGCCTTCGCGGCGGCCTCGCCCTCGCGTCGCACTGG
>CAZBRE010000255.1:0-4052 GCA_964494065.1 uncultured Alphaproteobacteria bacterium
CTACGCCCCATGGTCGGGCCGGTTGCGCGTGCACGTCCGCTTCGGGTGCCTAACCCGACATTCCTGACGGACCTCGGTATGTCTGCTTCTGACCCAAAGCGGACGTTTCCGCACTTCCGGACGGTCATGTTGCTGCTATTTACTAAGATGGGCGTTAGACCAAGTTCCTGACAACGATTGCCGCCATCGCCAGCATTGCCAGCGCCTGCAGCAGGAAGAACGCGAAGCGAGTGCCGACTCGCCAAGGCGTTTCCGGCAGCACGACATGAATAAGCGATTGCGGAATTCGGGCAACGACGACCAGTACCGACAGAGCGTCGAACGCCGGCCCACCCGCTTTGACCACCACGGCGGCAACGACGATAGCGGTCAGGACCGGCAAGTTCTCGACGCAGTTGGCGTGCGCGCGCATGGCGCGCCGATACCAGTCGTCTCCCTCCGGCTTGTCGGCCGGAAAGTCGGTGAGGCTAGCTTGCCCCGTCAGAATTCGGCGCCACCGATATATGCCGACAGAGCCGAACAGCAACAACAGGGTCCAAGCGGCGAAAGCGAGAATCGCCAGAATTGGAATAGTCATATCCGCCTCACGGGATTGAACGTCGCGCCGGCCGGGAACAAATTACCCCGTACCGGCGCGACGTCCACTCGCTCATTCGACGACCAGCGTCGGGTTCAGGCGCACGGCCTGCGAGACGTTGTAGAAATTGGGCGAAGACGCCTGCACCGCCTCGTGGATCTCGGCGAACTGCTCGTCGGTGCCATCGCCCTTGATCCTCACGGTGTAGCTCAGGCTCTCGTAGCCGTTCGGAACCGACGGATCTACGCCGAGGAAGCCCCGCAGGTCGATCTCGCCCTCGGTCTCGATCTCGAGACTTTCGAGCGTGATCCCACGGACGGCGCACTGCGCCACGTAACCCACCGTCATGCAGGCGTTGAGCGCCGCGATCAGGTGCTCCTGGGGATTGGCGAAGGCGTTGCCGCCGCCGAGCTCCAGGGGCTCGTCGATCTCGAACGAGAAGCGCCGCGGCACATCCTCGCCGCCGATGCCAAAGCCGGTCACCTCGGCGCGGCTGCGGGCCTGGCCCTGCCAGGTGGTGGCGACGCGCCAACTCGTCTTGCCCTTCGAGGCGTCCTCTGCGACGCCGGAGATCAGAGCCTTCAGATCGTCGACGTTGATGCCGTTGACGATGTTGGGGGTGGTCGTTTTCGTAATCGCGTTCATTTTCAGTCTCCTTTATTCGGATGGTTTCGGGGGCTGTCCAGGGCCGCCTATTGCAGGGTGGCGACCGCAGCCTGGATGCGTCCGGCTTGATCCTCGGTGATCAGCCCGCCGAGCACCTTGAGGAAGTGCGGGTGCTGGGCGCCGGAGAGGATGTACTGGTAGCGGTAGGCCTTGAGCACGCCGGCCTTGACGGCCTCGAACTCGTCTCGGCCAAGCGGACGCCCGCAGGTCATCCCGAAGTACTCGGCGTCGGAGGCCGACTGAGCCTGTAGGATGCCGTCGACCGCGACGGCCAACTCGATGAACTGGTCGACCGCCTTGTCGCGCGCCTCGGGCGTCAGCGTCGCGTCATGACGTTGCCATTCGAGCTCGTCCATTATCGCGTGCTGGCTCTCCTCCTTCCAATGAAAGAGGAAGATGTCCTTGAAGAGCGGCGAAAGGTCGCCGTCGGGCTCGATGCTGTCCCGGTAGTGCTGCTGGGTGAACAGTTCGATCAGCAGCGTGAGGCCCAGCACCGACCAGGTGCTCTTGCCCAGTACCACTTCCGCGACATCGTCGGGATCCGGGGCGAAAAAGTAGCCCTCGGGCATCTGGTCGCTGGCGAGGCTTTCGATGCGGCGGAAGAGGGCCTGATGCTTCAGTTCCTCGTCGCTGAAACGCACGAGTGCCTCGAGCTTGGTCTGGTCACCCAGCCAATGGTCGCGACTCACCTCGAGTATCTTCGCGTTGATGAAGCGCTCGACCAGGCCGAACATGTTGGCGTACGTGCGGCCCTGGATCTGGCTCAGATAGCGCTGCTCGTCGGCGGACAGGAAATCGCGTTCGTCCACCATCGAGAGCCTGTCGGGCAGGAACTTCTGGCTCCTGTCGAAATGCCGGCCCCGGATCACATCATCGTCGATGTCCCAGCGGACCCGCTTCGAGGCGCTTATACAGCGGGCATACTGCTCGGTGTCGGCTTTGCCGGGAACTTTCGGAAGTGCGTTCATAGTATCCTCCTGAGTCTGTCCGCCGGACTGCCGCGATCGGCTTGTGTCCGCCGGATTTGGATGGGGAGGACGCTACAGATGTGATGCAGACGGTGCTTGACCCGGACCTGCTTAAATTCTGATCATTTGCTGGATTCTGCGCCTGCCGTGATGAATGGTCGCCTCTTGAGGCGCAAAGAAATGGTTTTGCCCCAATGATTTACCGTTTCGGTGACTGTGAGCTGGACACGACGACCTTCGAGCTGCGCTGCGGCCGCGCGGCGCGCGACGTCCAGCCCCAGGTGCTCGAGCTCCTTCGTTACCTGATCGAGAACCGGGATCGCATGGTTACGAAGGACGAACTCTTCGAGAATGTCTGGTCCGGCCGGATCGTCTCGGAATCTGCCCTCAGCAGCCGGATCAAAGCGGCGCGGCAGGCGATCGGCGATGACGGTAACGCCCAACGCCTGATCCGCACCGTCCATGGTCGCGGCTTCCGTTTTGTGGGCAAGCTCGACCAGTCCGAGACCGTAGCCGCGGATGGGGGAATCGACACTGAAAACGACGCCGCAGCAGGAGCCAAACCTGAGCCCGGAACGGTCGAGCGGCCCTCGATTGCTATACTGCCGTTCGACAACCTGTCCGGTGATCCGGAGCAAGAGTACTTCTCCGACGGCATCACCGAGGACATCATTTCCGCGCTCTCGAAATATCGCTGGTTGTCGGTGACGGCGCGTAACTCGACCTTCATCTACAAGAACCGGTCACACAACGTTCGCGAGATCGCCGCCGAACTGGGCGTGAGCTACGTCATGGAAGGGAGCGTGCGGCGTGCGGGTGATCGGCTTCGCATTTCTTGCCAGCTGATCGACGCCCGCAATGGAAGTACGATTTGGGCCGAGCGCTACGATGGTGAGCTTCGCGACATTTTCGAACTACAGGATGAGATCACCGGGGCGATCGTCGGGGCTGTTGGTCCCGAGTTGGCGACCGCCGAACAGGACCTGGCAAAACGCAAGGTGCCGGAAAATCTCGACGCCTGGGACCATTATCAGCGCGGCATGTGGCATATGTGGCGGGATACCCGCGATGATGGAGTCGAGGCACTGGAGTGTTTCCGAAATGCACTCGCTCTCGATCCTGAAAGCGCATGGGTACAGGCAGGATACGCTTGGACGCTGGTCCACCAGATACTGATGGGTTGGATAGAGCCAACCAATACGCTTCTGGATGAGGCGCTTGGCGCTGCGAAGAAGGCGCTCGAAATCGACGAACGAGACGCGTTCGCACACTTCGCGCTAGGTCGTGTGCTCACACAGAGCGGCAGGCATTCAGACGCGGTCGCCGCGCTCGAGCGAGCCATCGAACTCAACCCGAATATGGCGTTGGCCTTCTATGGACTGGGCACGGCGCTGGTTTGGTCCGGCGAACACCAGCGGGCGATCCCTTACCTCGATCAAACGCTTCGACGAAGCCCAAACGATCCTGTTCGCTGGTGGCTCGAGATGTGGAAGGGCATGGCCTTATGGTTGAGCGGGCAGCCAGAGGAAGCGGTGGACGTACTTGAGCGCTCCTGCCGCCACCCGAATATCGATTTCTGGCCGCTGACCGTCGTTGCTGCAGTGCTCGTGGAACTCGGGCGCATCGACGAGGCGAAGCAAGCGATTGAGCAGGCGCTCGAACTTCGTCCCGAGCTCACACTCAATATGGCTCGCCAATCGGCGCGGCATATGGTGCCGGGACAGCTGACTCGGTATCTGGATAACCTGAAAACGGCAGGGTTACCGGACTGAAGAACGAAGACGCCATTGGGCGGAAGCCACGCTTCTCATCCAGTGCTCTATCAATTGCGATGTCCGCTT
>CAZBRE010000256.1:0-4020 GCA_964494065.1 uncultured Alphaproteobacteria bacterium
TCGCGGCGATGCTTGAGAAGATCGTCTCCGGTGGACAGACCGGCGTGGACCGGGCGGCACTCGATGCGGCAATGGCCGCACGGTTCGAGGCGGGCGGCTGGTGCCCGCGCGGCCGGCGCGCCGAGGATGGGCGGATCCCCCGGACCTATCCGCTCGACGAAACGCCGAGCGAGCGTTACCGCGAGCGCACCGAATGGAATGTGCGGGACAGTGACGCCACGCTGATCCTGGCGCGCGGCGGCGTCTCGGGCGGCACCGCGCTGACGGCGCAGCTCGCCCAGGTGATGGGCCAGCCCTGCCGGATCGTGCGGCTCGACCGACCGGGCACGCTGGCCGGCGAGCCCAAGGCGACGCTCGTCTGGATCGCCGAGCACGAGATCGTCGCCCTCAACGTGGCGGGGCCGCGCGAAAGCCAGCGCCCCGGCATCTACGAAGAGGCGCGCGCTTTCATGGACCGCCTGATCGCGGCCGTGCGCTAGCGCCCCAGCATCTCGATCTGCTCGGGATGGGTGACGGCGATCATCGGGCCGTTGCGGCGCTTCAGCCAGCCGCGCACGCGCACCCGCTTGCCGGCGAGTTCGACCAGCCGGCGGCCGCGATCCTCGAAATGCTTCAGGTTGCGCCGCTCGATCACGAGGGTGAAGTCGGTGCGGTAGTTCTGACCGAAATTGAGGAAGACGCGGGCCCGCGTCGGCGCCACGGTGAGCACGCGGCCCTCGACCAGCTGGAACGAGTTGATGTGCCGGCCGGCTTCAAGGTGGTCGAGGATGCGATAGTATGCGTGCCCCCAGATGCCGCGGCGCGCCGCGCGGGCCGCCCGTTCGCGCGCCAGCATCTCCGCGACGGCGCTGCGGTTGTCGGCGAAGCTGTAGACGCGCGCCAGGCCCAGGCTGAGCATCGCGCCCTGCACCCAGCGCGCGTTGTCGAAGCCCCTTTGGGGCGTTCCACTGCCGCCGGTCTTGAGATGGAGATGAGCGAGCCAGCGCAAATGGCGGTCGCGCCGGCGGCCGCCGAAGGACATCGTCACCTCCTTGCCCAACACGAGACGCTCGAGCGCCGCCTTGGCCTCGCGCGCCAGGGGCCACTCGCGGAAGTTCGGCCGACCGAGCGGCAATTTGGGCGCCTGGATGCCGACCAGGCGGATCTCGCGGCCATCGACCAGCTCCACCGTGTCGCCGTCGACCACATCCCTGACCACGCCGGCGCCGTCGCGCACCAGCTCGGCCGCCGCGGGCCCGCCCATATGGACGAGAAGGAGCGCCGCCAATAAGCTCCGCCGAAGCGCTGTATTCATGCCGCCCGCCCGCTTATAAGGGATTTGTCTGACGGACTGGTCGGGGCCTGGCGCCCCCGCCCGTCCCGGCCCGCCATAGCAACATGCCAACTGACTGTGCCAACTGACTGTGCCAACTGACCATGGATGAAAGCCCCCGAATGTCGCGTACCGACCTCTACCCCGAGATCACGCCCTACGAAAGCGGCTTTCTCGATCTCGATGCCGGCCACCGCATGTATTGGGAGCAGAGCGGCAATCCCGAGGGCAAGCCGGTGCTGTTCTTCCATGGCGGGCCGGGGGCCGGCTCGACCTCGGCGCATCGCCGCTTCTTCGACCCGCAGCATTACCGCATCGTGGTGTTCGACCAGCGCGGCGCCGGCCGCTCCACACCGCTGGGCGAGCTCGAGGCCAACACGACGATCCATCTGGTCGCCGATACCGAGCGGCTGCGCGACTATCTCGGCATCGAGAAATGGCTGGTCTTCGGCGGCTCCTGGGGCTCGACCCTGGGACTGGCCTACGGCATCGCCCATCCCGAGCGCTGCACCGGCTTCGTGCTGCGCGGCATCTTCCTCTGCCGGACCCCGGAGATCGACTGGTTCCTCTACGGCATGCGCTCGGTCTTTCCTGAGGCCTGGGCGCGCTTCGCCAACCACCTGCCGGGGCCGGAGCGCTCCGATCTGCTCGAGCACTACTACCGCCGCCTGACCGACCCCGATCCCGAGGTACACCTGCCGGCAGCCCGCGCCTGGTCGAGCTACGAGGGCGCCTGCTCGACCCTGCTGCCGAGCCCGGAGACCGTCGCCGCCTTCGCCGACGACCGGGTGGCGCTGGGCCTGGCGCGGATCGAGGCGCATTACTTCCGCCACGCGATCTTCCTGCCGGAGAACCACCTGCTCGACAGCGTGGGCGCGGTGCGGCAGATCCCGTGCACGATCATCCAGGGCCGCTACGACATGGTCTGCCCGATCGTCACCGCCGACGAGCTGCACCAGGCCTGGCCCGAGGCGGAGTACATCGTCATCCCCGATGCCGGGCATTCGGCGATGGAGCCGGGGATAAGGGCCTCGCTGATCCGCGCCACCGAGGGCTTCAAGACGCGGGCGATCTGAGCCCACCTCCGTGGGGATTGGATGTCGTTGAATCCCGCGCGCTGCACCCGATATCGGAGACAGCGCATGGGCTAGGCGAGGCCGCGGTCTCGCCTTATCATTCCCCGTCGGCGGGGCCGCGCGACAAGCGCCCGTAGCTCAGTTGGATAGAGCGCAGGATTCCTAATCCTGAGGTCGCAGGTTCGAATCCTGCCGGGCGCGCCAAAATCCGGCCACCCGCGCCGCTACCCCTTATCCACCACCAGATCGGTGTAGGCGTGCCAGCTGGCGTGGCCGATCAGCGGCAGGGTGAGCGCCAGGCCGATGTAGAAAATCACCAGCCCCGCCGCCGTGAAGAGCGCGATCAGGATCGCCCAGAACAGCATCGTCTTCCAGTTGCGGAAGACGGCCTGCACGCTGACGGCGATCGCGGTTATGGCGCCGACGTCGCGGTCGAGCAGCATCGGCGCAGAGATCGCAGCGATCCCGAAGACCAGCGCCGCCAGCACCGCCCCGATGCCGCAGCCCACCACCAGGAACGGCACGCTGTCCCAGGAGAAGAAGACGGTGGCCATGAAGCTGCCGAACTCCAGCGGCGTGTAGGGAAAGAAGAGCGCGAAGATCAGCGTGGCGATGCGGATCCAGGCGAGCAGGAAGAGCATCAGCACCAGGCCGAGGATCGCGAACTGGCCGAAGTTGCGTTGCCAGGCCTGGGGCGGCGTCGACGCGTCGACGCGCTCGCCGCGGGCGAGGCGGCGGCTGACCTCGTACAGCCCCACCGCGACGATCGGCGCGATGAGCATGAAGCCCGCCGCCAACGGCAGCACCAGATAAAAGACGTCGAGGAGGTAGAGCAGCGCCGTCAGCATCATGCCGACGATGACGAAGAGCAGGCTGTAGCCGAAGCTGACGCCGGGGGCGGCACGCATGTCGGCCCAGCCCTTGGCGAGCCATACCCAGGGCCGGTCGAGCCCCACCTCGGCGATGGTGTAAGGCGTGGCATGTGCCGCTTCGTGCGGCGGCACCGTTGTGGAATTCGACATTGGGAGGCCCCCTCCTTCCAGCGGCGCGGCGCGCAGGTCACGTCGTAAAACGCAATAGCAGTCAATGACAATTGCAGAATTGACTTAAGTCAAGTAACAGGAGAACGACTTCGAGTGTCGGGGGAATACAGGGCTACGTCGCACCAGATCGGGGTCGAATCGCGGGGCAATACGGCTGCAATACGGCCGTATGCGCGGAACTTGATTTATGTCAATGCCGCCTGACCGACCGCCACGATATCCCGAGCGACACCCTGCCGGATGGCTCCGGCAAAACGATTAGGCGCAGTGGGGGACGATCTATGGCGATTGCCGGCACCGCGGCGGATGCCACAGGGCATCCGGCGTACAACGAACGCGTGGTCCGTCAGTTCGTAATCGCAACCGTATTCTGGGGCGTGGCGGCGTTTCTGGTCGGCGTGGTGATCGCGCTGCAGCTCGCCTTCCCGGTTTTGAACCTGGACCTGCCCTGGACGAGCTTCGGCCGGCTGCGCCCGGTGCACACCTCGGCGGCGATCTTCGCCTTCGGCGGCTGTGCGCTGTTCGCCACGTCGTTCTATGTCGTCCAGCGCACCTGCCGGGCGCCGCTCTTCGGCGGCCGCGCGCTCGC
>CAZBRE010000257.1:0-3970 GCA_964494065.1 uncultured Alphaproteobacteria bacterium
GGCGAGATCATCAACATGTACGACAGCGAGCCCGGCGAAAAGGCGCAGCTCGATTTCTTCATCGCCAAAATCCGCGAGCGCTGCGCCATGCTGAAGCAGCAGCGCGAAGATATCGAAGTGACGCTCGCCGAGCTTGGGGCCGTCGAGAAGCGCTGCCACGATCGCCTCAAGGAACTGAAATAGGGCACCGCACCGGTTTCCATCATCGGCCGATATGTGCCGATTAAATATTGACGTTTACGTAAACGTCAACTAAGACAAGGCCCTGTCACGAGGCGCATTGGGCAATTCCGGGACAGCGATCATGAGCGAATTTCAGCCGGCAAATCCCGACTTCGAGGCGCGTGTCCGCGACTCATACTCGCGCCAGCCCTTCATGGGTTTCCTCGGCGCGGAGCTTGGGGTCGTCGAGCCCGGCTATTGCGAGATCCATCTGGCGCATCGGGCAGAGCTCACCCAGCAGCATGGATATATGCATGGCGGGGCGCTCGCCACGCTCGCCGACAATGCCGCCGGCTATGCGGCCTTTAGCCTCATGCCGGCAGATGCTTCGGTGCTGACGGTCGAGTACAAGTTGAACATTATGCGCCCCGGGGTCGGTGATAGAATGACGGCCCGGGCCAAGGTGATCAAAGCGGGTCGAACGATCACCGTGGTCGAATCGAACGTCTACGGCGTTGACGACGGCAAGGAGGTTATGTGCGTCACCTCGATCCAGACGATCATGGCGCTCCACGGCCGCGAAGATCGCTGAACGGGCTGTGGCGAGGGATGGCGCGAGGCTGGGTTTCGAGGGCGGTTGCCGGGGCGATCATCGTATCGCTGGGCCTCGCAACGCAGACTGTCGCGTTGGCAGCGGCAAAGAAGACGAGCAAGATTCCAAGCAAGCTGCCGCCGGCGCCGGACAGCAAACATGCGGCGAGCATGGTGAAGGTCACGTTGGTGACGCTGAACAACGCGGTGCTGACCAAGAATTTCGGCGTGTTGTGGTCGCAATCGGCCAGCACCCTACGGCGGAGATATTCGAAAGCGACGCTACGCAAAGCCTTTGCGCCGTTCATCAAGCGCGGCGTCGATCTGGCCCCGGCGCTCAATCTTCCCCCGAAGTGGAGCGCCTCGCCCCAAGTCGACGCGCATGGCGAGCTCAGACTGGTCGGCTGGTTTCATACGCGGCCGCGTGTCGTGCGCTTTGATTTGCGTTACCTGCGTGAACGGGGCCGTTGGCGCCTATCGATGATCGACGTAGACACGACCCGGCCGGCCAAGGAATGAGCCTTTGAGCGTCCGTGTCGCGCCAATTTCGGAGACGAACCCATGATCCCCAATCAACTTCCGTCGCTCAATTTCGATCTGGGCGAGCATGTCGACATGCTGCGCGACCAGGTGATGACCTTTGCCGCCGACGAGATCGCGCCGCGTGCGGCCGAGATCGATGCGAGCAACGAGTTCCCGATGGATCTGTGGCGGAAGATGGGTGACATCGGCATCCTCGGCATCACCGCGGGCGAGGAGTATGGCGGCGCCGAGATGGGCTATCTGGAGCATGTCGTGGCGATGGAAGAGGTTTCCCGCGCTTCGGCCTCGGTGGGGCTCTCCTACGGCGCGCATTCGAACCTTTGCGTCAATCAAATCAACCGCAACGGCACCGACGAGCAGAAGGCGAAATATCTGCCCAAGCTGATCTCGGGCGAGCATGTCGGCGCGCTCGCGATGTCGGAGCCGGGCGCGGGCTCCGATGTTGTCTCGATGCGTCTGCGCGCGGAGAAGAAGGGCGACCGCTACGTCCTCAATGGCACCAAGATGTGGATCACCAATGGCCCCGATGCCGATACGCTGGTGATCTACGCAAAGACCGATCCCGAGGCGGGGCCGCGCGGGATCACGGCGTTCCTGGTCGAGAAGGGTTTCAAGGGCTTCTCCACCGCGCAGAAGCTCGACAAGCTCGGCATGCGCGGCTCGAACACCTGTGAGTTGGTTTTCCATGACTGCGAGGTGCCGGAAGAGAACGTTCTCGGCGGCGAGGGCAGGGGCGTCAACGTGCTGATGAGCGGGCTCGACTACGAGCGGGTGGTGCTGGCGGGCGGCTCCACGGGGATCATGCAGGCCTGCATGGACGTCGTCGTGCCCTACATTCACGAGCGCGAGCAGTTCGGTCAGCCGATCGGCACCTTCCAGCTTATCCAGGGCAAGATCGCCGATATGTACACAACCATGAACGCCTGCAAGGCCTATGCCTACATGGTCTCCAAAGCCTGCGACCGCGGCGAGACGACGCGTAAGGACAGCGCCGGCGTCATCCTCTATTGCGCGGAGAAGGCGACCCGGATCGCACTCGACGCGGTGCAGATCCTGGGCGGCAACGGCTACATCAACGAGTACCCGACGGGCCGTCTGCTGCGCGATGCCAAGCTCTACGAGATTGGCGCCGGCACCTCGGAGGTGCGCCGCATGCTGATCGGCCGCGAGCTCTTCGAAGAGACCGCTTGAGCCTCCGGGCCGACTGCCGTTCAATTGCCGCCGAGTAACGACGACCGCGACGACCGATTTCAAGCCGGTGGCGACAGCCGGCGTAACTGGGACGAGGAACGCCAGCATGGGCCAAACGACGACGTATGAGGACATCCTCTACGAGGAGAAGGACGGAACCGCCTGGATCACCATCAACCGGCCGGATAAGTACAACGCCTTCCGCGGGACGACCTGCGAGGAGCTGATCCACGCCTTCGGGCGTGCCGGCTGGAACAAGTCGATCGGCTCGATCGTGCTCGGCGGCGCCGGCGAGAAGGCCTTCTGCACCGGCGGCGACCAGTCCTCCCATGACGGCCAGTATGAGGGGCGCGGCACCATCGGCCTGCCGGTCAAAAACCTTCAGAGCATCATCCGTGACATTCCCAAGCCGGTGATCGCGCGCGTCCAGGGCTATGCGATTGGCGGCGGCAACGTGCTGGCGGTGCTCTGTGACCTCACCATTGCCTCGGAGAAGGCGATCTTCGGCCAGGTGGGCCCCAAGATGGGCTCGGTCGATGCGGGCTTCGGCACGGCCTATCTGGCGCGGCTGGTGGGCGAGAAGAAGGCGCGCGAGATCTGGTATCTCTGCCGCCGCTATTCGGCCCAGGAGGCGCTCGAGATGGGCCTCATCAACGCCGTCGTGCCCCATGACGAGCTCGACGCCGAGGTCGCCAAATGGGCCGCCGAGATCAACGAGAAGAGCCCGACCGCGATCACCATCGCCAAACGCTCCTTCAACGTCGATACCGAACAGCTTCGCGGCCTCTCCTCGATGGCGATGCAGGCGCTCAGCCTCTACTATGACACCGACGAATCGAAGGAAGGCGTGAAGGCCCAGTCGGAAAAGCGCCCGCCCGAGTTCCGCAAATACGTCCGGTGAGGCGCCAGGACTGAGGCCCGCTTGCTGCAGACCCGGAGGAGAGGGGCAATGGCGTTAGTGGGGGAGTTCGAGAAACTGTCGATGGATCGATACTCCGTTCATGATCCGGTGAAATGTACCTATTCGGTATTCACCGGAAATGACGGAAATCGATACATTCAGCTAGACACATACGGTTCAAGCAAACGGAAGATTCGGGGCAAGAAAAGCCAATCGATCCAATTGTCCGAAGCTTCAGTTAAAACCCTGTTGCGCGTGTTTGAGCAAGAGGGCTTCAAATGATCCCCAATCAGCTACCCTCGCTCAATTTCGATCTGGGCGAGCATGTCGACATGCTGCGCGATCAGGTGATGACGTTTGCCGCCGACGAGATCGCGCCGATCGCGGCCGAGATCGACAAGACGGACGAGTTCCCGCGCTATCTCTGGCCCAAGATGGGCGATCTCGGCCTGCTCGGCATCACGGTCGAGGAGGCGTACGGCGGCGCCGGCATGGGCTATCTCGAGCACACGGTGGCGACCGAGGAAATCCACCGGGCCTCGGGCGCGGTCGGCGTCTCCTACGGCGCGCATTCGAATCTCT
>CAZBRE010000258.1:0-3935 GCA_964494065.1 uncultured Alphaproteobacteria bacterium
GGCTTGCCCTCGGGGCCGACCGGCAGCATGGCGCCGCAGAGGTTCCAATCCGAGCCGGGGCTGCCGCTGGAGAAGGGAAAGCGCCCGGAGAGCCGGTAGCCGCCCTTAACCGGCGTTGCCTTGCCGATCGGCGCGTAGGAGCCGGAGATGAGGGCGTCGGGATCCTCGCCCCAGATGTCGTCCTGGGCTTGCTTGGGGAAGAGCCCGCCCAGCCAGCCATGCGCCATGTAGAGGCCGAGCACCCAGGCGGACGAGGCGCAGGCCTGGCCGATCGCATAGCTCGTCTCGACCATCGGCGCGAAGCTGAGCTCGTAGCCGCCGTAGCGCGCCGGCAGCATGGTCTTGTGGAGCCCGGTCTCCTTGAAGGCGGCGACGGTGTCGTCGGGCACTTTGCACTCTGCCTCGCATTCGGCGGCGCGGGCGGCGATATCGGCCACCAGCGGCAGGGCGCGTTGTGACAGCTCCTCGACGGTCGGTGCGTTGGTTTGGGCGGTTGCCATGGCGCTCTTCATCCTCCCCTTGGTGTCGCCTCTATACCTAGCGCATTTTGGGCGGCGGCGTCCTATAGCTCGCGCGGGCCGCGCTCGCATCAGGAGGCGTCGAGCATCGTGGCACCAGCCGAGATGAAGAGATAGATGAGCAGCAGGAGCGCGATCAGAACCGGCAGGACGACCAGCAGGATGCCCGCCTTGCGGCCAAGGGCGCGCAAGCCGCGCCGGGGATCCGGCTTTTCGGTCATCGGTGCCTCACCAGCCGTCGGGGCATTCGCCCCCTGGTGGGCCGATTAAATCATCGCGGGGTGTATACGGCCAGGGCAGGCTCGGTCTGCCCGCCCGCCCCATTGTCCCGCTGCAGAGCGGCCGCGGCGGTCGGGATCGGCTGACGGAAGTCGTAGCCGCAGCGCAGGCAGTTCTGATACACCTCAAGCGGGGTCGAGGCAGCGCCGCAGCCGGCCGTGAGAGCGCCGACCACGCAGAGCGCGGCGACCGGCGTCAAAAAACGGCGGGCGGCATTCGAAATCGCGGATCGCGGCCCGGGAGCGGAGGGGCCGCCTGCACGGTCCATAGGCATCGTTTCGTCCCTCTTCCTCTGCCGATCGGCGTGATGGATCCGGGCTTATGATGGTTGGACGGTTTCTTGCCGGGGCGACCGATCTGATCCTTTGATATAGTCGTAAGAAAGCTAAAAAATGCTGAATATTCAATTAGTTAGCATTTATTGCTAATTTTAGATATCATGTACAATCAGGGTTTCTGCGCTGCGGCCGCCGGGCGCATAAGCGGTATTACGGGTGGCCAAGAGGTCGCCCGGTGGTTTCTACTCCGGTATTCTGGCTTCGGTATTCTGCGGTTGATAGTCCGAAGCCGGACGACCCTGATGGTTTAAGGAGAGTATGTGATGGCCGACGCACCAAGCGATGGCCCCGATAGCGAACCATCCGCGTTGGCTTCCAAGCCTGACGATACGCGGCCGGACGGCTACGTTCTGGAGGACCAGATCGGCCACATTCTGCGCCGCGCCCACCAACGCGCGAGCGCCATATTCAGCGGCGAGTTCGGCGAATTCGAGCTGACCCCGACCCAGTTCGCGGCGCTGGCCAAGATCGCCGATAGCGGCGAGGTCTCGCAGAACCGTATCGGGCGGCTGACGGCGATGGATCCCGCGACGGTCCAGGGTGTTATCGGCCGCCTGGAAAAGCGCGGCCTGATTACCAGCAAGCCCGATCCCGACGATCGCCGCCGGACGCTATGGCGGCTAACCGACAAGGGCGCCGATCTCCTGGACCGCGCCGTGCCGGCGGGGATACGCGTCACGGCCTTGACGCTGGCGCCGTTGAGCGCGCCGGAGCAGAAGACATTGCTCGATTTGCTCGAGCGTTTGTCGTGAGGCTTGCAATCCTGAAATGTGTGCGGGTATGATCGGATATTCATATGTATACAAACAATAATAAGCGCCAGGCTATCGCAGCCCACTAACGGCGCAAACTGGAGAACAGGGCAGTCACGGTGGTGACGGCAGGTGCCGGGACCATCGAGGGACAGGAGGCTAGGGACGGGTGGGCGTTTATTTCCGGCCACAGGCCCTTGAAGACGCGCTCGATGCGCTGAGCGAAACGCCGCTGGCGATCCTGGCCGGCGGCACCGATTTCTATCCCGCCCGCGTCGGCCAGCCGCTCGATGACGATGTGCTGGACATCACCGCCATCGATGCCTTGCGCGGGATCACACGAGACGAGCGCGGCTGGTGCATCGGCGCGCTCACGACCTGGACCGACCTCATCCGCGCCGATCTGCCTCCCGCCTTCGATGGCCTGAAGGCGGCGGCGCGCGAAGTGGGCGGCGTCCAGATCCAGAACGCGGGCACGATTGCCGGCAATATCTGCAACGCCTCGCCGGCCGCCGACGGGGTGCCGCCCCTGATGGCGCTCGACGCCTCGCTCGAGCTGACGCGCGCCAATGGTGTCCGGACCGTGCCGCTCGCTGATTTCATCACCGGCAACAGAGCGACGGCCCGCGCGGCCGATGAGCTCGTGACCGGCATCCTGGTGCCCAGCGTCGCCGCGGACGCCGACAGCGCGTTCCTCAAGCTCGGTGCCCGCAAGTACTTGGTGATCTCGATCGTGATGGCCGGCTTTGTGATCGAGCGCGCCGGCGAAACGGTCGGGCGGGCGCGGATCGCCGTCGGCGCCTGCTCGCCGGTGGCGCGCCGGCTTTCGGCGCTGGAAGCGGCGCTGGCGGGTAAGCCCCTCACTGCGGCGCTCGGCGAGGCGGTAGACCCGTCGCATGTCGAAGCGGCGCTCTCGCCGATCGACGATGTGCGGGGCTCGGCGAGGTATCGAAACGACGCGGCGCTGACGGTGGTGCGCCGGGGACTTTCCGCGCTCGGCGCGCGGATGGCAGGCACCGCATGACCGCGCCCAAGCAGTGTTGCCGCCTCACGGTGAACGGCCGCGCGGTCGAGCTGCGCACGCCGCCGCTTACGCGGCTCGCCCATGCATTGCGGGAGGATCTCAAGCTCACCGGCACGAAGATCGGCTGCGATGCCGGCGATTGCGGCGCCTGCACGGTGCTGCTCGACGGCGAGCAGGTCTGCGCCTGCATGGTGCCGGTGGCCCAGGCTATAGGGCGCTCGGTGACGACGGTCGAAGGCCTGCGGGTGAACGGCGCGCTCTCGCCGCTGCAGGACGCGTTTCACCGCCACGGGGCCGCCCAGTGCGGGATCTGCACGCCGGGCATGCTGATGGCGGCGACGGATCTGCTCGCGCGCAACCCGACGCCGAGCGAGGCCGAGGCCATGGATGCGCTGGGCGGGGTGCTGTGCCGCTGCACCGGCTACCGCAAGATCGTCGAGGCGGTGCTCGATGCGGCCGGCGTTGCGGCAGACGGCGTGTCCACGGAAACGCCCGAAGCCGGCGCTGCCGTCGGTGCGCGCATGGCCAAGGTCGACGGCCACGCCAAGGTTGCCGGCAGCGAGGTCTATGGCGACGACGGGGTGCCGGACGACGCGCTGTGGCTGAGGGTGGTGCGCAGCCCTCATGCGCGGGCGCGGTTTTCGCTGGGCGATCTCGAGGGCCTGAAGGTCCGTTACCCGGGGCTTGAGGCGGTTCTGACGGGCTTGGATATCCCAGGCAGCAACTCCTTCGGCGTCTATCCGGTGGGCAAGGACCAGCCCGTGCTGGCGCTTGGGGAGGTGCGTTATCGCGGCGAGGCGGTGGTCGCCCTGGTCGGCGACAAGACGAGCATCACCGCGATCCGCGACGAGGACGTGCCGATCACCTGGGAGATGCTGGAGCCGGTGATCGGCGTCGAGGCCGCCGGCGCGGACGGGGCGACGCTGGTTCAGGAGGCCAAGCCCGGCAACGTGCTCGCGCGCGGCTTCGTCCAGAAGGGCGACATCGACGAAGGCTTCGAAGCCGCGGATCATGTCGTCGAAGC
>CAZBRE010000259.1:0-2162 GCA_964494065.1 uncultured Alphaproteobacteria bacterium
AGCGAGAAGACCGTGCCGGCAACCTCGTCGGGGGTGCCCAGGCGGTGCATCGGGATGCGCGGGATGAGCTGGTCGGTCTCGGGCGAGAGCATCGCGGTCTCGATCTCGCCGGGGGCAACGGCGTTCACGCGCACGCCGATCTGGCCCATCTCGGCCGCGAGCTCGCGGGTGAGCGACGACAGCGCCGCCTTCGAGGTCGAATAGGCCGAGCCGGCAAACGGGTGCACCGCATGCCCAGCTATTGACGTGATGTTCACGATCGTGCCCTGGCCCTTGTGGAGCGCCGCCGCGAAGCCGCGCGCCAAGGCCAGCGGGGTGAAGAAGTTGAGCTCGAAGACCTCGCGCCAGGCATCGATGTCGCCGTTCAGGCAGCCGAGCCGCTCGTTCCACGGCGTCTTCGGCGAGACCCCGGCATTGTTGACGAGGGCGGCGAGCCCGTCATCGCCCAGCAGGCGGACGGTGTCGGTGATGAAGCCCGCGACCTCGTCGGCTTCGGAGAGGTCAACCGTCAGATGCTCCGACCAATTGGGATCGCGCTTGCATTCCGCCGGCACGGCGTCGCGCGAGCAGGTGATGATGCGCCAGCCGGCTTGCGAGAACCGCTTGACGGTCGCATGGCCGATGCCCCGGCTCGCGCCGGTCAGCACCACGGTTTTGCGCGCCTCATCCATGGGCCAAATGTAGGCGAAGCCACCTGCCAGCGCCAGCAGCGACGACCGAGGATCAGGCGTATGCTTGGCGGCAGATACGGGCCTCGCGCATACTGTGCCGATCTTTGACAACCCACGCCAACGCTCGTCGGCGACCACGCCGAGAGAATTGGCCGAACAGGGACCGAGCGAGGGCCGAGCCATGTCCGAACCGCGCAAGACCTCGGTGATCGCCCGCATATTCGAAGGCCAGGCGCTGCACGCAATCTTGCTCGCGATCCTGCTCGGCGTCTGCCTATGGCTGAGCCGCTTCGATGCGGTCGGCGCGGGCGCGCTCTGGGGCGTTGGCGCGCGCGGCTGGTTCTGGGTGGCGCTTGCGATACCGGTCGCGCACCAATTCTATGTCTGGTTCGTCTGGCGCACCGAGCTCCACGCAGGATTGATGACGCACTGGCTGGGCGCACCGGCTTTCTCCGTCTACGCGGTAGGCTTCGCCGTCCTCGGCCTGGCGCGGGTGGCCTCGGTTTTCGTCCTTGCCGCCGCCAATGCGGGAACGGCGGGGCTCGATCCGACCATCGGCCGCGTGCTCGCCGTGATCGCGCTCATGCCGACGCTCTATCTCTTCTATTCGGTCAGGCGCTACTTCGGCTTCCGGCGCGCCTTCGGCATCGACCATTTCGAGCCGGCTGCCGCGCGGTCGCTGCCGTTCGAGCGGCGCGGCATCTTCCGCTGGACGCCCAACGCGATGTACGTCTTTGGCTTCCTGATCGGCTGGGTCCCGGCCTTATGGTGGGGCTCGGCCGCCGCCATCGCCGCGGCGGCGTTCAACCACCTCTATATCTGGGTGCACTATTACGCGACCGAACGCCCCGACATGCGCCGCATCTACGGCGGCGATATCGACGGTTGAGTGCGCAGGCGCCGCCTGCGCGCGCGGCGGTCGAATGACCGTCAGTATTCTTTCTGCAGCGCCGGCGGGGTGCGGATCCAGGTGATCTTGAAGGGCCGCGTCACCCCGTCGTGCTCGGTCACGGAGATGTACTCGCCCTCGATGAAGTTGTGCTTGTCGAAGCGGAAGATCGGCTCGTCGTCGTCCTCGCCCGGCTCGTAGGAGAAGGCCCAGCCATGACGGTTGTGGATCAGCTGGCCGGTCTCGTCGTCCTCGCCGGCCCAGAAGCGGTGCACGATGCAGGCCTGGCCGAATTCCTTCCACTCATGCATGTCGAGATGGCCCTCGCCGTCGAGGGGGGCGACGAACTCGTAGCCATGATTGGCGCTGCCATCGGGAAAATCTTTGGTGCGCGCGAGTTCGAGCCGGATCTGTTTCAGTGCCATAGTCTCTTCGTCATCCCCTAAAGATCGATTGCCATCGCGAATTGAGCCCGGTGCCGCCAGACGGTTCAGCGTGGGCGGGCGGATCAGAGCGATATGTGGTCGTATCAGCCGCCTGAATTCAAGAGGCGGCTTGGCGCCTAAGTCTAACAGGCGGCCTGCCGCTCAAGTCTAAGAGGC
>CAZBRE010000259.1:2262-3891 GCA_964494065.1 uncultured Alphaproteobacteria bacterium
GCCTGCCGCTCGAAATCAAGAGGCGGCCTGCCGCCGTGGATGCGTATCCACGAAATGCTTGAGCGCCAGCTTGAGCGTCGCCGCCTCCTTGAAATCGCCATGTGCCCGCGCCGTTTCGATATCGTCGGCGATGATGCGCTTGATCCGCGGCACGCCGTCCTTCTGCATCATGAGATAGCGTCCGAGCACGGCGGCGCAGATCTCCGGAATGTGTTCGTGCATGGCGATCGCATGGACTTCCTCTTCGCTCAGCTCTGCCAGCCCCACGCAATCCTCGAAGCTCAGCATGTTCCCTCCGGTCGGCCGGAGGCCGCGATGGACTTCGGCCAGTTTTCATTGGTGAAACAAAACTGTCGTTGAACGGTAACGATACTGCCTTGATCCGGATCAAATCCGCAAGGCTCAGAGACCCGCCACGCGCCGCGCCGCGGCGATGACGTCTTCAGGATCGCCGCCGGCATCGACGCGCGTCCAGGTAATCGGCCCGGTTTCGTAATCGAGCGCCTTGCGGACGACCGCGACCGTGGCGTCGGAGGCATCGGCGCTGCGCTCGGCCACCCGCGCCTCGAGCGTCTCGCCCGGCGCGTCGAGCCACAGCCCGGTGAAGGGAACCCCGGCTTGCGCCGCGACGTCCTCGATCGCTTCGCGTTCCTCGGGCGTCGAGTGAACCGCATCGGCAACCACCGAATGTCCCGCCGCCAGCACCGCCGCTGCGCGCTCGCGCACCGCCGCGTAGGTCTGCGCCGTCATCTCGGCCGTGTAACCCTCGGGGCCCAGGCGGGTCAGCGGATCGACCCCGGCAAGCGATTTGCGGATCACGTCGGAACGCAGCACCACCGCCCCGGGGACCGGTAACAGTGCGGGCGCGAGCGCACGCGCGATCGTCGTCTTGCCCGATCCGGGCAGACCACCGATCGCAACGAGCCGCGCCGCGGGCGGATCGATCAGCGCGTTGCCGAGTGCCAGATAGGCCCGCGCCTCCTCGACATGCGCCCGGCGGTCCGCGTCCTGCTCGCCCAGCGCGATCGTGCCGGTCACATGGGCGCGGATCGCCGCGCGCGAGGCCAGGAAGAGCGGCAGTGCGGCGAGACCCTCGTAATCGCGCGCGACCTCCAGATAACGGTTGAGCGTCGCGTTGGCGTGTTCGGGCAGATCGCGGTGCCAGAGATCCATCAGCAGGAAGGCGAGATCGTAGAGCACGTCGACGCAGGCGATCTCCTCTGAGAACTCGATGCAGTCGAAGGGCGCCGGCCGCCCGCTTATCATGGCGATATTGCGGAGATGGAGGTCGCCATGGCAATGCCGCACCCGGCCCGCCGCCTTGCGCGCATGGAGCAGCGGCGCGAGGCGCGCGGTCGCCGCGTCGTCCGCATCGATCAGCGCCGCGACCTGGGCCGGATTGAAGATCTCCGCGTCGGCTTCGGCGATTTCCTCGAAGGCCCCGCGCACGCCCTCGGCCGCGCGGCGCATGCCGTCGGCCCCGCCGAAGCGCGTCACCACCTCGGCCGCCTCGTGGAACGCCGCGACCGCTTCGGCGACGTCCTCCATCATCACGACCGGCAAATCCCCGCGCGCCGCCATCGCGTCCAGCAACGCCTCCTGCGGAAAGCGCCGCATCGCCACCAGCCA
>CAZBRE010000260.1:0-3873 GCA_964494065.1 uncultured Alphaproteobacteria bacterium
CCGCAGGACATCGCCCTCCTCGATGCCCGCAAAGGGCTCAACATGTTTCGCAAGGTCGACGTTCCGGTACTGGGCATCATTGAAAACATGAGCATGTATATCTGCCCCAAATGCGGGCACGAGGCACATGTCTTCGGGCATGGCGGGGCGCGCAAGGAAGCTGAGCGGCTCGGTATCGATTTCCTCGGCGAGATCCCGCTCGACATCGAGATCCGCGAGACCTCGGATGGCGGTCGGCCGATCGTGACCTCGAACCCGGACAGCCCGCACGCCAAGGCCTACCGGTCGATCGCACAAAAGATCTGGGCGAAGTTAGAGGCGCGCGAGGGCGTTCGCACCGCACCCAAAATCGTCATGCAATAAATCGCGGGAAAACCCGGACGCGCGGTAACAGCGCCGTGGCGCCGTCAGCGGCTCGCCTGCTTCTGGGCACCACGCGGTCTGGGCGCCGTGGAAATGACAAGGTGCCGGCGCCTATTCCCGTAGCCGCAGTAACTCCGACGGCCGACGTCGAAGTGGAAATGGTGGCGGTGCTGGTAGTCGAAATCGGGCGTCAGCGCGACGGAGAAGATGCCGCAGGACGCAGCGCCGATCCGCTGCAGGAATTCGGCGAACGCGCCCTTCTTTTTCCAGAACGTCTCGATGCGGATTTCCCGGCCATCAGCGAGATAAAGCCGTGAAATGTCGATGGCATTCGCGAACGAGTGCTGGCTCAGCACGCGCTTCGATGCAACCAGACGGCACTGGTAGCTCGAGCTCACTCTGATCGCGGCGACCGGCTGGCCGAACAGCTTCTTGGCATTCGGCTGCACCTCGGTACGCATCCATTCCTCCAGCTTCACCGCCAGCGGCCAGGTCACGATGGCTCGGCCGCGTAACTCCGTAGCGCCGATTTTGGTCACCTGCACGGCGCGCTCGTAGCCGCAGCGCCCTCGCGCGTGTTTCCGGTCGGGAACGTGGGTGAAAGCCACGTTGGTCTGCCTCAAGCGCGCCAGCCACAGCCGGCTCGGGGTCGGTGGCGGAAACGGATCGTCATACATGACGAACGCGACCACACCCTTGAGCTTCTCGTTCGACAGCAATGCGTGCCGGAGATCGGGCATCAGCGACAGAATTACGATCGCCGCCAAGGGAGCCGCGATCAGCGCCGACAACAGCAATTCGGTGCCCTTGATCGCATGCCGGCGGAAATACTGCCCGATCACGCCCGGTGGACGGTCGCGTCTGGCCTTTCGCGCGTGTCGGCGCTTGGCGGGATGGAGCGCAACGGTCGTCGTCTCGCGTGGGTGATTGATGCGCCGCGCGCCCGGCACGATCGCCGGCAGGTTGGCGGCTGCAGACTTGTCTGAAGATTGCCGTTTGCTATCCGACGCGCCGTTCGGCGCATCGTCGCGCGGCGTGTCAGGGCCGGCCGGTTTCGTGGGATCGGACGTCATCGGAGGATGCCTCCGCAAATCGCACCGGCGGGTCCGGATTGCGCCGACCGGGCCCCTGCCAAAGCAATCGTGTCCACCGTCTTACGCACGCAGCTCAATCGGCGTGCCGATTTTGACCACGCGCCAGAGCTCGCGGATCGCCCGGTTGGAGACGGCGATGCAGCCGAGCGTCCAGTCGCCGGGCAGCGTAACGACGCGCGCGGCCGCGCCCAGCCGGTTCGGCTGGCCGTGGATAAAGATCTGACCACCCGGTGACACGCCGCGCCGCCGTGCCTGGGCGCGGTCGGTGGCGTTCGGGTAGCTGATCCGCAGCGAGAGCGTGAAGCTGCTTTTCGGGTTGCGCGCATCAATTCGATAACGTCCTTCCGGTGTTCGACCGTCTCCCGCGGTTGTCTTGTGTCCCTTCGGCGCGAAGCCGAGGGCGATACTATACGTGCGGACCACATGGCCGCGGTAGAGGAGGTTCATCCGCCGCGTCGACTTCAACACCACGATTTTGTCGACCTTGAACGCGGCGGCCTGCGCCGGCCCGCCCCACCCAACGGCCGAAATGCCGCCCCAAGCCGTCAGAGCCGCCGCCAGCGCAACCATGTGCACGACGAAAAACTTGTGCGTCGCGATCGACCGGCGAAGCCCCATGGGCGCGGATCCCGAATGCTCGATGGGAGGACCTTAAACAGGGGTTAATGAACGAGCCACAAGGAAGCCCGAAATTGCGGCATCATTGGGGCGCGTGGTTAGGAAACTCGCCCAAATCCTCAGGAAATCAGGGATTTCGGTATCAGGCCTCGGGCCGGTCCAAAGTGGCCATCAGCTCGCGCCATTCGCGCTTGGAGAGGCCGGACTCCTCCTGGGTCACCGCTTCGCCCGCGAGCATCCGCTTAACCACGGCGAGGCCCTTGGCGGACAGGCTGGCCGCCCCCATGCGGTAGTCCATGAAGGCGGCATAGACGGCGGGGACCCAGCGCTTGACCGTCTCCAGCATCACCTCGGCGTAGACACGGATCTCCCATTGAGCATGGGCGTCGGCGCGCAGGCTGAGGAAATGAAGGAGATTGTGGAGATCGGTCTTCCAGTACCACTGGGTATAGAAGCCGAGTGTCAGGTTCATGCGCGCGAGCTCGCGGGCGAGCCCCTGCCGGCTCTCGTCGAGGACATTGCCAGCGTCATCCTCGTTCAGCATTTCCTGGTAGTGCGCATAAGTCTGTTCGGCATCGGAGCGCAAGAGCTCCATCACCCGCGCCGCCTCCTCGCCCTCGAGCACGTCGCCCCGGCCCTGGCGGTTGGCGACCGACTGCACGCCGAGTTGGTCGGGCGACGGCACATAAAACTCGTTATCGAGGATCGAGTAGCGCGCGGAATATTCGTTCACGTTTGCGGTACGGTGCCGGATCCACTGCCGCGCCACAAAGATCGGCAGCTTCACGTGATACTTGATCTCGCACATCTCGAAGGGCGTGGTGTGCCGATGGCGCATCAGATAGTTGATGAGCCCCTGGTCCTCCGAAACGCGCTTGGTGCCGCGGCCGTACGAAACCCGCGCTGCCTGCACCACGGCCGAATCGTCACCCATGTAATCGACAACGCGCACGAAGCCGTGGTCGAGCACGGGCAGCGCCTCGTAGAGGATCTCTTCCAGCTCGGGCACGGTGGCGCGACGCGTGGCAAAGCTCTCCGCGCGCTGGGCCTCGATCTCGGCCTGCTGGTCGGCGGTGACGCTCTGGGTCTTGGGCGGTGCGGTCGGCTTCATGAACGGGAGCGAAACTAGCGCGTTGCAACTCGAAGCGCCAGTAAGCAGAAACCGATCCGATTGGAAAAATCGCCGCAGCGATCCGCGCGCCTAGTCTTCCGCAGCCTGCCGCCGCTTCCATTCGCGGAGATGATAATGGAGCTGCTCGGCCGCGAGGCCGTGCAGCATTAGCCGCCAGCCCGCGCGTAGCGTCGATTGGGGTACGATCGGATGGGCGTTGTTGAGGAAGTTGAGGTGATAATCGGTGCCGAGGATGCGGGCGATATAGATGCCGATCACCTCATCGAGCTGCAATGAGTTCGAGGCACGCCAGAAATCCTTGTTCGACAGGAAAAGCTGATAGACCGGCGTGTAGATCTCGATGGCCGTCTGCACGTCGATCCGGTTGAGCGCGCCCGATGGGAGCGCTTCCAGCGGAAACGGGCCGTCGGTGATGGCATCGAAGTTGACGCGCTTGGGCGGCAGTATTTCCTGACCCGTCTCGCGCAGATGCGTCCCGAGCCCGATCACGAAATTGTAGATGTTGAGATCGTGCTGCAGGAAGACGTTGTCGATCAAATCGGAGAGCTTGGTCGGCCGGAGCGGTACCGTCTCGACCTCCGCGCCCGGCACGTTGTCCTTGATGAATTTCAAGAGCTCGGTGCCGATATGGAAGTGCCGCAGGATCAGCGTGTTCGCCTCGGGGGA
>CAZBRE010000261.1:0-2119 GCA_964494065.1 uncultured Alphaproteobacteria bacterium
GCGTCATCACCGACATGAACGATCCGACCGGCTCGCTGCGCTGCTCGAAGGTGCAGTGATCGGCCGCACCCGCCGCCGCGCGCTAGGCTGAGGCGGGTTGAGGCGGGATCAGCAGGCCGGTACACTGTGCGGGCCGTGCGGCATCGCGCACGGTCCACCGTGATCGTCGATAGCGGAGAACCCTTCCGGTGAATCGGTCTGCTTTTCTTGTTGCCGCCGCCGTCTGGGCCACTGTCTGGGCTGTGGCATCGCCAAGTCTCGCTCTGGCTGGGCCGCCCGGCGAGGACGATGCACGCTATGGTGTGGAAGCCTCGAAGAAAGGCAAACTCCAAGATGCGCTCGGCTATTTCAAGCGCGCGATCCAGGCCAAGGGGCTCAAGGGCTATCAGCTCTCCGCCGTTTACGTGAACCGCGGCCTCACCTACTACCGGTTGGCGAAGTACCAGAAGGCCATCGCGGATTTCAATACGGCGCTCAAGATCCTGCCCAAGAACGCCTACGCCTATAACAACCGCGGCCTCACCTACGAGAAGCTGGGCAAACCGGCATTGGCGATCCGAGACTATCGGATGGCGCTCAAGATCGACCCGACGCTGTGGCGCACCAAGACCAACCTGGAGCGCCTCGGGGCACAGCCGTAGTCCCTGGCATTCCGCGCTTATTCCCAACGGATTGTTAACGCCACCGCCCCTACACTCCGGGGCATGGCAGACGGTGATCGCACATTGGCGCGCACGCCCCGCGGCGGCGCCAGGGGCGGCGGAGGGGACCCTTCGCCCGGACTCTTTGCGCGCCTGGTCGATTGGCTCTACCGGCTGCTGAACCCGAGCGCCGAGGACCATCCCGACTACACGCGCGCCAAGCCGAAGCGTGCCCGTACCGGTCGGCGACTTGCCGAGGAAGAAGACGCCGCGCCCGCGGAGGCCGCCGAGGCTGCCCCGGTCGTCGCGGTGGATCACGATGCGGTCAACCGCATCCTCGCCACCATCCAGAAGCGCGGCATCAAGCCCACCGCCGGCAAGGTCCAGATGGTCAATCTGGGCGATGCGCGCCAGCAGGCGGGCGACCGCTGGCGGAACCTCGCCGAGCGCGCCATGGCGCTGGCGGAGATGGTGCTGTCCGACCGGCTCGATCCGTCCGACGTCTTCACGCGCTACCGCGACCACGCCTTCATCGTCGTCTTCGGCGAGCTGAGCGAACGCGAGGCGGCGTGGCATGCCGAAGCGATCAGCCGCGAGATCTGCCTGCTGCTCATGCAGGACAGCGAATTCGACGACGTGCTCACGACCGAGGTGGTCACGGCGAGCATCGACAAGCTGCTGCCGAACACCGACGGCGCGACCGTCGACGATCTCGACAGCGCGCTCGACAACGAGGCGGATGCGCGCAAGATCCGGGCCGACATCGGCGCGGATTCGATCGAATCGGAGCCGCTCTCGACCACCTACCGCCCGATGCTGCACATCCCCAACCAGACGGTGGGGATCTTCGCCGGCCTGCCGCGGCGGCGTTTGCTGCGGGGCGAATGGGTGACGGGCAACGCCGCCTATCCGCAGCACGGCTCCGAAGAGCTCGTGCTCGCCATGGACCTGCTGCTGGTCCGCCGCGTCATCAAGGACGCACAGCAATCGATCGTCAACGGCAACGAGACCATTGTCGGTGCGATGGCCAATCTGCGCTCGCTCTCGAACTCGCACCGCATCCTGCACTCGCTGGCGGCGGTGAACGCGTTGGTGCGCGAGCACCTGGTGCTCGAACTGGTGGGGGTCGTGCCGACCCTGCCGGTCTCGCGCATCGTCGAGGTGGCCGGTCGCTATCGCACGGCGGTCAAGGGGCTCAACCTGCGCATCTCGCTCCTGGAGCCCGACGTGGCGCGCTATGCGCCGGTCGGCGTGAAATCGATCGGCTGCGATCTGAGCGCGCGCGAGCTTCGCCGCATGAGCCCCGAGGCGATCGAAGATGCGATCGTCCGTTTCGTGCGCGGCGCCAATGCCGGCAACATGATGGCGCATTTCTTCGGCGTCGACACCGACGAGCTCTTCGCCGCGACGGTCGCGGCGGGCGCCACCTTCGTGACCGGCGATGCGATCGCGCCCTTCACCAACCGGCCGACCGCGCC
>CAZBRE010000261.1:2219-3802 GCA_964494065.1 uncultured Alphaproteobacteria bacterium
ATCCGCAGCGAGAATGTCGGCCCGATCACCTTCTTTCATCTCGTACAGTACTACGGCTCGGCCGGCGCGGCGCTGGAGGCCCTGCCCGCGCTGGCGGCGCGCGGCGGCAAGCGCAAGATCAAGATCTGCCCCGAGGAGGTCGTCGAGCGCGAGCTGGCGCGGATCGAGGAGATCGGCGCCACACTGATCGCCCACGGCGAGCCCGACTATCCCCGCGCGCTGGGCGCCATCGAGGACGCGCCGCCGCTCATCATGCGCCTCGGGCACGGGGACTTACTGGAGCGACCTCTGGTGGCGATCGTCGGCGCGCGCAATGCCTCGTCCAACGGGCGCCGCCTCGCCTCGCAGCTCGCGGCCGATCTGGGAGCGGCCGGCATGACCGTCGTCTCGGGCATGGCGCGCGGCATCGACACGGCGGCGCACAACGGTGCGCTGGAGAGCGGCACGGCCGCCGTGGTCGCGGGCGGCATCGACGTGGTCTATCCGGCGGAGAACCAGGCGCTCTACGACGACATCGTCGCGCGCGGCGTGGTCTTGAGCGAATCGCCGCCGGGCATGGAGCCGATCGCCCGGCACTTTCCCCGCCGCAACCGGCTCGTCTCGGGCCTCTCGCTGGGCGTGGTGGTGGTCGAGGCGGCGCCGCGCTCGGGCTCGCTGATCACGGCGCGGATCGCGCTCGAACAGGGGCGCGAGGTCTTCGCCGTTCCCGGCTCGCCGCTCGATCCGCGGGCGCGCGGCGCCAACAATCTGATCCGTCAGGGTGCGACGCTGACCGAAAGCATCGAAGACGTTCTGGCCGTGATCTCAGACCAGATGATCCGGTCGTTGGAGGATCCGAGCGGATCGTCCTTCGATCCGCCGCCGGGGAGCCCGCCGCCGGAGCTGCAGTCGGCCGGCGAACTCGACGCCGCACGAAAAAACATCATCGAATTGCTGTCTCCGAGTCCGTCACCGGTTGACGAACTGATCCGCGAATGCCAAGTGTCTGCCGCCCTCGTTGCGGTGGTTCTGCTCGAGCTCGAGCTCGCCGGACGCATCGAGCGCCACCCGGGCGGACGGGTGTCGTTAATCGTCGAGTAACTATGAGCGGTCATGGTGCCGGCATAGGTCCCTCAACGTTCCAAGGTCTTCATGGACGTCGTCGTCGTCGAATCTCCGGCAAAAGCTAAGACAATCAACAAGTATCTCGGCAGCGGGTACACCGTGCTGGCGAGCTTCGGCCATGTGCGCGATCTGCCCGCCAAGGACGGATCGGTGCGCCCGGACGAGGATTTCGCCATGAGCTGGCAGGTCAGCGACCGCGCCGCACCGCGCATTTCGGAGATCGCCAAGGCCTTGAAGGGCGCCGATCACCTCTATCTCGCGACCGACCCGGACCGCGAGGGCGAGGCGATCTCGTGGCATGTCGAGCAGGTGCTGCGCGAAAAGGGCGCGCTGAAGGACATCGACGTCAAACGCGTCGTCTTCCACGAGGTGACGAAAGACGCCGTGCTCGACGCGGTGCAGCACCCGCGCGAGCTCAATGACGAGCTGATCCGCGCCTATTTCGCCCGCCGCGCGCTCGACTATCTGGTCGGCTTCAC
>CAZBRE010000262.1:0-3786 GCA_964494065.1 uncultured Alphaproteobacteria bacterium
TTCCGGTATCCGATGAGAAAGTAGATGTGAGCGAAGCACCACACGAGCCATGCCGTAAAGCCGCTGAGCTTGACGCCTTCGAGGTCCGCCACGGCATAGCCGCGTCCGATCGTGGCCAGCATGCCGTAATCCTTGTATCGGAACGGCGAGACCGACTTGCCTCGAGCCCGGGCGGAGATGACGCGCGCCACGTATGCGCCTTGTTGCTTGGCAACGGGAGCCACGCCGGGAAGACGCCGGCCCTCGGCGTCGACGCTCGCTGCGGTATCCCCGATGGCGAAGATGTGCGGCTTCCCCGGAAGCGACAGGTCCGGTCCGACCTTGATCCTTCCGGCGCGGTCGGTGTCCGCGCCGAGCCAGGTTCCTGCAGGCGAAGCTTCGACGCCCGCCGCCCAGATGACGGTCCGGCTCTCGATCCGGTCGCTCCCCATGGAAATTCCGAGCTCGTCGCATCCGGTCACCTCGGTCCCCACGCGAACCTCGGCACCCAATCGCTCGAGCGCGCGTTGCGCGGATTGGGACAGCTTGTCGTCGAACTGGCTCAAAATGCGCGGCCCGGCCTCGACCAGCACAATCCTGGCCGAGCGCGGGTCGATGCTGCGAAACTCCGATGCGAGCGCGTGTTTCGCCAATTCGGCGATGGCCCCGACCAACTCGACGCCGGTCGCACCGCCGCCGACGACGGCGAAGTTCAAGAGCCGGCGGCGCTCATCTGGATCGGACTCGATTTCGGCCCTCTCGAACGCGAGCAAAATTCGGCGCCGCAGAGAGACCGCGTCGTCGATGCCCTTCAAGCCGGGGGCGTTCGGCGCCCAGTTGTCGTGCCCGAAATAGCTCTGCTGCGCCCCGGTTGCGACGATGAGGTAGTCGAACGGAATTCGCTCCCCTTCCGCGATCACCTCGTACCGGCCGCTATCGATGCCGGAGACATTGCCGAGCATGACGTTGACGTTGGGCCGGCGGTGAAACTCGGCTCGGATCGGCGAGGCGATATCGGACGGCGACAGTGCCGCCGTCGCGACCTGGTACAGCAACGGCTGGAACAAATGATAATTGTAGCGGTCGATCAGCGTGACATCGAATGGCCTGCGGGCAAGTGCCTTCGCTGCCGAAAGTCCGCCAAACCCGGCTCCGATGATGACAACGCGGGAGTCCTTTGTCGCAGCGTTGTCTGCCATGAGAGGTCTCTCCCCGACCGGGCGCCTCTAGCCCGGGATCCCGCATGCCCGTGCGCGCTGCCCGGCTACGAAGCTCGCCGGCGTTTCGGTCCACGCGTCGTGAATCTGTGCACACCAATCTGTGCGCACGACGCCAGTTCTATTGCGGTCAGACCGCATGGCAAGCTTAAAATACCGTGCACGCGCCCCGTTAATGAAATCACCGGCAGAATCATTCGAGGGGTTCCAGCGGAAGCGATCTGTGCCTAAACTTGTCTGACAGCGACGGCGAACTGCACGAACATGTGTCACCGTTAACGGATGACTGCCGAGCCGATGAAGCGCGGTTTATCAAAATCTCTTCCCAGCGATGTCTCCACATTGCGTCCGGTGGAGGCGGCGAACGGCGTCATCGACGTCGCCGCGCCATAAACGGCACCAATGGCGCACCCAATCGAGGACTACGCTCTCATCGGCAACTGCGAGACGGCAGCGCTTGTGGCCCGCGACGGCTCGATCGATTGGCTATGCTGGCCGCGCTTCGATAGCGACGCCTGCTTCGCCGCCTTGCTCGGCACGCCAGAGCATGGGCGCTGGCAGATTGCGCCAGCCGACCCGGGGGCGAAAATCACGCGGCGCTATCGCGACGACACCCTGGTCCTTGAGACCGAGTTCGAGACTGGCGATGGCGCCGTCACCTTGATCGACTTCATGCCGCTTTGCGACGACGATAAGCCGTCGCGGGTGGTCCGCCTCGTCAGGGGGCAACGCGGCCAGGTCGCGATGACGTGCGAGCTCGTGCTGCGTTTCAATTATGGCTCATCGGTCCCCTGGGTCACGCGCCTCGACGACGGCGCCTTGCGCGCCATCGCGGGGCCTGACATGGCAGTGCTGCGCACGCCGGTCGAACTGCACGGGGACGATCTCAAGACCGTGGGCAAGTTCCTGGTGTCGGAAGGAGAGACGGTGCCTTTCGTCCTCAGCTACGGCCGGTCCTATACCGACGCACCCGCCCAGCCGATCGAGCCCATGGCCGCGCTGTCCGACACCGAGACGTTCTGGCGCAACTGGTCGGCGGGCTGCCGCCAGGCCGGCAAGTGGTCGGACGCTGTGTGCCGCTCTCTGATCACGCTCAAGGCGCTCGCCTATCGGCCGACCGGCGGCATCGTCGCAGCACCAACCACCTCGCTGCCCGAGCAACTCGGCGGACCGCGCAACTGGGACTATCGGTACTGTTGGCTCAGGGACGCGACGTTCACCTTGTTGAGCTTGATGAACGGCGGCTACTATCAGGCGGCGCGGGACTGGCGCGAATGGTTGCTGCGCGCCGTCGCCGGCAGTCCGCAGCAATTGCAAATCATGTACGGCATCGAGGGCGAGCGGCGGCTGACCGAATTGGAGCTGTCCTGGCTGCCGGGCTACGAGGGTGCTGCGCCGGTGCGCATCGGCAATGCCGCGTCCGGTCAGTTGCAGCTCGACGTCTACGGCGAGGTCATGGACGCGCTTTATCAAGGGCGCCGGGGCGGACTAGGCGCGCTCGATGCCTCCTTTGACCTGCAGCGCGCCATGCTCGATCACCTCGCCGAGATCTGGCGCCAACCGGATGATGGCATCTGGGAAGTTCGGGGTGGGCGCCAACACTTCACCTACTCAAAGGTCATGGCCTGGGTCGCTTTCGACCGCGCCGTCAAGCTGACCGAGGAGTTCGGCCTCGAAGGTCCGGTCGATCAATGGAAGACGGTGCGGCAGCAAATCCACGACGACGTCTGCCAAAACGCATTCAATTCCAAAGTCGGCGCCTTCACCCAGTTCTACGGCTCCGATACGCTCGACGCGAGCGTGCTGTTGATGCCGCTCGTGGGTTTTCTGCCGGCGAGCGATCCGCGGGTGCAAGGGACAGTCGCCGCGATCGAGCGCGGCCTGATGGTCGGCGGCTTTGTCATGCGCTACGACACGCAGAGCGGCAAGGATGGGCTGCCGCCGGGCGAAGGCGCTTTCCTCGCCTGCAGTTTCTGGTTCGTCGACAATCTCGTGCTGGCCGGTCGCATGGACGAAGCCGAGCAGCTGTTCGAACGGCTCTGCGGGCTCTGCAACGATGTCGGGCTGTTGTCGGAGGAATACGATCCGCACGCCAAACGCCTGGTCGGAAACTTTCCGCAGGCGTTCTCGCATATCGCCATGGTCAACAGCGCTCACAATCTGGTGCTTTCCGACAATTCGCTCAAACAGCGCGCTGGGCATCGCTCAAAATCGGCATCGCCCGCGCCTGCGGCACAAAGTTGATCGGGCGATCGCGCACGCCGCAACGTCCTGACGAGAGACACCGGCCAGGGTTCCATTTTGCTCATCGCGTCCTACTATGGCCGGGGCGAAGGTGAGGGGTGATGGCTCATTCCGATCAGGGCGACGGCGCGACCTTCGCCGTCTATCGTGACGACTTCAACGCGGTGCTCGGCCCGAGCTTCCAGCGGCCCGTGTTGACCGAGACCAACGCCCATGAGGGGCCAGTCTATGTCGCCGCGGAGCATGCGCTCTACTTCACCACGGTGCCTGAACCCGGGCCCAAGAACGTCGCCATCAAGCGGCTGCAATTGGCGGGCTCAGCGTTTCCTTTCGAGGCGCAAGCGCT
>CAZBRE010000263.1:0-3785 GCA_964494065.1 uncultured Alphaproteobacteria bacterium
GCCGCCTTGTCGCCGTCGGGCTTGTTCGAGCCGATGACGCCCGAGGGGCCGCGCTTGATCCAGCCGACGCAGTAGAAGCCGTCGTCGATGTAGCCTTCCTTGCTCTCGGCACGACCGCGCGCGGTATCGAAGGGCACGCCGTCGATGGGCTCGGAATAGTAGCCGATCGCCGGGATGACGAGCCCGCAGGGGATCTCGAAGAACTCGCCCATGCCGACCGCGCGGCCGGCCTCGTCGACGCGGGTGCGCTCGAACTTGACCGCCTCGACCCGGTCGCCGCCGAGCACCTCGACGGGGCTGGCGAAGAAGGTGAAGTGGACGCGCTTCTCGCGGCTGCCCGGATCGATCGCGGCGAACTCGCGCAAAGTGCCGAGATTGCGTTCGATGAGGCGGGCGTCGCGCGGCGAGACGTCGGCCGGCACCTCGTCCGGGATGATGGCGGCATCGATCACCGGGGCGCAGTTTTCGAGCTGGCCCATCTCGCGCAGCTCGACATTGGAGAACTTCGCCTGCGCCGGCCCGCGCCGGCCAACCATGTAGACCTCCTTGATCGGGGCGGCATGGATCGCCGCCGCCGAATAGTCGGTGAGGTCGGTGGCCGCCATCTCCGCCGGGGTCTTGGTCAGCACGCGGGCGACATCGACGGCGACATTGCCGACGCCGATCACGACGACCGCTTCCGTATCGAGCGGCGGGTCGAGATCGCGGAAGTCGGGGTGGCCGTTGTACCAGCCGACGAAGGCGGCGACGCCCACGATCCCGGCCTTGTCGTCGCCGGGGATGCCGAGCGGCCGGTCGACCGCGGCGCCGGTCGCCAGCACCACCGCGTCGTAGGTCTCGCGAAGCTCGCCCATGGTCACGTCGCGGCCGACCTCGACATTGCCGAAATAGCGCACGCGCTCGTCCTCGGCGGTGCGGGCATAGGAGGCCTGGACGTTCTTGGTCTTGGCGTGATCGGGCGCGACGCCGAAGCGGATCAGGCCGTAGGGGGCCGGCAGACGCTCGATGATATCGATCGTCACGTCGGCACCGGATTTGAGCAAGGCGGCAGCCGTATAGAAACCGGCCGGCCCAGAGCCGACGATCGCCACGCTAACGGGCATCAAAGCGTCCCCGAGGATCTCCCACGCGCCCCGCTGGAGAATTGGGGCACCATCCGAATGAGGTGGCCGAGACTAGCCCAAATGCCCGGGCGATCAAGCCGCGAAGTCCCACAAGCGAAGCCCCGGCAATCTCTAGCAGCGGTGATAGGCGCGGTCGGGGCCGAGCTGGACCATGCCGCGGCGATTGGCGGTGTAGCGCCCGAACCGCGTGCGCAAGCGCTTGCCGCGGTTGTCGGTCCAGTACATTTCGACGACGTCCTTCAGAAACTTGAAGCCGGTGATCTTGTAGGTGATCCGGCGGCCGCCGCTGAAGACCACGGTCAGCTGGGTCCGCGTGATGACGTATTTCGAATCGACGTCGCACCACGAGCCCAAGACATGCTGATAGCTGAGCGGCGTGGCCCCGGGCACGGCGCAGCGGCGATAGATCCGGTTGACCGCGAGCTGGACCATCTGCTTGCCGTCGGCGGAGAAGCGTCCGAAGGTCGTGTTGACCCTGCGGTTGTCGCCGGTGATCCAGTGCACCACGACGGTCGTCGCGGAGAAGCTGAAATCGAAGACCTTGTAGGTCGACCGGCTGCCGCCGTCGGTCAGGATGACGACGAGCTGGCGCCGGCCGATCACGTAGTTCGAGGTCGTCGAGCACCAGTTGCCCAGGATGTGCTGGAAGGTGAGCTTGCCGCCGCCTCCGGTACCGCCGCCGCCCACCGTGCTGCCGCCGCCGGTCCCGCCAGCCGTCGTCCCACCACCTGCCGTGCCGCCGGTGCTGCCCCCGCCCTGGCCGCCTTCGGGCGGCAGCTGCTCGGTCTTGGCGGGCGGGCTATAGTCGTCGAAGCCCGGCGGCAGCTCGGCCGCGCGCGCCGGCGCTGCGCTGCCGATCGCCTGGCCGGCGAGGAGCGTGGCGAACATCAGGATCGTCAGGGCGGTTCGCGCGACGCGGCCGACGGTGCGTTTGTCTATCGGTCGCATGGAGAGCTGCGGAGGTCGGGACACGTCGGATCGGTCCATTACTGATCTGTGTTCGCGTGCCGCCCGGCGGGCGGGCATGAGGTCAGGCGGCACGGTAGAGGACTGGCGTGTCTATATGCCCAAGCCGATATACGGTTGACAACCACGCAAACGGACCGCGCGGAGAGCGCCGCCGATGACGCAGGCCGTTTCGAATGATGATGAGAGCGCCACCGCGGTGCTGGTCTATGACGGCGCCTGCCCGTTCTGCACGCGCTTTGCGGCGATGGTGCGCCTCCGCGCGGCGGTGGGCGCGGTCGAGCTCGTCAATGCGCGGGACGGCGGGCCGGTGATCGAGCGCCTGCGCGCCAAGGGCATCGACCTCGACCAAGGCAACGTCTTTTCCTATGGCGGGCGCGATTATGTGGGGCCCGAGGCGATGCAGGCGATCGCGACGCTGACCGGGCTTGAGGGTATCTTTGGGCGGATGGTGGCCTGGATGATCGCCGCGCCGGGGCGGGCGCGGCTTCTTTATCCGCTGCTGCGCGGGGTGCGGAACCTGATGCTCAAGCTCAAGGGCGAGCCTCAGCTTGGAGCGGGTTAGGGACGGCGCAGCTCTTACTTTGCTTAGGGCAGGCTTGGCCTAGTGCAGGCGCAGCTCGTGGTCGTGGAAGCGGAACTCGGTCGGCTTGATCAGCTTGGTCTGCGCGATCCGGACCGTGTGCAGCGGCCCGTCGAGGTTGCTGGTCCAGAAGTCGAGGAACCTGCGGAGCACCGGAAAGCGCGGGGCCAGATCGAGATCCTGCCAGACAAAGCTCTGCAACACGCCCGGATGATCCGGCATGCGGTAGATGATCTCGGCCAGCGTCAAACGGTAGCCGTTGAGCTGGGGGGCCAGATGCGCCATCGCCGTCGCTCCCTTCGGTCGTTTTCGTCGACCCGGCCATTGTCGCCGATCCAGGGTAAACGGCAAGTAAAATCCAATTATTTCAATAGATTAGCAGCCTGACCCCGTGACTGCTGCCAGGCGCGGCGTTAACAAAAAATTCGCAGCGCAACTCTTGAAAGCGAAGGGCGAGACGGTTACATCTCTGGCACTCACCGGGCAGGAGTGCTAACACGCTCCGTCCGGTTCGCGTAACCAAGTATTCGGCGACACTCACTCAAGACATCCAGCAGGGGATTGGTCATGAAATTCAGGCCTCTACAAGATCGCGTGCTCGTGCGGCGGCTCGACGACGAAGCCAAGACCGCAGGCGGCATCATCATTCCTGACACGGCCCAGGAAAAACCCACCGAGGGCGAGGTCATCGCTGTCGGCCCCGGCGCCCGCGACGAGACCGGCGCGCTGGTGCCGCTCGACGTCAAGAAGGGCGACCGCATCCTGTTCGGCAAGTGGTCGGGCACGGAAGTCACCATCGATGGCGAAGAGCTCATCATCATGAAGGAATCCGACATCTTCGGCGTCATCGAGAAGGTCGGCAAAGTCAAGAAGGCGGCTTAGGCGCTGCCAAAGCAGGCTTGAGCACACCCTAGGTACGGAGAGGATTGAAGAAACATGTCAGCTAAAGACGTAAGATTTTCGACCGATGCGCGTCAGCGGATGCTGGCGGGCGTCGACACGCTCGCGAATGCGGTCAAGGTGACGCTGGGCCCGAAGGGCCGCAACGTCGTGCTCGACAAGGCTTTCGGCGCGCCGCGGATCACCAAGGACGGCGTCACCGTCGCCAAGGA
>CAZBRE010000264.1:0-3759 GCA_964494065.1 uncultured Alphaproteobacteria bacterium
CTGAGCGCGGCGGTCTTTGGTCTCGTCCACGGGATACTGCCGGTGATCGCCGCGGCGTTCGTCGTCGGACTGGCGCTCGCCTATATTTATGAGCGCACGGGCTCGCTCTGGGCGCCGACGATCGTGCACGCCACCCAGAACTGCATTGCCATGACGATCATGTTCGCGAACTTGAAGTGAGTAGCGGCGCGCCATCGGAACGCCGTTCGCTTTCGGCCCGCCCGGATTCGGGCGGCAACAGCGCACCGGCCCGCGCGGCCCCTGCCCGGCCGCGACGCCCGCGCCGGCGCAAGGGCGCGCTCAGCGCTCTCGATATGGCCGTGATCGTCGTGGTCGCGGTCGTCTTGCTGGCCTTGGCCGATCCGATCTGGTCTCTCGTGTCGCTTCTGCTGCAGGCGCTCGATATTGGCAAGACCTGTCTGCACATGGCCGGCGAGATCACCTTCACCGTCGTTTATGGCGGCGCGTTCATCGGCACGTTCTACGTCATCGGCCGTCGCCGCCGGTCGGTACCGTGGAAGAAGGCTGGGCTCGTCGTCCCGAAACAAAGAGCGCTTTCGATCGGCCTGATCGCCGGCATTGCCGCGTATACCGTGGTCGGTCTGGTCGATGGCGCCGTCTCGACCGTGCTCGGCCGCTCGCTGGTCGACAATCCCCGCGTCTTCGCCGAAGGCTACGAGGCGACCTGGTACACGACGATCCTCTCGCTGACGGTTTCGACGGCGATCGTTCCGTTCATCGAGGAATTCTTCTTCCGCGGCGTCCTTCTGGGCTGGTTGAAGGACCGGATTCCGGTGATCCCGGCGGTCGTCTTCACGGCGCTCGCCTTCGCCGCCTATCACCAGAACTGGGACTACCTGCTCTCGCTTTTCGCCTTCGGCCTTATTCTGGGATGGGTCTTTTTGCGCACGAAATCCCTGTGGCCGGCGATCCTGGCGCACGGCGCCTACAATCTCGTCATTGATCTCTACGGATATCTCTCGCCGGGCTGAGTTTAACTATTGGGCGCGAGCTTCGGATCACCGGTCGGCGCGGTGCCGTAGATCGTCTTCGCGCGGCTCTCGAAGGCGGCGACCATGCGCCGCACCGCTTCCTGGAAGACGACGCCGATCAGGCGCTGCAACATGCGCGAGCGGAACTCGAAGTCGAGAAAGAAGTCGACCTCGCAGCCGCCGTTCTCGGCCGGCTTGAACTGCCAGTGGTTCTCCAGATGGCGGAACGGCCCGTCATGGCCGTAGTCGACGTCGATCCGGTTCGGCCGATCCAGCTTCACCTTCGATGTGTAGCGCTCGCGGATCATCTTGAAGCCGATCATCAGGTCGGCGACGATCAGCGCTTCCTCGCGTCTGGACACGCGCGCGCCGACGCACCAGGGCAGGAACTCCGGATAGCGCTCGACATCCGCCACCAGATCGAAGATCTGCTCCGGCGTGTAGGGCAATACCCGTGTCTCGCGATGGGTCGGCATGACTGCGTTCCGTTGGATGAAACGGCATGATGATAGTCGCCGAGAGGCGGTGCGCAAACGATTGCGCCGATATGTCGCGCCGCTGGAAAAGCGTGCCGGCGGATCGGCTTAGGCTGTCTTGGTCCCGCCGAGTTTGTCGAGCCGGGCCTGGCGAAGGCGCGCGAAGTCGTCGCCCGCGAAATAGGACGAGCGCGTGAGCGGCGAGGCCGAGACCATGAGGAAGCCTTTGCCGAAGGCCCGCGAGGTCAGCGCCTTGAACTCGTCGGGCGTGACGAAGCGGTCGATCGGCGCGTGTTTGGGCGTCGGCTGGAGATATTGTCCGACGGTGAGGAAATCGACATCGGCGGCGCGCAGATCGTCCATCACCTGGCCCACCTCCTCCACGCTTTCGCCCAAGCCCACCATCAGCCCCGATTTGGTGAACATAGTCGGGTCGATCTCCTTCACCCGCGCCAGCAGGTGTAGCGAGGTGAAGTAGCGCGATCCCGGCCGGATCGTCGGATAAAGCCGCGGCACGGTCTCCAGATTGTGGTTGAAGACATCGGGCCGCGCCGCGACGACGGTCTCGATCGCGCCGGGTTTCTTGAGGAAATCGGGGGTCAGGATCTCGACCGTGGTGCCGGGCGCGCTTGCGCGGATAGCTTCGATCGTCTTGGCGAAGTGCCCTGCCCCGCCATCCTTAAGATCGTCGCGGTCGACCGAGGTGATGACGATGTGCTCGAGCTCCAGCTGCGCCACCGCCTCGCCGACATGACCCGGCTCGTGCGGGTCGAGCTTGTCGGGCATCCCGGTTGCGACGTTGCAGAAGGCACAGGCCCGGGTGCAAACCGCGCCCAGGATCATCATCGTCGCGTGCTTCTTCTCCCAGCACTCGCCGATATTGGGGCAGGCTGCCTCCTCGCAGACCGTATTGAGCGAAAGCTCGCGCATGAGCTTCCGCGTCTTGTGGTATTCGGGCGAGGTCGGCGCCTTGACGCGGATCCACTCGGGCTTGCGCTTCTGGACCGGATTGTCCGGCCGGTGCGCCTTTTCGGGGTGGCGGAGGCGCGCAGGGGCTGTGGGCTGCTCGGTCATATCCTAGATGTGGCGGGGCGACGGGCGGGCGTCAAGCCGCCTCACACCCGCGGCCCGCACACTCACAAATGCAGCATCTGCCCATACGCATCGAGCACGCTCTCGTGCATCATCTCCGAGAGTGTCGGGTGCGGGAAGATGGTGTGGATGAGCTCGGCCTCGGTGGTCTCGAGGGTCTTGGCGATGGTGTAGCCCTGGATCAGCTCGGTGACCTCCGCCCCCACCATATGCGCGCCCAGAAGCTCGCCGGTGTCGGCATCGAAGACGGTCTTGATGAGCCCCTGGTCCTCGCCCAGTGCGATCGCCTTGCCGTTGCCGATGAAGGGAAAACGCCCGACCTTGACCTTCTTGCCGGCTTCCTTGGCCTTCGCCTCGGTGAGGCCGACCGAGGCGATTTGCGGGGTGCAGTAGGTGCAGCCGGGGATCCGCGAGGTGTCGAGCGGGTGGACGTCGCTCCGCCCGGCGATCTTCTCCACGCAGATCACGCCCTCATGCATGGCCTTGTGGGCGAGCCAGGGCGGGCCGACAACGTCGCCGATGGCGTAAACCCCTGGCTCGCCGGTGCGCAGCCACTCGTCGACCACGATATGGCCCTTCTCGACCTTCACCTTGGTGCCTTCGAGGCCGATGTTCTCGACATTGCCTGTGATGCCGACGGCGAGGATGACGCGCTCGAACGTCTCCTCTGATTTCTTCCCGCCGGCCTCGATGGCCGCTTTCACATTGGTCTTGCCCGGCTTGAGCGCCGTAACCTTGGCGCTGGTCAGGATCTTCATGCCCTGTTTCTCGAAGGCCTTGTGGGCGAAGGAGGAGATTTCGGCGTCCTCGACCGGCAGCACGCGGTCGAGCACCTCGACCACAGTCACTTCGCATCCCATGGTGCGGTAGAAGCTGGCGAACTCGATGCCGATGGCGCCCGAGCCGATCACCAGGAGCGATTTCGGAAAAGCTTCCGGCACCATCGCTTCCTTGTAAGTCCAGATGAGCTTTCCGTCCGGTTCGAGCCCCGGCAGCGTGCGCGCCCGCGCGCCGGTGGCGAGGATGATGTGCTTGGCGGTCAGATCGGCGACGGCCTTGCCGTCCTTGGTGACTTTCAGCCTACCTGTTCCGTTCAGCGCGCCCTCTCCTTCGACGACGGTGATCTTGTTCTTCTTCATCAGGAAGGCGACGCCGTCGCTGAGGCGCTTGGCGACCGCCCGCGAGCGCGCGATGATCTT
>CAZBRE010000265.1:0-3745 GCA_964494065.1 uncultured Alphaproteobacteria bacterium
CTGCTCGACATGGGCTGCGGCTTCGGCAAGTCGACCGAGCCCTTGTATGAGCGCTTCCGCGAGACCGCGGTCGTGGGCATCGACCTTTCAGCCCCCTGCCTCAAGCTCGCGGCGCGGCGCGCGGCCGACCATCAGAGCCGCAATGTCCGCTTCTCCCAGCGCGACGCGACCAAGACGGGGTTCGACGACGCATCATTCGATGTCGTCACCTCGACCATGCTGCTGCACGAAATGCCGCCCAAGGTGATCGAGGCGGCCTTCGACGAGGCGCGCCGGGTGCTGAAGCCCGGCGGGCGCATGGTGCATCTCGATTTCCATTACCTGCCCGACCCCTTTACCCGGTTCATCCATTACGGCCATGGCCGGCGCAACAACGAGCCTTTCATGGAACCCTTCGCCAAGATGGATCTGCACGCGGTCCTGGCGGCCAAGGGCTTCGACAACGTGGCGGTTTCGCCCTTCGAGGAAGCGCCCGGCGCGCTCGATCCGGAGCATTCGGATTGGCGCTTTCCGTGGACGCTGATCACCGCGGAGCGCGCGGCATGAGCCGGATTGAGCCCCGACCCCGCTTCAATTGGCGGCATTAATTGTTTGATATCCAACAAAAATGTTGTCGAAGCGCCGACACCGTGGGATGATCGAGGCAGCAGCTCAACGAAAAGCGATCGCTCAAGAAATCGGACGTGACGAAAATCGGACTGGAGAGAGTGACCTGCAAGCTAGGAGGCAGACTGTGAAAATCAAATTGAAAGCGTTCTTGGCCGCGGCGGGCGCCGCTGCGGTAATCGGGACCGCCTCGGCGCCGGCGAACGCCGCCGCGACCGAGCTCACGCTCGTTCACCCGTTTCCCGACTATCTGATCTACACCAAGCTCTGCAAGGAGCTGGTCGGCAAGATCAACAAGGCCGGCGCGGGCGTGGTGCAGATCAAGGTCCTGCCGTTCAACTCGATCGGCATGTTCAAGCAGCCGCCGGCGGTCAAGGCCGGACGCGTCGACATCTCCTGCATTCCCGCCGCCTTCTACGCGCGCGGTCTGCCGGAAGCCGAGGCGGTGGCGACCTCGAACTCGTCGCCCGACAAGGTGCGGGCCAATGGCGGCATGAAGCTGCTCGACGACATCCACCAGAAATACTTCGGCGTGAAGTATCTCGGCTGGACCTCCTCGGGCGGACATTTCCGCATCTACATGAAGAACCCGCCGAAGTTCACCAAGGACGGGCTGATCGACTTCAGCGGCGTGAAGCTGCGTGACAACCCGATCTACGGCGCCTTCTTCCGCGCCATGAAGGCCACCACCCACACGCTCCGCGCCACGGACACCTATCCGGCGCTTGAGAAGGGCGTGGTCGACGCCGCGGCCTGGGCGACCATCGGCCTGAAGGGCCTCAAATGGGACAAGTTTCTGCGCCACGCCGTCGAGCCGGAGTTCTTCCACACCGACATCGGCTGGATCATGAACTTGAAGAAGTGGAACTCCTTGAGCCCGGCCGCGAAGAAGCTGATCCAGGATCAAGTCATCGCGCAGGAGTCCGCCGCCCGCGAAAAGCTCTTGGCCCTGGCGGCCGCCGAGCGCAAGACGCTGATCGCCGAAGGCATGAAGTTCTACACCGTGCCCAATCCTAAGGCTTACGTGAAGCTGGCCGTCGACAGCGCCTATCAGCGCATGGTCAACCGCCTGAAAAAGACCAAGCGTGGCGCCGGCAACGCCGCCAAGCTGCGCGCGACCTGGCGCGAGTAGCCACAAAGGTCGGCTCATCGATGATCCCGGGGCCATCTCGCAGCTGGCCCCGGGATCGACTTTTCGGCGCCATAAGCGTTATCGGGGGCGTCATTAGGCGTGCGGGGCGCCAAAGACAGGGGACCGCAGGGGGGCAATGACAGTCCTGAAGGCCGTTGATCGGCTGTGGGGGCGTCTGCTTTGGCTGTTGATGGCCATCGCGGCGATTTATGTCGGCGCGATCATGCTGTTGATCGTCTATGTGACGGTTTTCCGCGCCGCCGGCTGGCACTATACGCCCTTCGCCAACATCGCCATCGAATACGGCTTCGTCTACATCCTCTTCCTGGGCTCGCCCTGGCTGGTGCGTCAGCGTGCGCATATCTATATCGAGCTTCTGACAGCCGCGATCCCCGAGCGCGCCCGCAAGATCCTCTCGCGCGGCATCGTCACGGCGGCTGCGATCATCTGCTTCATCTGGACCTGGTACACCTGGGGGCTCTTCACCGAGCGCTGGGGCGACACGATGTCGTTCGACGAGCTGCGCGCCCAGTTCAACATCCCCCTCTGGATCAGCACGATCCCCTTCCCGATCGGCTTCTTCCTGATGGGTGTGGAGTTTCTGCGCTTCGCCTTCACCGAGGAGCCGATGCATGTCGGCATCGCCGGCGTGGCGAGCGACCGCATCGAGCTCGAGGAACAGAAGCGCGACCTGGCGGGCGAGCGTTAGATGGAGTGGTACTGGATCCTCCTGCTGCTCCTGGGATCGATCCTGGTCCTGATGTTCATCGGCGTGCCGGTGGGCATCGCCTTCGTGATCGTCTGCACCTTCACCGCCTATCTGATCTATGGGCGCTTCGGCAGCTTCGATGCCAACCTCGAAGCGAGCGTCTTCCAGCTCGCCGACAATGCGTTTTCCAACATCGCGATCTTCGCGATCGTGCCCATACCCATGTTCCTTCTGATGGGTGAGCTGTTCTTCCACACCGGCCTGGCCAACCGGATGTTCAACGCGGTGGAGATGCTGATGGGCCGCGTGCCGGCGCGGCTCTCCTATGTGACGGTCGCCGGCGGCACGGCGCTCGCGACGCTCTCGGGCTCGTCGATGGGCTCGACGGCGCTGCTCGGCACGCTGATGGTCCCGGAGATGACCAAGCGCGGCTACAAGAAGAGCATGTCGATCGGCCCGATCCTGGGCACCGGCGGGCTCGCCATGCTGATCCCGCCCTCCGCGCTCGCCGTGCTGCTGGGCACCATCGCCGAGATCGACATCGGCAAGCTGCTGATCGCCGGCATCGTGCCCGGCATCATCCTGGCGCTCATGTACGCAGTGCTCATCTTCGTGCGCGCGACCATCGATCCCGACGCGGCGCCCGCCTACGACGTCGAGTACGTGCCGTACATGATGCGCGCTAAGCTGTTCGCCCGCGACGTCCTGCCGATGATTTCGATTATCGGCATGGTCATCGCGCTCATCATGGGCGGCATCGCCACCCCGTCGGAGGCCGCGGCCTACGGCTCGGTCGGCGTGATCCTGCTGGCGATCATCTATCTTTTCTTTGCGCCGCTCGTGCGGCTGCTCGTAAGCGGCGGCAGGGACATCGAGGCGGCGGCCCGCCGCGACGAAGCCAGGGAACAGCTTCGGCGTTTTCTGCCCGCCTTCAGCAAGGCGATGTGGAAGTCGATGTGGGGCGCGGGGCGGGTCACCGTGATCGCGCTGGTGATCCTGCTCGGCTCCTCGCTCTTCTCCAACGTGCTCGCGGCCTCGGGCGCCAGCGTCAAGCTGATCGAATGGGTGACCAGCTTCGACGTCTCGGGCTACGTCATGCTGCTGATGATGATCGGCATCCTGCTGCTGCTCGGCATGTTCATGGACCAGCTCGCGATGATGCTGCTCACCGTGCCGATCTTCTTCCCCGTGATCGCCAAGCTTCAGTTCGGCCTGCCGCTCGAGGTCACGCAGATCTGGTTCGGCGTGATCATGCTGCTGGCGATGGAGATCAGCTTCACCACGCCGCCCTTCGGGCT
>CAZBRE010000266.1:0-3702 GCA_964494065.1 uncultured Alphaproteobacteria bacterium
CCCGCCGGCAAGGCGCTCGCCGAGCGCGATGGCGAGAAATGGCTGCAGGCGCCGGAGGAAGACTGGCTGGAGCCGATCCGCGCCTTCTCGATCGACGCGATGATGGACATGATCCGCGACGACCTCAAAGCCGTCGGGATCGAGCACGACGTTTTCACCTCGGAACGCAAGCTGGTCGACGCCGGCGCGGTCGACGCGGCACTCGACGATCTCGCCTCGCGCGATCTGGTTTACGTCGGCACGCTCGAGCCACCCAAGGGCAAGACGCCCGACGATTGGGAGCCGCGGCCGCAAACGCTTTTTCGCGCCACCCAGTTCGGCGACGAGGTCGACCGCCCGCTCAAGAAGTCCGACGACAGCTGGACCTATTTCGCCACCGACATCGCCTATCACCGCGACAAGTTCGAGCGCGGCTTCGCTAACATGATCGATGTCTGGGGCGCCGATCATGGTGGCTACGTCAAGCGCATGAAGGCGGCCGTGGAGGCGATCAGCCAGGGCAAGGGCGCGCTCGACGTCAAGCTGTGCCAGATGGTCAACTTGACCGAGCGTGGCCAGCCGGTCCGCATGTCGAAGCGCGCCGGGACCTTCGTCACGCTGCGCGACGTGATCGACAAGGTCGGCAAGGACGTCATCCGCTTCATCATGCTCACGCGCAAGAACGATGCGCAGCTCGATTTCGATTTCGCCAAAGTCACCGAGCAATCCAAGGACAACCCGGTCTTTTACGTGCAATACGCGCACGCCCGGGTCTGCTCGGTCTTCCGGAACGTCGCAGAAGCGATGCCGGATCTCGATATCGGCGAGGCTGCTCTGCAGAAAGCCTCTTTCGACCTGCTGAGCGATGATGCGGAATTCGATCTGATCAAACGGTTGGCGAACTGGCCGGCGGTCGTCGAGGGCGCGGCGCTTGCACATGAGCCCCATCGAATTGCATACTACATGTATGACTTGGCGAGCGCCTTCCACACAATATGGACACGCGGCCGCGACGAGCCGGCGTTGCGCTTCATCGAGGCCAGTGAGCCGGAGCGCACGCTGGCGCGCCTCGCGCTCATTCGTGGAATCCAGATTGTGATTGCGTCGGGGCTGACCATATTCGGTGTGACACCGGTGGAGGAAATGCGCTGATGGCTTACGCGGCGGTCACACCGCGTCCCGCACTCAACACATGGTCGCCCTGGCTTTATGCCGGGCTGAAGACGCTCTCGGTCCTCCTGGCATTCGGCGGTTTGGCTGGGCTCGTCTGGTACAGCTACGCCGAAGGCGCCGGCCGCGGCGGCAAGCGTATCGTCCCGCTGGTCAAGGCCGCCGACGGGCCATTGAAAACCCGGCCGGCCGAGCCCGGCGGCGTTCGCGTTCCCGACAAGGACAAGCGCATCTATGAGCGCATCGCGCCTGAGCGAAAGCGGAAGCTGGCGCATAACGTCGAGCGGTTGATCCCGCGCCCCGCACCGGTCTCGCTCACGCCGAAAGCCAAGCAAGACGCGGCGTCAAAGAGCAAGGCGAAGGCGCCCGCTGCGGCGGTTCCCAAGATCAAGGGCGGACCGGCGCATGTGCGCGTCGGCAAGGGCAACAAGCGCGGCGTCGCCGGGCGCCAGGTCGCGGTCAAGTCGAAAACACATTCCGGTCCCAGCCCGGCGCTCGCAAATGCCGCCTTCCGTGTCCAGATCGCGGCCTATCCGACGCCGCAAATGGCCGCGCGCCGCTGGGAGCGCCTGGTCGGCAGACACAAGGATCTGATCGGCAAGTTCGATTGGTATGTCGAAAAGGTCGACCGCACGAATGGGCGCAAGCCGCTCTACCGTCTGCAGATCGGGCCGTTGAAGGACGTCAAGGCCGCCAAGGATCTGTGCGCCAAGCTGGGCAAGCGCAAGGTGAGTTGCTTTTTTGTCAGGGGATGACCGGCCGATTTCCAAAGCAGTGATATTCGGCCTCGCAGGTCTCGCGGTCAGCGACGAAGAGCGCCGCTTCTTTGCCGACGCCGATCCCTTCGGCTTCATCCTCTTCGCGCGCAACTGCGATACCCCCGATCAGATCCGCGCGCTGGTGACCGACCTCCGGGCCATTATCGGACGCCCCGATGCGCCTGTGCTGATCGATCAGGAAGGCGGCCGGGTCGCGCGGCTGCGTCCGCCCCATTGGCGCGAAGCACCGCCAGCCGCGGTGTTTGGCGCGTTGGCCGCGCGAAATGACCAGGCTGCGGTGGAGGCCACACGCCTCAACGCCCGACTGATCGGCGCAGAGCTTGCAGCGTTGGGCATCGATGTCGATTGCGCCCCGGTGCTCGACATTCCCGCACCGGACAGTCACGAGATAGTCGGCGACCGCGCCTTCGGCGATGCACCCGCGCTTGTTGCGCGGCTCGGACGTGCCGCGATCGAGGGCTTCCTGAGCGCCGGCGTCATTCCGGTGATCAAGCACATACCGGGTCACGGCCGTGCCAAGGTCGACAGCCATCACGATCTTCCGGTGGTCGAGGCCGGGCTCGATCAACTGCGGGAGATCGACTTCGCGCCTTTTGCCGCGCTCGCCGATGCGCCTTGGGCGATGACGGCGCACGTCGTTTACGAGGCGATCGATCCCGACAATCCGGCGACGACCTCCAAGACTGCCATTATGGACGTCATCCGGGACGAGATCGGCTTCGACGGCGTGCTCGTTTCCGACGACCTCAGCATGGAGGCGCTCAGCGGATCGCTCGGAGAACGCGCGGCGGCGGCGCTGGCCGCGGGCTGCGACATAGCGCTTCACTGCAACGGCGAGATGGACGAGATGCGCGCCGTCGCCGAATCCGCATCGCCGTTGAGCACGGAAGCGATCGCGAGGATCGCGCGGGCCCGCGCACAAATCTCCACACGGCACTCCTCTGCCGAACACGTTGACGTTGCCGTACTAACGGCGCAGCTTCGCGCATTGTTGAACGCGGCCTAGATCGGGACCCATCGTTGGACACGCTGCCCTACATAACAACGATCCTGGTGATGGCGGTTCCGATCATCATCGCGATCACGTTTCACGAGGCCGCCCACGGCTTCGTCGCCTGGCGCCTCGGCGACGACACCGCTTACCGGATGGGCCGGGTGACGTTCAATCCGCTGAAGCACGTCGACGCCTTCGGGACCATCCTGCTGCCGGCGATCCTGTGGCTCAGCAAGGCTCCGTTTCTTTTCGGATACGCAAAGCCGGTTCCCGTCGATTTCTCCCGCCTCAACAGGCCGCGCCGCGACATGGTGCTGGTGGCGGCCGCCGGGCCGGGCATCAATCTCGTGCTGGCGATTATTTCGGGCGCCTTGCTCCACGTCGTCAATCTGCTGAGCGGCGACATCAACACTATTCTGTCCGTGGGTCTCAGAGGGTCGATCTTCATCAACGTCCTGCTGGCGGTCTTCAATATGCTGCCGATCCCGCCGCTCGACGGCGGCCGGGTCGCGGTGGGGCTGCTGCCCGAGGGCGCTGCGCGCCAACTCGCGCGGCTGGAGCCTTTGGGCATTCCGATTCTGATCGTGGTATTGTTCATCGCACCCCTCGCCGCGGCGCAGTTCGGCATGAGCTTCACGCCCTTTCGATCGATTGTCATGCCTATCGTTCAATTCGTTATCGACATAATCGCGACGGTCACCGGCACGGGAGCGATCATGCGATGAGCGACGACACGCCATTCGAGATGGACGAGAGCCCGGGCGCGCAATCGGGCGAAGC
>CAZBRE010000267.1:0-3699 GCA_964494065.1 uncultured Alphaproteobacteria bacterium
AGCGGCCGCAGGGCAAGCCGATGGCGGGATTGTGGGAGTTCCCCGGCGGCAAGGTCGACGACGGCGAGACCCCGGAAGCCTGCCTCATCCGCGAGCTCAAGGAAGAGCTCGGCATCGACGTGGCGGCGAGCTGCCTCGGCCCTTTCACCTTCGCCAGCCACGCTTATGAGGACTTCCACCTCCTGATGCCGCTTTACCTCTGCCGCGTCTGGGAGGGCATCGCCCGGCCGCTCGAGGGCCAGAGCCTGAAATGGGTGCGGCCCGAAGCCCTCGCCGACCACCCCATGCCCCCCGCCGACGAGCCGCTGGTCGCCATGCTGCGCGACTGGCTCTAGGGGGCCAATTCAAGAGGGGCCGGCGCATATGTGGCGGTTTCACCTGTAATATGATCGCCGGGCATGGCGGAGAATTCGATGCGCAGAATTGATCCCGATTTCGAACCGGATCCTGAGCTTCTAGCCCGGTTTCCAGACATATCCGGCAACACGGTCAATGGTCTCGGCGAGACCCGGAGGCGACGGCCATCCTGCTTTTTCTGGCATCCTCCCGAACGCCAGACACATGGGGATCTGCGCAACTTCGTCATGGACAAATTCGTCAGCTCCCGCGACGGCGGGCGCGATTGGGGCGATGTGGGTGACCGGGGACCGGAGCTGATCGAGGTTTCCCCGGCGCGGCGGCAGGAGACGGCCGAGAGCTGGACGGCCGTCGTGAACGACTTCGCGCTGTCGAACGAAGCGGACCTTTTCGGCGTCACCGATATGGACCCGCTCTGGGTGTATGACGGTTACGCGGTGGCGGAATCGCGGGTCATCGTGCTCGGCCTGGCGCAGGACTACGAGATGATGAAGCACGCCCCGCCGGGGCCGGGCAATCATTTCTCCAACACCGAAGTCCGCCGCCAATACAACCGAGGTGCTCGCGCTGCGAAAAAGCTCGCGAACTTCATACGGGATCATGGCCACGATGCGACGCCGCACTACGGCCCGGACGCCGACGCCCTTGCCCTGATTCCCGCTGCTTTGTCGGCCGGCTTCGGGGAACTCGGCAAGCACGGCTCCATCATCAACAGACATCTCGGCTCGAATTTCAGACTGGCCGCCGTTACCACGAACCTGCCGCTGGTCGTGAACACACCGGACATTTTCGGCGCGGACGCATTTTGCACGAACTGCAATGTCTGCACCGATGCCTGCCCGCCCGATGCCATCATGAAGACCAAGCAGACCGTTCGCGGCGAGCGCAAATGGTATGTCGATTTCGACAAATGCATCCCGTATTTCGGAGAGCGCCTTGGGTGCGCCTTGTGCATGGTGGTGTGTCCCTGGAGCCGGCCCGGCGTGGCCGGCAATCTGGCGGCAAAATTGGCACGACGATCCAGCACCGGGTCGAAGGGGTAATGTCGAGAGAGTAATAGGGTCGTGAAGCAATCGGCCGGCCCGCAGAGCTTCCCTGGCCAACACCCTTGGCCTATGGAATAGTCGCGACGATGCATTTGGCCGGGGGGCGATCATGCTGAAGGACTACAGGGCGGGCGAGCTGCTGTTCGCCGAGGGCGATCCGAGCGGCAACGTGATGCGCGTCGTCGAGGGCGAAGTCGACATCGTGCGCTCCCTGGGCGACGAGACGATCCTGCTCGGCACCGTGAAGGCGGGCGAATATCTGGGCGAGATGGGCGTGATCGAGGGCCAGCCGCGCAGCGCCGGCGCGCGCGCCGCCACCGACCTCCAAGTCGAGGTGCTGCCGGCCGACACCTTCTTCGACCGCGTCAGCAACGACCCGCAGACCGCCGGCATGCTGATCCGCCGCTTGAGCGCGCGCCTGCGCGACGTCTCCGACCGCCTCATCGGCGCCGTGCGCGGCGACCGCGAGCTTGCCGCAACGGCGCTCGGCCAGCCCCAACCAACCGAGGACGCAGCCGAGAAACCGACCATCGCAATCGCCGCCGGCAGCGCCGTCACCGAAGCGCAGATCGGCACGGAGGCCAAGCGGGTCGAGGAGCTTCCATTCATCGTCGGCCGCTGGCCGGCGCAGGGCGAGACCGGGCCCGGGGTGCCGCTCGACCTCGCGCTCGACGATCCGCCGCCGCAACGCCTCTCGCGCGCGCATTTCATCCTCATCGAGGAATACGGCAAGCCTGTCGTGCGCGACCTCTCCAGCCAGCTCGGCACCGCGGTCAATGGCCGCTCGATCGGCCGCGACTTCCCGCTCGACGTCGCGCTGCTCGAGCCCGGCGAGAACGAGGTCGTCGCCGGCGGCGCGGACTCGCCCTACCGCTTCGTCATCACAGTGGATTGAGGACCGGAACGTGCCGGACGACCGCGCGCCGAAAGACAAGCCTGGGGACAAGAGCGCAACCGAGCGCCCCGGCCTTTCGGCCGAGGAGTTTCGCCGCCACGCGCACGACTTCGTCGACTGGATGGCGGACTATTACGCCCGCGTCGAGGATATGCCCGTCCGCGCCCAGGTCGAGCCCGGCGAGGTCGCGGCCCAGCTCCCCACGACCGCGCCGGAGACGAGCGAGCCGATCGAGGCAATCTTCAAGGATTTCGAGGACGTCATCCTGCCGGGCATGACCCACTGGCAGCATCCTTCGTTCTTCGCCTATTTCCCCGCCAATGGCAGCCCGCCCTCGCTGCTCGCCGAGATGCTGACCGCGAGCTTGGGCGCGCAATGCATGAGCTGGCAGACCTCGCCCGCCGCGACCGAGCTCGAAGACCGGGTGATGGAATGGCTGCGCGATCTGCTCGGCCTGCCCGAGAGCTTGACCGGCTGCATCCAGGACACGGCGTCGACCGGCATCCTTGCGGCCATCATCACCGCACGCGAATGGGCGACCGACTTCGCGGTCAATCAAAAAGGTCTGAGCGGCGGCCCGCCGATGACGCTCTACTGCTCGTCTGAAACCCACAGCGCCACGGAAAAGGGCGCCAAGATCGCCGGCATCGGTCGCGACTATGTGCGCAAGGTGCCGCTCACGCCCGCGCGCAGCATGAACCCCGAGCTGCTCGCCCAGATGATCCAGGCCGACCGGCAGGCGGGTTTGCGACCGTTCTGCGTCGTCGCCACGCTCGGCAGCACCGGCACCGGCGCGATGGACCCGCTCCGGGAGATCGGAGAGATCTGCAAGGCCGAAGGGCTTTGGTTCCATGTCGACGCCGCCTGGGCCGGCAGCGCGCTCATCCTGCCCGAGACCCGCGCCATGATCGACGGCATCGAGCTCGTCGACAGCTTCGTCTTCAACCCGCACAAATGGCTCTTCACCAATTTCGACTGCTCGGTCTTCTTCATCCGCGAGCCCGAATATCTGATCCGCAGCTTCGAGATCCTGCCCGAGTTCCTGAAGACGCGCGAGGGCAGCCGGGTCAACAACTACCGCGACTGGGGTGTGCCGCTCGGCCGCCGCTTCCGCGCGCTGAAACTCTGGTTCGTGCTGCGCAGCTACGGCGCCGAGGGCTTGCGCACGCTCATCCGGGAGCACATCGCGCTCGCCCAAGAGATCGCCCAGCGCATCGACGCCGAGCCCGATTTCGAGCTCGTCACCCCGGCGAGCCTGGCGCTCTTCTCCTTCCGCTACCGCCCCGACGACATGGAGGAAGGCGAAGCGCTCGATGCGCTGAACGAGCGGCTCTTCGAGGCGCTCAACGACACGGGGCGCGTCTACTTCACCCAGAACCGCGTCGACGGCGCCTACGTCAT
>CAZBRE010000268.1:0-3682 GCA_964494065.1 uncultured Alphaproteobacteria bacterium
TCGCCGCCTTCCTGCAAGCCTTCGACCGAATTGAACCGCGCCTTGACCTCGTAACCCGAGATCGGCCGCAGGTTGCTGGAGTTGTAGGCGAAGATCAGAAAGAAGCCGGCGATCAGCAGCACGACGGCGCCCATCACCGTTTCGACCAGATTGCGTCCCACTAGGCGGCCTCCCAGAAATCTCTCATCAATCTAAATCGTCCTATCTCGTCGCCTAATTGGCACCGCCCGGGCGTACGTTGCAGTCGCAAGGCTTCGTGCTCTCTAGACGCTCGCGGCGATTGGTCTCGGCGTTCTCGATCAGCTTTTGCAGGATACGTTCGATAATCAGGCCGTCCTGTACATATTGGAGGCGTCCGCCCGGTGGGATGATCTCATCCGCGCCGCCCGGCTCGAGCTTGACGAATTTGGGCCCCAGCAGGCCATCGGTGACGATTTGCGCCGCGGTGTCTTCGGGCAATTGGACATCCGAGCGCAGCCGCATCGTGACCACGGCCTGATTGCGCTCCGCATCGAAACCCAACTTAGAGACCTCGCCGATCTTAATGCCGGCCAAATGGACCGCGCTGCCAACACTGATCCCGTCGATCTGGCGGAACTTGGCGACGACGGAATATCCCGCGCCATTGAACAAACCGCCGCCGGTGAAAGCGAACACGAGGAAAACCGCGGCCGACAAAGAAACCAATGCGCCGACGGCCAGTTCGAGCTTGGATTGCGATCGTCGCTTCATACGCCCATCCGGGTCGCGGTTTCGGCCGGTTCCGCGACTATGACGGCTGCCAGGGCTCGTAGTCGCCGGTCGCGCGCGCGCGTTTTCCGCCGCGATATTCGCTGCCCGCCGGCCGGTAGGCGTTAGCCGTGCCGGTCACGTTGGGCTTGTGCCGCTTCTGCCAGGCGCGCCGGCTGGCATCGAGCGGGGTATCGCTTGCGTAGTGCAGCCAGGCATGCCATTCGGGCGGCACCTTGGAGGCTTCCTCGATCCCGCGATAGCGAACCCATCGGCGCTGGCGCATGCCTTTACGTGGCTGGCGCTCGACGAAATACCTGTTGCCGTACTCGTCCTGACCGACGAATTTGCCTTTGAACAATGTGAAGAGAGCGGTGCCGATGCTCATGCTTTATCCCGCGACGGCGACACTGGCCGGTTCCACCGAATGGCTCGAACCGGGGCGGCCGGACTATGGCACCACATGGCGTGGCCGTCCAGCCTGGCCGATCAACGGTGCCGCCTATGGGCCGAACGGACGCGATCGGTCGGCACCTTGAGCACCAACGGATCGGAGGACCGAGCCGGCATCGGCATCCCGCTTGCGGCCGCCCTGGTCGTGATGGCGGCGCTGGGCTACTCGTTCCACACCACCCTGTCGCGCGCGACCTATGACTACGGTCCGGGACCGATGACGATCCTGCTGTTCCGCAGCTTGACCACCTCGATCGCCCTCTATGTCATCCTCCGGCTCCGCGGCCTGAACCCGTGGCCGAAGGGCAAGGCGCTATGGCAGGGGTTGTTCCTGGGTGTTTTGCTGGCCTGCCAGGCGGCGGCGATGCTGAGCGCGCTCTATTTCATCCCGGCGAGCCTCCTGATCCTCATCTTCTATCTCTTCCCGATGATGGTCGCGACGTTCTCCCATTTCACGGGAATCCACCGGATAACCGCGGTCAATCTGGTCGCGCTCTGCGGGGCCTTCATCGGCGTTGCGATCGCGCTTGGCGTGGCGCCCGAAGGCCTCGATTGGAGGGGTATCGTGTTAGGCGTGATCGCGGCACTGGCCGTGGCCGCGAATATCGTCGGCTCGGGGTTCGTCATGCGATCGATGAACCCGATCGTTCTGACCTTCGTCATGGCGATCGCGATGTTGATCGTCTACGTCGTCGCCAACGCTGCCCGCGGCGAGGTCGTGCTACCGCGCGATCCCGCCGGATGGTGGCCGCTCACCGGAACGGTCCTTGCTTATCTGGTGGCATCGATCGCGCTTTATTCGGCGATCCATCGCCTGGGCCCGCCCAGAGTGGCCATGGTGATGAATGTCGAGCCGATATTCACGATCACCCTGGCTGGCATCATCCTCGATGAGCAGCTAACAACGGTCCAATTGCTGGGCGCTGCGATCGTCGTCGCGGCGATTTTCGCCAACGCGTATTTCGGTCTGAGGGCGCGGCGGGCCCAGAGCGCCGTCAGTAACGACCCATGATCTTAGATACGGCTTAAATCAGATCTCACACCAGATAGAGTGTGGCGACGACCGGGCCTCACCCCTGTAATGCGGTGCCAACCGCCTCGATCCCTTAAAAAAATCGCGAACGCCGGCGTAGGTCGTGCAATGCATGGTCAGCGGCCACTCAATGCTCCATAGATATAGCGATTCCAAAAGGTTGGAGCCATGTCTTCGACCCCGCTATATATTGATACTGCCGCTGTATCTTGGGGTTGGCCGCATTTCTGCGACGAAATGTGGCCGAAATGTGTTGATCGGGTCTACAGATTGTGTTTCTCTCTCTTCCCCCAACAACATGTTGGGTTGGATTAAAAAGCTGGGCTTAGCCGAAATCGGCGGTGAACGGCAGCTGGGGATCAAGAGAGGGGCGAATGCGCATCAAGCGTCACTACACGACGGAGGGCCGATCACCATACGCGGACATTGAGTTCCGCTCGACGTCGAGCGAGATCCGCAATCCGGACGGCTCGATCGTGTTCAAGAAGGATGACATCGAGGTTCCGACTGCGTGGTCGCAGGTCGCGGCGGACGTGCTGGCGCAGAAGTATTTCCGCAAGGCCGGCGTTGCCGCCGACGACGACCTGGAGCCTATCGCGGAAAAGAACGTTCCGGAGTGGCTGTGGCGCCGCGCGACCAAGAAGGGCGCGAAGACGGGCAGCGAATCCAAAGCAACCCAGGTCTTCGACCGCCTCGCTGGCACATGGACCTATTGGGGTTGGAAAGGCGGCTACTTCGATCAGGAAGCCGATGCGCGCGCCTACTACGACGAGATGCGCTACATGCTGGCCAAGCAGATGGCCGCGCCCAATTCGCCGCAGTGGTTCAATACGGGCCTTCACTGGGCCTACGGTATCGACGGGCCGAGCCAGGGCCATTTCTACGTCGACTTCGAGAGCGGCAAGATGGTCCGCTCCAAGTCGTCCTACGAGCACCCCCAGCCGCACGCCTGCTTCATCCAGTCCGTCGCCGACGACCTGGTCAACGAGGGCGGCATCATGGATCTGTGGGTCCGCGAGGCGCGCCTCTTCAAGTATGGCTCGGGCACGGGCACCAATTTCTCGCGCCTGCGGGGCGAAAAAGAAGCTCTGTCCGGCGGCGGCAAGTCCTCCGGCCTGATGAGCTTCCTCAAGATCGGCGACCGGGCAGCGGGCGCGATCAAGTCCGGCGGCACGACCCGCCGAGCGGCCAAGATGGTCGTGGTCGACATCGATCACCCGGATATCGAGGACTACGTCGATTGGAAGGTCGTCGAGGAGCAGAAGGTCGCCGCCCTTGTCGCCGGCTCCAAGCTCGCGAGTAAGCATTTGAACGAGGTCATTGGCGCTTGCCACAAGATGAGCGGCGACGAGGCCTTCGATCCGAAACAGAATCCCGAGCTCAAGCGCGCGATCCGCGGCGCCCGCCAGGCGATGATCCCGGAGAACTACGTCCAGCGCGTCGTCGAGTTCGCCCGGCAGGGCTACG
>CAZBRE010000269.1:0-3669 GCA_964494065.1 uncultured Alphaproteobacteria bacterium
TGAAGCGGCAATGAGTCGGGAGATGAGTGAAATCGGCAAGCGTGATGGGCTCGCTGCCGACCACGGCGGAAAGCTTCTCGACTTTCTGGTGGGGCAGTTTGAGAAATTCGTCGAGCAGGCCAAGCTCGTACATGACCTGGAGCGTCGAGGGATGGATGGTGTCGCCGCGGAAGTCGCGGAAGAAATTTTCGTGCTTCTCCAGCACCACGACCTCGATTCCGGCGCGGCCCAAGAGAAATCCGAGCATCATGCCGGCGGGTCCGCCGCCGGCGATACAGCAGCGCGTGGTCATGGTTTCCGTCGCCATGGTCACTCGCCGGCGGGGGCCATCGTGACCCGGTGATGGGAGAGGTCGCGGTAGCGCGGGCTTTCGCCGTTGAGGGGATTCTCGGGATCCCAGGCGTAGTCGAGCACGGCGAACCGCGTCTGGAGCGCGTCATAGAGCAGGAGCCTGCCGACCAGGCTGTCGCCTAGCTTGAGCAGCTCCTTGACCACCTCGACCGCCTGCAAGGTGCCCATCACCCCGGCGACGGCGCCAAGGATGCCAGCCTCCGAACAAGGCGCCACGATGCCCTCAGGCGGCGCCTCCGAGAACAGGCAACGATAGTTCGGACGCGGCTTGCCCTCGCCGTCACGCTCGAAGGCGCGGATGGTGGTCAGGCTGCCGTCGAAGGGGCCGACCGCCGCGGAGACGAGCGGGCGCTGCGCGAAATAGCAGGTGTCGTTGACAAGATAGCGGGTGGCGAAATTGTCCGAGCCGTCGGCGACAATGTCGTAGTTCGCGATGATGGCAAGCGCGTTCTCGGCCTGAAGCCGGGTCGAATAGAGCCGCGTCTCGACATGCGGGTTGAGGCGCTCGAGCGCCTTCGCCGCGCTTCGCGTCTTCAGGGTGCCGATACTTCCCGTGTCATGGACGATCTGGCGCTGGAGATTGTCGAGGCTGACGCGATCGTCGTCGATGATGCCGATGGTGCCGATGCCGGCAGCGGCAAGATAGATGCTGAGCGGCGAGCCGAGGCCGCCAGCGCCGACAATAAGCACCTTCGCCTCTTTCAGGCGCTGCTGGCCTTCGCCGCCGATCTCCTTCAGCACCAGCTGGCGCTTGTAGCGCTCGATCTCGTTCGGGCTGAGCATGACACAGTACTTATGCCATTCGCGCAGGAGCTGCCACCCGTACCTCCCGGCGTTGTCATGCCCGCGAAGGCGGGCATCCAGTATTCACCGGTCTCGCGCGGTTACCTGGTCGGTGGTTACTGGATCGCCCGGTCAAGCCGGGCGATGACAAAAGGCGGGCATGACGTGTTGCTTTGTCAGCCGGTGGAGCCGAAGCCCCCTGCGCCCCGGCTGGTGTGCTCGACCGCGTCGATCTCGACGACCTCCGCGTGGGTGACCGGCGAAATCACGGCTTGGGCGATGCGGTCGCCGCGTTGGATCAGAAAGCGCTCGCTGCCAAGATTGATGAGCAACACCTTGACCTCGCCGCGATAGTCGGCGTCGACGGTGCCGGGGCTGTTCAGCACCGTGACCCCGTGCTTGAGCGCGAGGCCCGAGCGCGGGCGGATTTGCGCTTCATAGCCGCGCGGCAGCTCGAACACGAGGCCGGTCGGCACCAATAGGCGGTCGCTCGGGTCCAAAGTGACGGGCCCGTCCTCAGGGACGGCGGCGACAAGGTCGAGGCCGGCGGCGTGCTTGGAGTGATAGGTGGGAAGCGGTAGGCCCTCGCCATGAGGGAGCCGTAGCAGACGCAGCACGACGCGCGGGCTCTCCGTCATTCTGCTGCGGACCGAAGCCCGGGGAGCACCGTAGCGGCGCGCTCGATCAGCCGCCGTGCCGTCTCGTCCTTGGTCATGGCCGGCCAGTCCTCGACGCCTTCGATCGTGATGAGGTGGATGCGCGTCTCGTCCTTGCCCATGACGCCGGTCGCGGGCGCGACATCGTTGGCGACGATCCAGTCGGCGCCCTTGGCGCGGCGCTTCGCCATGCCGTTCAAGACGACGTTCTCGGTCTCGGCGGCGAAGCCAACGACGAGGCCCGGGCGCTTCGGCCCCGGCGTAGCAAGCGTGGCGAGGATATCCGGGTTCTGGGTGAGCCGGAGCGAGGTCTCGCTCGTCGTGCTCTCCTTCTTGAGCTTCTGCGCCGCTTCCGCCGCCGCGCGCCAATCGGCGACCGCCGCGGCGCAGATGGCGATGTCGGCGGGAAGCGCGGCGAGCGCCGCGTCGAGCATCTCACGCGCGGTCTCGACCTTGATCACCGTGGCGCCCTCGGGGTCAGGGAGCCCGACCGGACCGGTCACCAAGGTCACATCGGCGCCTGCTGCGGCCGCGGCGCGGGCCAAGGCATGGCCCTGCTTGCCCGATGAGCGGTTGGCGATGTAGCGCACGGGATCGAGCGGCTCATGGGTCGGGCCTGAGGTGATCAGCACGCGGCGCCCGCTGAGCGCGCCTTTCGGCTTCGCGGCAAGCAGCCGCTCGATCGCCTGGACGATCTCACCGGGCTCCGCCATGCGGCCCTCGCCATATTCGCCGCACGCCATCTCGCCTTCGTTCGGACCGACAAAGGCGATGCCGTCGCCGCGGAGCCGCGCCACGTTGCGGCGCGTCGCCGGATGCTGCCACATGCGGACGTTCATCGCTGGCGCCACCAGCACGGTCTTGTCGGCGGCGAGCAGTACGGCGGTGGCGAGGTCGTCGGCGAGGCCATGCGCCATCTTGGCCATGAGGTCGGCGGTCGCGGGCGCGACGACGATCAGGTTGGCCTCGCGCGCGAGGCGGATGTGGCCGATCTCGGCCTCGTCCTTGAGGTCGAACAAATCGGTGAAGGCCTTTTCCTCGCAGAGCACCGAGAGCGAGAGCGGGGTGACGAATTCAGCGCCGCCGCGGGTGAGGATCGCGCGCGGGCGCGCGCCCTGCTCCTTCAAGCGGCGGACGAGCTCGAGGCTCTTATAGGCAGCGATGCCGCCACCGACGATCAAGAGGATGCGCTTGTCCTGCACTTGTTTACCCTTTGCGCGGTGTCATTCCCGCGAAAGCGGGAATCCAGTAGTCACCGATCGTGACAATATCTCTCCACCCAGTCGTTACTGGGTTGCCCGGTCAAGCCGGGCAATGACAAGAAATAGGGTTGCTGGTCAACATCTTCAAAGCAGCAACGCGAGCGCGATGGCCGCAAGCGCGATGGCGCCGATCCAGATGCCGATGCGGCTGCCGCGGTTGCGCCTCGCTTGCGCCTCGGCCAGACGATCGACGGTGTGATCGTCGAGCCGCATGCCGGCCTCGGCCATGGCCGAGAGGGCTTCCCCGGTGCGCTCGGCCTGGATCAGGAGCTTCGGAATGTCGCCCATGAACTTGCCCATGGACGCCGCACCTTCGGCGGCCGCCTCGAACTGCGCCTCGGGGCCGAACTGGCTCTGTAGCCAGGCCTTCACCACGGGTTCCGACACGACCCACATGTTCAGCTCGGGATCGAGGCTGCGGCCCACGCCCTCGACCACGACCATGGTCTTTTGCAGCATGATCAGCTCGGGCCGGGTCTGCATGTCGAACACTTCGGTATATTGGAACAGCTGGCCCAAGAGCTGGGCCATGGAGATCTCGCTCGCGGGGCGATCCATGATGGGCTCGCCGATGGCGCGGAGCGCCTGCGCGAACAGGTCGACGGAGTGGCGGCGCG
>CAZBRE010000270.1:0-3658 GCA_964494065.1 uncultured Alphaproteobacteria bacterium
ATCGCCCATGTGCCCGAGGGCCGCGAGGTCTTCCGCCATCTCTCGGTGCACGACAACCTGATGATGGGCGCCTACACGATCCGCGACGGCGGCGGCATTGCCGCGGACCTCAAGCGCGTCTACGACATGTTCCCGCGTCTGGAGGAACGCTCGCGCCAGCATGCAGGCGATCTGTCCGGCGGCGAGCAGCAGATGCTGGCCCTCGGCCGCGCCCTCATGATGCGCCCCAAGCTGATGCTGCTCGACGAGCCCTCGCTCGGCCTCTCGCCGCTCCTCGTCACCGAGATCCTCAACATCGTCAAGCAACTGAACCAAGAGCACGGCGTCACCATCCTGCTCGTCGAGCAGAACGCGAACATGGCCCTCGATCTCGCCGATTTCGGCTATGTTCTGGAGGTCGGCCGCATCGTCCTCGAAGGCACCGGCGCGCGCCTCAAGGACAACGACGACGTGAAGGAATTCTACCTCGGCATCCGCGAGGAAGGCGTGCGCGGCGTGCGGCGCTGGAAGCGAAAGAAGCAGTGGCGATGAACGAGATGGCCACGAAAAGCGCCTATGCGGCGCAGATGAGCGTCGTGCCGGCCGGCATCGACACGGTCGCCAAGCTCTTCTGGTCCACGGTCGACGCGCGGGTCGATGCCCCCGCCATGACCCACAAGGATTTCGGCATCTGGAAGAGCTTCAGCTGGCGCGACTACGGCGAGCACGCCAAGCTGACGGGCCTCGCCCTTCTTTCCCTCGGCCTCAGGCCCGGCGACCTTGTCGCCATCCTCGCCGAATCGATCCCCGAATGGCTCTTCTCCGACATGGGCGCGATCGGCGCGGGCGGCGTCTCGGTCGGCATCTACCCCACCTCTTCGCGCGATCAGGTCGCCTACGTCCTCACCGATTCAGCCGCGCGCTTCGTTTTCGTCGAGGACGAGGAACAGCTCGACAAGGTCTTGGAAAAGCGGGCCGAACTGCCCGCCGTCGAGAAGATCGTCGTCTACGACATGAAGGGGCTGCGGAGCTTCGATGACCCGGCAGTGATGAGCTACGACGCCCTGCTCGATCTCGGCCGTGACTACGAGAACTCCCATCCCGACGCCTGGGCAAAAGCGCTCCAAATCGCGAATCCGGCAGATCCTGCCATCTTCGTCTACACCTCGGGCACCACCGGTCCGCCCAAGGGCGCCAAGCTCAGCCACGCCAATCTCATCTTCGCCATCGAGCACTGGCGCGAGTTCGCGCCGACCACCGCGCGCGACCACACGCTTGCCTTCCTGCCGCTCTGCCACATGGCCGAGCGCATGATGACCGGCCTCCGCCCCCTCGGCTATGGCGGGGTGATCAACTTCGCCGAGAGCCCCGACACGGTGCTGGAGAACCTGCAGGAGGTCTCGCCCACCGTCTTCATCGCCGTGCCGCGCATCTGGGAGAAGCTCTACGCCCTCGTGCAGATGTCGCTCGGCGACGGCACTGCCTTCGAGCGCTGGGCCTACAAGCGCGCCATCGTCGTGGGCGAGGCCGTGGCCGAGCGCCGCGTCGCCGGCAAGCCGATCCCGATCGGGCTGCGCGTGCTCTACGCCCTCGCCGACATTTTCGTCCTGCGCAACACCCGCCGTCTCATCGGCATGAGCAAAGCGCGGCTCATCGGCAGCGGTGCGGCTCCCATTTCTCCCGACCTCATGCGCTGGTATCTCGCCCTCGGCATTCCGATGTTCGAGCTCTACGGCCAGACCGAATGCTCGGGCGTCGGAACATACTATGGCGCCGAGGAGTACCGCGTCGGCACGGTCGGCCGCGCGCTCTCCGACACCGAGCTCAAGCTGGCGGACGACGGCGAGATCCTGATGCGCGGCCCCCACGTCTTCATGGGCTATCACAACAAGCCCGACCGCACGGCCGAGGCCATCGACAGCGAGGGCTGGCTGCATACGGGCGATATCGGCGTGCTGACCGACGACGGCGACCTCAAGATCACCGACCGCAAGTCCGACATCATCATCACCTCGGGCGGCAAGAACATCACGCCCTCGGAGATCGAGAACAAGCTCAAGTTCAGCCCCTACATCACCGACGCCGTGGTGATCGGCGACGGCCGCAAGTTCGTCTCCGCGCTCATCATGATCGACCAGGACAACGTGGAGAAATACGCCCTCAAGCAGCGCATCGTCTTCACCGACTATGCGAGCCTCACCCGCACCGAGGGCGTGCACGACCTGGTCTCGGCCGAGGTCGACCGGGTCAACAAGACGCTCGCGAACGTCGAGCAGATCAAGGCCTTCCGCCTGCTGGACGTGTTGCTCACGGCCGAGGACGAGGAGATGACACCCACGCTAAAATTGCGCCGGAAATTCGTCCACGAAAAATACAGCTCCGAGATCGATGCAATGTACGGCAAGGGCGGAGCAAGGTAATATAAGTCCTTAGAAATCAAACGGAGTGACGGGCGGACGGACGCTCCACCGGGCCGGCAAGACCCGGACAATAAGCTGGAGGAGAACGCGAACATGAAGAAAATCAATACCTTAGTTGCAGCGGCTGCGGTTTCGCTCGCTGCAATGGCAGGCCCGGCAGCGGCGGAGCGCGGCGTTTCCGCGAGCGAGATCCGGCTCGGCACCAGCCTCGATCTCTCCGGCCCCATCACCTTCTGGGGCGTGCCGATGCGCAACGGCTATCTGATGCGCGTGGAGGAGCAGAACGCCAAGGGCGGCGTCAACGGCCGCAAGATCAAGCTCTTCATCGAGGACAACGGCTACGATCCCAAGAAGGGCGTGCTGGCGACCCAGAAGCTGATCTCCAGGGACAAGGTCTTCGCGCTCGTCGGCGTGCTCGGCACCCCCGTGGCGCTGGCTTCGTTGCCGATGGCGCTGGAAAAGAAAGTGCCCTTCCTCTTTCCGGGCACCAACCACCGCAAGCTGTTCGAGCCGCTTCATCCGCTCAAATTCTCGATCGCCGCACCTTACGATTCGCAGGTGATGGCGGGCGTCAAATACGCCGTGGAGAAGATGGGCAAGAAGAAGATCGCGGTGATCTATCAGGACGACGAGTTCGGCAAGGATATCCTGAAGGCGGTCCAGAAGCAGACCAAGGCGATGGGCCTCAAGGTCGCCGCGGTGGCGAGCTTCAAGCGCGGCTCGACCAACTTCTCCTCGCAGGTCGCGCGCGTGCGCCGCGCCAATCCCGACCTCGTCTTCGCGTCTTCGATCGTGCGCGAGACCATCGGCATCGCCGGCGAGCTCAAGAAGACCGGCTGGAACGTCGACATGATGACCCCCGCATCGGCCTGCAATGCCGCGGTGCCGTTCCTCGGCAAAAAGGCGGTCGAGGGCGTGTGGGTGCAGTGCCAGTACGTGCCCTTCAACCCGGCGCATGACAGCGCGGCGGTGAAGGACTGGCTCGCCCGCTACCAGACACGCTTCAAGAAGCGCGGCAGCGTGCCGGCGGCGATCTCCTACGAGATCATGGACGTCACCATCAAGGCGCTCACCGATGCCGGCAAGGACCTGACCCAGGCGAAGTTCCTCGCCGCGATCGAGGGCATCAAGAACTACAAGGGCATCTTCGACGCCCCGGCCCTCTCCTTCGGGCCGAAGAAGCACGGCGGCACCGAGGCCTTCGTGCTGACGCGCATCGAGGGCGGCCGCTTCGTCCGCAAGTCGGGCGAGATCACGAA
>CAZBRE010000271.1:0-3639 GCA_964494065.1 uncultured Alphaproteobacteria bacterium
ACCTCGGCGATCTTGTCGGTGATCTTGCCGTAATACTCATAGCCCTTGGTTGTCTTCATATGCGGGGCGGCGAATTGGTAGTGCGTGAGCACGCTGCGGAAATAGCCGGCGATGTATTCCCGCGCCATCTCCTGCGCCCGGTCGGCGCTCTCGTCGACGAAGGTCCAGCCGGCGACGATCGACGCCGGCGGGGCCACCTTGTGGGTCTCGCGGTAAGCGGCCCGGTAGGTGGCGAGCTCCTTTTCGACCTCGGCCCAGGGCTTCTGCGGGATGATCAGCAGGCCGACGCCGAGCCGCACCATGACCGGCAGCGACTCCGGCGAGACCGAAGCCGCATAGGTCCGGCCCCTGAACGTCCGTGAGGGCTGCGGGCGGATATCGCGGCGCGGCTGCTGGATGTACTCGCCGTCGAACTCGCAATAGCCTTTCTCCAAACCCTCCAGCAGCATCTCCGCCGATTCGTTGAAGCGCGGCCGGCTCTCATCCATCGGCACGCGGAAGCCGTCGAACTCGACCAGCGCCGCACCCCGCCCGATCCCGAGGACCAGGCGGCCTTCGGAGATCGTATCCAGCATGGCGATCTGCTCGGCCTGCCACATCGGATCGTGCCAGGGCAGCACCATCACCATCGAGCCGAGCTGCACGGTTTTCGTGCGCCCGGCCATGTAGGTCAGGAACTGCATCGGGTTGGGGGCGAGCATGTAGTTGGTGAAATGATGCTCGACCGTCCAGATCGAGTCGAAGCCCAGCGGCTCGGCCATGTCGGCCAGCTTCAGATCGTCGCGCCAGACCTCGTGGTCGGGCCGCGCCCGGTCCGGGTTCTGGAATACCACCGACATGCCGACATGCATGGTCCGTTCCTCCCATTTCGCCGCGCCGATAGGTCTTGCGCAGTCTTTCCTTTTGGTCAGTTTAACGTGACCGGCGGCGGGGCGGTAGGGCGTGTCCTACGCGGCTTTGGCCGATGCGGCGTCAGCGGTGAGCGCGCACCAGATCGGCGTGTGGTCCGATGCTTTGGGTTTGCCGCGGGGCGTGCGGTCGATATCACATTCTACTAGTAGATCTGCGGCCTGCGGCGACAGCAGCAGGTGATCGATGCGGATCCCGTGATCCTTTTGCCAGCCGCCGCGCTGATAATCCCAGAACGTGTAGGCGCCGGGCTCGGCATGAAAGGTGCGGAACGCATCGGTGAAGCCGAGATTGACGAGCCGCCGCAGCGCCGAGCGCGACTCCGGCCGGAAGAGGGCGTCGCCCTCCCACGCCGCCGGGTCATAGCAGTCCTCGTCCTGCGGGATCACGTTGTAGTCGCCGCCGAGGATGATCGGCTCTTCCAGCGCCAGCAGCTTCTTCGCATGCGCCTCGAGCCGCTTCATCCAGGCGAGCTTGTAATCGAACTTGTCGCTGTCGACGGGGTTGCCGTTGGGCAGATAGATCGAGGCGACACGCAGCACGCCGGCATTGGTCTCGGTGACCGCCTCGACATAGCGGGCCTGCTCGTCGCTCTTGTCCCCCGGCAGCGCGGTGTGCTCGATCTCGAGCGGTGTCTTCGACAGGATGGCGACGCCGTTGTAGGATTTCTGACCGCTGATCGCGAGATTGTAGCCGAGCCCGCTGATCTCCAGCGCCGGGAAGGTCTCCTCAACGCTTTTGATTTCCTGCAGCAAGACAATGTCGGGCTTGGCGCCGTCGAGCCAGTCGAGCACGTTCGGCAGCCGCGCCTTGATCGAATTGACGTTCCAGCTTGCGACTTTGACCATTATTTCCCCTTCGGACGCACAACAATGGCGACCCGCCCTTCTATCATGGGCGGGCAAGGGAGGTCAGCAGGGGCTTTGGGAATTGGTTCGGGTCAGCCGATCGAAAAGCTGGTGCCGCAGCCGCAGGACGACGTTGCGTTCGGGTTCTCGATCGCGAAGTAGGAGCCGAGCAGGTCTTCCTTGAAATCGACGACCCCGCCGGCGAGCAGCTCGAGCGACATCTCGTCGATCACGACCTTGATGCCATCGCGCTCGAAGATGTGGTCGTCCTCGCCCGTCTCGGCGTCGAAGTCGAAGCCATACTGGAAGCCGGCGCAGCCGCCCCCGGAGACGGTGATCCGCAGCATCAGGGCCTCGTTGCCCTCGGCCGCCTTCAGCGCCGCAACCCGCCTGGCGGCGCTGGCGGTGATCCCGAAACGGGCCGAATCGCCCGGATTCTGCGCTTCTGGGGTGGTGATCTGCTGTTCCGTCATGTCCTTCATGTAAGCTGCCCTAAAGCCAAGTCAATCGGGCCGAAATTGCCCCGTCTGGCGGCCATTCGCCGCCCATTCTCCCCCCATTCACCATTGCCCAGGCAATCAGGGCCGATTAGGTTAGCGCTCCATGACGCTTCCGGCACAGCCTTACGCGCTCGCGCCATTCGCGACCCGGCCCGACCAGTCCCGCGGCCGCCTCCATCCGGAGCCCGAAAGCCCGACCCGCACCGCGTTCCAGCGCGACCGCGACCGGATCGTCCACGCCGCCGCCTTTCGCCGCCTCAAGCACAAGACCCAGGTCTTCGTCGCCCATGAAGGCGACAACTTCCGCACCCGGCTCACCCACAGCCTGGAGGTCGCCCAGATCGCGCGCTCGATTTCGCGCGTGCTCGGTCTCAATGAGGACCTCGCCGAGGCGCTGGCGCTCGCGCACGATCTCGGCCACACGCCGTTCGGGCATGCCGGCGAGGATGCGCTGAACGCGGCGATGGCCGATTATGGCGGCTTCGACCACAACGCCCAGACCTTGCGGATCCTGACGCAGCTGGAGCGGAAGTACGCCGAATTCGACGGCCTCAATCTCACCTGGGAGACGCTGGAAGGCGTGGTCAAACACAACGGTCCGCTGATCGGCGGCGATCATGATGAGGTCCCTGAGCCCATCCGCGACTATGTCGCCCGTCACGATCTCGAGCTCGACACCCATCCGGGCCCGGAAGCCCAGGTCGCCGCGCTTGCGGACGACATTGCCTATAACAACCACGATATCGACGACGGTCTGCGCGCGAAGCTGTTCACCCTCGACGATCTGCGCGAGCTGCCGCTGGCGGGCCCGACCTTAGCGCGCGTCGAGGCCGCCTATCCGGGGCTCGAGCAGCCGCGCGTCATTCACGAGACGGTACGACGGCTGATAGATTTCATGGTCTGCGACCTGTTGGGCGAGACCGAGGCCCGGCTCGCCGCCGCGTCGCCGGGCTCGGCGACCGAGATCCGCCGCCTCGGCAAGCCGGTCGTTGCCTTCTCACCGGAGATGATTTCCCACGACAAAGCCTTGCGCCGCTTCCTGGGCGAACGCATGTATCGGCATCACTCGGTTCAACACATGACGGCCACGGCGACGCGCGTGGTGAGCGATCTTTTCACGGCCCTGACGAATGATGCGGGATTGCTGCCCGAAGAATGGCGGGTTCGAGCGCAGGGGCGCGATGAGGCCCGTTCCGCCCGGTTGGTCGCCGACTATATCGCCGGCATGACCGATTCCTTCGCGCTCAGCGAACACCAAAGACTATTCGAGCCGCACGCGGCACAAACCGGAATTGCAGCCATATGAATCTGTTTCGTGCCTTTCGCGACGTCATCACGGAAAAACTGGCGGAGATGACGGAGGAGGGCGTCCTCCCGGGCGG
>CAZBRE010000272.1:0-3544 GCA_964494065.1 uncultured Alphaproteobacteria bacterium
CCGCAAGTGTCTTGGCCTTCTCCAACGCGCGCGCGTTGGAGCCTGGCATGTAGAGAACGCTCCGCCGTGGCCTGCTTTGCATGATCAATTCCCCCGCCTTGTGCGCCGCAACATAACCGCGCCCGGGCGCCCGGACAAGACTGCCCGGCGGCCTTCCCTAGCGGCCAACGAGGCGGCCGATGAGGGTTCTTGGGCTCACCGCCCCGAAGAGAGAGGCGGCACCGGCATAGACGGCGAGCCCGGTCCCCACCAGGGCCGCAAGGGCGACGATTTGGAGCACGAGCCCCTCCCCCGGATCGAAAAAGCCTTCGAGGCCATGCGCCATGGCCCATACCACGGCGCCCATGACGAGGCTCGCTCCGCAGATGCCGGGGAAGCGGCGGCGGAAGGTCAAGTCGAGGGCGAATTCTTCCCTGGCGTGAAGGGTGCCGGCGAGAAGGGCGACCTGGAGCCAGCCGGCGATGGTGGTGGCGATGGCGATGCCAACGGCGCCGAGGACCCCGAACAAGATTAGAGCGAGGCCGATATTGGCGGCCATGCCGATGCCAGCATAAAGCATCGGCGTTTTGGTGTCCTCGCGGGCGAAGAACCCGGGATGGAACACCTTGATCAGTACAAAGGCGGGTAGGCCGGGCGCAAGCGCCGCGAGCATGGCGGCGGTCGCCGTGGCGTCGACCGCGCTGAACGCGCCGTGCTCGAACAGGACGCGGATGATCGGGCCGGCGGCAACGAACAGCGCCACCGCGGCGGGCAAGGTCAACAGCAGCGCGGTTTCGAGCGAGCGGTTCTCGGCTTCCATGGCCGCGGCGTGATCGTTTTCCCGGAAACGGCGGCTGAGCTCGGGCAACAGCACGACGCCGATGGCGACGCCGACGACGCCGAGCGGAAGCTGAAACAGGCGGTCGGCGTAATAGAGCCAAGATACCACCCGATCCTGAAGCGAGGCGATCACGGTATTGAGGATGACGGTGAGCTGGCTCATGCCGCCGGCGATGAATGCCGGCGCGGCGAGCGCCAGTAGCCCGCGCATGTCGGCATTGAGCTTTGGCGGCCGCACGGAGAGCCGCATCTTGGCGCGGGACGCGGCGAGTGCGACGACGATGACCTGGACCACGCCGGATGCGGTGATGCCCCAGGCAAGAGCCACCGCCGCTTCGGTCTGATCGCCCTCGCCGAGAAGGATGACCCCAACCAGCACGGCAATGAGCACGACATTGAGGAGGCTCGGCGCCAGAGCGGCGACGGCAAAGCGGCCAAGCGCGTTGAGCATGCCGGAATAGAGCGCCACCAGCGACATGCAGAGCAGGAAGGGGAGCGAGATGCGCCCGAGGAGGACGGCGAGGTCGAACTTCGCTGGGTCGCCTATGAAGCCCGGCGCGAGCACGAGCATGAGCCAGGGCATGGCGAACTCGCCGAGGATGGTGAAGATGAGCAGCACAAGCGCGAGACCGGCGAGCGCCTGCTCGGCAAAGGTGCGCGCCGCGGCTTCCCCTTGCTCGCCATGAAACTGCTTGGCGAACAGCGGAATGAAAGCGGCATCGAACGCCCCTTCGGCGAACAGCCGGCGGAACAGATTGGGGATCCGGAAGGCGACGAAGAAGGCATCTGCCACGGGGCCAGCGCCAAGCACGGCCGCGATCATAATGTCCCTGACAAAGCCGAGGACACGGCTGAACACGGTCATCGCGCCGACGGTGGCGAATGCGCGGTAGAGGGCCATCGAGCGGCGGGGGACCAGAGGCTTGACGTCAGGCAGACGAAAACGCCCGCTCCGCGTGCGCCGACAGAGCCTTGGTCAAACGTTCGCGGATCAGGGACATGCGACTCGAGCTCGTGATCTTCTTGCCGGTCAAGTCGGTGACATAGAACACGTCGACCGCCTTCTCACCGAAGGTGGCGATATGGGCCGACGCGATGTCGAGATTGAGATCGGCGATCTCCCGCGTCACGTCGTAGAGCAGGCCAGGACGGTCGAGGCCGTTGATCTCGATCACGGTGAGGGCATCGGACAGGGTATTGTCGATCACGACCTGGGGCTCGACGGTGAAGGCCGAGAGCCGCGCCTTGGGCTTCTTCTTGGTGGCGACGACGTCGACCAGCCTCGCATCGCCCTTGAGCAGCTTTTCGATGGTCACCGCGATCTTCTTGGCGCGGCGTTCCTCGTCCTCGGCGTGGTCGAATTCGCGCTCAAGATGGATGGTGTCGAGCGCCATGCCGTCGCGCGTGGTCGAGATCTGGGCATCGACGATGTTGGCGCCGGCGCCGGTGCAAGCGCCGGCGACGAGGGCGAGCAACCGGGTATGGTTCGGCGCCAGCAGGGTGATCTCGGTAACGCCGCGGAAGGCATCGGTCGCGATGCGGGTGACGAGGGTCTTGCGTTTGGCCTCGGCGGCGCGGACCAGCCGCGCATGCTCGGTGATGACGTCGAGATCGGTGCGCAGCCAATAGGCCGGATAGTGGCGATCGATGAAGCGATTGAGCGCGTCCTGCGGCCAGTCGGCGAGGCGCTGCTTGAACTCGTCCTGAGTGCGGGTCATGCGTTCGGTGCGGGTCAGCGTGGTGTGACCGCCGCCAAGGAGCGGCTCGGTCTCGAAATAAAGCGTGCGCAGGAGCTGGCCTTTCCAGCCGGTCCACACCCCGGGGCCGACGGCGCGGAGATCGGCGACGGTGAGCACGAGCAGAAGCTTCAGCCGCTCGCGGCTCTGCACCAGATCGGCGAAGTCGCGGATGGTCTTGGGATCGTTCAGATCCCTGCTCTGGGCAAAGGTGCTCATGGCGAGGTGGTGCTCGACCAGCCAGGAGGCGGTCTCGGTCTCTGACGGGCTCAGACCGAAGCGCGGCCCGAGCTCGCGGGCGATGCGGGCGCCGGCGATGGAATGGTCCTCCTCGCGGCCCTTGGCGATGTCGTGCAGGAACGCCGCCACATAGAGCGCGCGGCGGTTGTCGATGGTGCGGATAACCTCGGTCGAGACCGGATGCTCGGCGGAGAAATTGCCGCGCTCGATGCCGGACAGAAATCCGATCATGCGGATCAGGTGCTCGTCGACGGTGAAGTGATGATACATGTTGAACTGCATCATCGAGACGACGCGGCCGAAGTCGGGGACGAAACGGCCGAGCACGCCGGCCTCGTTCATGCTGCGCAAGGCTGATTCCGGATCGCGGGCGTCGGACAGCATCCGGATAAACATGCGGTTGGCCGCTGGGCTGCTGCGCAAACCGTCGTCGATCCTGCGGAGATTGGCGCGGACCTGGCGCAGTACCTCCGGTGAAAACGTCGCCTGCTGTTCGTCGGCAACAGCGAACAGGCGGATGAAGTTGACCGGATCCTTGACGAAGGCGTCCTTTTCGTTGGCGCTGATGCGGCCGTTCTCGATGCGGAAGTCCGAGGTGCGCCGAAGCTTGGCGCGGCGGCGCCAGCCGAAGGGCGACAGCAAGGTGCCGAGCGTCGGCAGCGATTTCAGCTGCTTCATCTCGAGCGCCGAGCACACGATCCGGGTCAGCTCGCCGACCTCCTTGGCCACCAGGAAATAGTGCATCATGA
>CAZBRE010000273.1:0-3454 GCA_964494065.1 uncultured Alphaproteobacteria bacterium
GCCGCCATAGCATCGAATAGTCCTTGCAACGCGGGAGCCATCCACACAGGACATACCCGGGACAATGATACAGCCGTCGCTCGAACGGCCAGCAGGGCATGTATTCCCTGTTGACAGCGTGCTGATCTTCCTTGAACCGGTAGCTGGACGTACGAAATCGCGGCCAGCTTCACGCAGTAATGCTCATGCGGCGCCGAGTTCTCCAAGTTGCACTACAGGCAATTGCGGTCGGCATGGCAGTTTTCCCCACCAAGAATGTCAGTATCGACATCTCGTGCGCGCAGGACCTCCTGCATATGCTCGGCTCGTTGACGATCCGGTCGATGCCATGAGGGAGAGCATCTAAGAGGGAGTGCAGAAAATGAAACGCTATCTAATCGAGCGCGATCTTCCAGGTGTCGGGAGATTGCAAGCCCAGGAACTTACGGATGCGGCGCAGAAGTCGAACGAGGCCTTGGCAGAGCTCAAGGGCCGCGTCCAATGGGTTGAGTCCTTCGTTGCAGATGACAAGACGTACTGCGTTTATCTCGCGGAGGACGAGGCTGCAGTGAACGAACATGCGCGCATCAGCGGTTTTCCCGCCAGTCGGATTACCGAAGTGCGCGCAGTCATCGATCCCATGACTGGTAGTCTCTGATTACGAATGCCGCCCGGCCGTGAATTCTGGGCCGGGCGGCACTAACGCAAGGAGCCCGGTACCAACAGGTGTCGAAGGCCTCGTCAAAGATTCTATTGTGCAGGCACGGAGAGGTGCCATGCTTGATGTCACGGTCCTGTTGCTTAGCAACAATTACGTGTCGACCTCTTTCGGCCCGATCGAGGTGTTTCACGCTGCCGGTTTCCTTTGGAACGCCATTCACGGCTCCGACGCCGAACAGTATTTCCGCGTCACCGTCGCCTCCCTCGATGGGAAGAGCGTCACTAGTCCGTATGGAGTCGAGCTGGCGCCGCAAGCGTCGATCGAGGACGTCGACTCCACCGATATCGTCGTCGTACCGTCCTCAGGAATGGATATCGACGAGCAACTCGTGCGGCACGCGGCACTGATGCCCTGGTTGCGGAAGCGGCAGGAACAGGGAGCTTATGTCGCCAGCGTTTGTTCCGGCGCAGTCTTTCTTGCCGAAGCCGGTCTGCTGGATGGCCGTCGGGCGACCACTCACTGGGCCGTCGCCGATGAGCTCGCGCGTCGCTATCCACGAGTGGACTGGCGCGCGGACATGTTCATCACCGAGGATAACGGGGTGTTGTGCAGCGCCGGCGTTTGCGCATCGATCGATTTGGGCGTCTATCTGGTCGAAAAGTTTTGCGGGCATGACGTCGCACTGCAGTGCGCCAAATCCCTGCTCGTCGACATGCCCCGCAGCCACCAATCGGGGTACGCTGTATTGCCGCTTTCGCGTCAGCACGACGATGAGAAGGTCAGGGCAATTGAAGCGTATATCGATGAGAACTATGCACGGAATCTAACGGTCGAGGCGCTGGCTTCCCGTGCCAATATGAGTACGCGCAATTTCATACGACGCTTCAAGGCGGCAACCGGCCGGCTGCCCGGAAACTATCTCCAATCCCGCCGCGTGGCGGTCGCCAAGGAAATGCTGGAGCTGGGCGGCCGCAGCGTGCAGACCATTACCCACGCCGTCGGCTATGGAGATGCCGCATCGTTCAGGTCGCTCTTCAAGCGATACACGGGCATGAGCCCGGCAGAATACCGCCGCAGGTTCGGCCGCCGGAACGAAGCTGCCTAACCGTGAAGTGTATTGGCATCCGGGGCCATCGGATCGTGTTCGCATGGAACCGGCAGGGTGATGCCCTCGAAAGCCTGACGCGTTGCCATTCTTTCGGTCTCGGGTCATTTTCAAGCCACCGCGAGGATTTGATGTGGGGCAGTCCCGATTGCATCCACGGCCGGAACCAACGAGACGTTCCATGAGCGAATTCTGGCAGATGACCGCCACCGACGCGGTAGCGCAATTGAAAGCGGGCGAGGTGACGCCCGGCGAGCTGATCGACGCGGCGCAAGCGCGCATCGAGGCGGTCGACGGTGCGGTTAACGCGATCCCAACCTGCTGTTTCGACCGCGCGCGGGAGCATGCCGCCGCCGTCGATCCCGACAGCTTGCTCGCCGGCTTGCCGATCGTGATCAAGGATCTGACCGACGTCGGCGGCGTTCGCACGACCTACGGATCGCCGATCTTCAGCGACAACGTGCCGGCAGCATCGGACATCGTCGTCGAGACGCTGGAAGCCAATGGCGGCTTGGTGATCGGCAAGTCGAACACACCCGAGTTCGGCGCCGGCGCCAACACCTTCAATCCGGTGTTCGGCGCGACCCGTAATCCGTGGGACACGCGGATGAGCGCCGCCGGCTCCTCGGGTGGCGCGGCGGTTGCGCTGGTCACGGGCCAGGCCTGGCTCGCCCAGGGAACCGATCTCGGCGGCAGCCTGCGCACCCCGGCGGGGTTCAATTCGGTTGTCGGGCTGCGTCCCAGCGTCGGCCGGGTGGCCCGGTCGCCGGGCGACCTGCCGTGGGACAGTCTTGCGGTCACGGGGCCGATGGCTCGGACTGTGGCCGACGTGGCGCTGATGCTCGACGCCATGGTCGGCTTCCATCCGAGCGATCCGATTTCGCTGCCGGCGCCCGCGCTGCCGTTCCTCGAAGCGCTCGCCGATGCGACCGCCCCCCTCAAGGTCGCTTGGTCGGCCGATCTCGGTTTCACCGAAGTCGACCGCGAGATCGCCACGATCACTGCTCAAGCGGCGGCCAGATTCTCCGATCTGGGCGCTGATGTGGTCGAAGCGGCGCCCAGCTTCGCCGGCGCGTTCGACGCATTCCAGACCCTGCGCGCGCTGCGCTTCGCCAACGCTCTGGCGCCGCTGCTCGAACGCGCGCGGAGCCAGATGAAGCCCGACGTGATTTGGAATATCGAGAAGGGTTTGGCGCTGACCGCCGATGAGATCGGCAAGGCCGAACGCGACCGTGCCGCACTATTCCGCCGGGTCGCGGCGTTTTTCGAGGACCACGACCTGCTCGCCTGCCCGGTGATGCAGGCGCCGCCCTACGCGGTCGAGGCAACCTATGTCGACAGCATCAACGGCAAGCAACTCGACAGCTACATCGACTGGATATCAATCACCTTCGCTATCACCCTGACCGGATGCCCCGCGCTGTCGCTGCCCTGTGGGTTCACGGAAACCGGGTTGCCCGTGGGCCTGCAACTGGTCGGCAAGCCGCGCGGCGAGGCGGCGCTGTTGGCGGCGGCGGCGAAGCTCGAGGGAATGCTCGGGATCGCCGAGCAATTGCCGATCGATCCCCGGGTGCGGCACGACCAATAACCCTCGTCAGCACCGTTCCATCTGGGCGTTCGAAGTCGTGCTACGACCGTGCGTCGGGAGGTAGCCACTGAGAGATGGTGATTGGCGCCCGCAGAGCAGCCGCCAATGTCCGCTTCTGGCT
>CAZBRE010000274.1:0-1688 GCA_964494065.1 uncultured Alphaproteobacteria bacterium
TCGACGGCCAGCGCCAGGGCGAGGAGCCCGGCGGTGGCGGTGACGGCGGAGACGAGGGTCTGGTCCCAGGTTCCGGCGAGCAGCAGGCCGGGCTGGTAGACGAAGGCGAAGGGGACGACGAAGGCGGCGAGCGCGAACTTGACCGCGAGGCCCGCGATGGCGAGCGGGTTGTCCTCGGCGATCGACGAGGCCGCATAGGCGGCGACCGCAACGGGCGGGGTGATCGCCGACATGACCGCGAAGTAGAGCAGGAACATGTGTCCGCCGAGCGGCGGGATCTGGAGCTGGGTCATCAGCGGGCCCATCAGCATCGCCGCCAGGATGTAGGCCGAGGGCGTCGGCATGCCGAGGCCGAGCACGATGGTCAGCGCGGCGGCCACGACGAGCGCGGGGAACACTTGCGCGTCGGTCATGGCGTAGACGACATGGGCGAACTTGGCGGCGAGCCCCGTCATGGTGATGCCGGCGATGACGAGCCCCGCCGCCGCACAGGCGCCGGCGACGGGGATCATGCGGAAGGCGGTCTCGGCGAGCGCCTTGTAGAGCTTGACCGGGCCGACGCGGGTGCGCGCCTTGAGCGCGCCGACGGCGAGCACCGCGATGCTGCCGTAGACCGCGACGATGGTCGGCGTGTAGCCGATCAGCAGCGCCACGGTGATCACCGCGAGCGGCACCAGGAAAAGCCCGCCCGATTTGAGCGTCGGCGCGAGGCGCGGAATGAGCTCGGGCTCGAGGGGCTTCAGGCCGAGCTTCAACGAGCGGAAATGCACCTGGGCGTAGACCGACACATAATAGAGGATGGCCGGGATCAGCGCCGCCACCGCGATGTCGGCATAGTCGATGCCGGTATACTCGGCCATGATGAAGGCGGCCGCGCCCATCACCGGCGGGGCGAGGCTGCCCCCGGTCGACGCCGCGACCTCGACCGCCGCGGCGAGCCGGCCCTCGTAGCCGAGGCGTTTCATGATCGGGATGGTGATCGAGCCGGTGGTCACCACGTCCGAGGTCGGGCTGCCCGAGATCATGCCGTAGACGCCCGAGGAGACGACCGCGATCTTGGCGGGCCCGCCGGGGCGCCGCCCCGCCAGCGCCGCGGCGAGATCGAAGAAGAAGTCGCCGCCGCGCGCGTGCAGGAGCACCGTGCCGAAGAGCACGAAGAGGAAGGCATAGGTCGCCGCCACGCGGACGGGGAGGCCTAAAATGCCATCCGTTGTGAAGACGGTGATCTCCAGGAAATGGAAGACGTCGATATAGCCGTGCTTGAGCACGCCGTCCAGGCGGTGGCCGAGCAGGTTGTAGGCGACGAAGACGAGGACGACGAGGGTGAGGCCCATGCCCGTCGTCCGCCGCGTGATCTCCAGCGTCAGAAAGAAGAGCGTGGCGGCGAAGGCGATGTCCCAGGTGGTCAGCGGATCGAGCAGAACGATGCGCTGCTCGATCGCGCCCGCATGGATCGTGAAGTAGACGCCGCAGGCCAAGGCCGCCGCGGAGAGCAGCCAGTCGATGGGCGAAGGACGCTCGGGGTTCGAGCGCGCGCGCGCGCCGACGCCCAGGAAGGCGAGCGTCATCATCGCGGCCAACACGGTGACGGCGAGCAACCACGGATCGACGATGACGACGGTGGCGGCGACGATGACCCAGACGGCGAGCAGCGCCGCGAAGGGCGTGACGACCCAAGCGAGCCAGCC
>CAZBRE010000274.1:1788-3366 GCA_964494065.1 uncultured Alphaproteobacteria bacterium
GTAGGCGAGCTTGTCGTCCATCTTCTCGTTCACGACGATGACCGCGCCGTTGCAGACCGAGTTGATGTCCTTGTCGATGAACTTGTACTCGGCCGCCTTGAAGACGCAGGTCTTGCCGCCGGTCTCCTTGGCGACCGCCTCGGCCACCGGCGTCGGGATCTGCAGCAGCGTCATGTCGAGGCCGCGCTCGACCTCGCGGATGCGCGGATGGTTGTAGGCGATGCCGTAGACGGTCATGTCGATGCGCCGGTCGAGCATGAGCGAGGTGATCTCGCGCGAGGCGGCGTAGACGACGCGCCCGCCGTTCGCCTTGATCGTGGCGAGCGGCAGGCCGGCATGCTCGAGCACGAGGCGGCCGATGTCGCTGTCGAGATTGCCGCGCCGGTTGATGGCGACGCGGATTGCGATCTTCTTATCGACGATGTCCTTGAAGCTGGTGATGCCGTGGCGCTTGGCGAAGTCGCGGTTGATGATCGCATGCTGCGCTTGAAAACGCGCGCTGGGCGAATAGGCCCGGATCAGCACGCGGAGGTTCTTGATCGGCGCCTTGAACGGCTTCTTGCCCGCGCTCGCCAGCACGAGCTCGCCATCGATCACCATGCCCATCGGCACCTTGCCGCGCGAGACGAGGCCGATATTGGCGAGCCCGCCCGATGACGTCTGATAGGTGATGGTCGAGCCCGGATAGGCCGCGGCGATGGCCGCATCGACGCCGCGCCCGATGCGCGACCACAGGCCGCCGGGACTGGCGCCGCTCAGGGTCAGATTGTAGCTCTCGGCGGCGGCGCTGCCGGCGGTGAGAACGAGCGCGCCGGCCGCGGCAAGCATCGCAGGCATCATGATGCGTCGCATGGCGATTTCCTCCCTTGGAGCCCGGTCGCTCGGATCGCCCATGTCGACGCCCGGCCCGGACCGTTCTTGCGGCATTCGCGCGATCCGCGCGGCCGTGCTTGCTGTCCGGCGCGGCGAACAGACCCGCCGGTTGCAGAAGCGGGAAAAGGTTAGTGTGGGCCGATGTGACTGTCGAGACGAAACCGCGTGGCGGCCGGTGCGCGCCGGCGCTATAGTCGGGGTCGGAACCGGGTGCCACGCACCCTCCACATCAGAGACCATCATGGCCGACGGCACGTCCTCCGAGCCGGAGTTCGCACCGCCATTCGCGCGGGCCTACCAGCTCCCGCCCGAGGCGCGCGGGCATGTGGTCGCGGCCAAGGCGGCGCTCGACGCGTTGGCGTCAACGCGCGGCGAGCCGCCCTTCGGCTGGCGTCAGCGGATCGCGCTGGTGCTGTTCGCGGGGGCGGTCGGATACGGCGTCGTCATGGGCACGCTGCGCTGGCTCGCGGTGGAGAAGGCGGGCAGCTGGCTCGAGGCGGCGGTGCCGGCCGCCTGCGCGATTGTCGTGGCGCTCGTCACCTTCTGGCCGCGCAAGCACACCGAGCCCGCCGAGGATGCCCGCGCCCGCGTCCACGCCGAGGCGCATCTGGCGATGCTCGGCCTCGCTTATCTCCCCGCCGGCACGACCCGGGTGCCGGAGAGCCAGATCGTCTGGGCGCATAACTGGCAGCCGTTCGATCCGGA
>CAZBRE010000275.1:0-3336 GCA_964494065.1 uncultured Alphaproteobacteria bacterium
TCCCGCGAGCGCCGCCAACGGCCGTCGCAGACGGCGGCGGCGCCTCGGCCGGCTGGTGATCGCCGCCGTCGTCCTGGTGCTCGGCGCGGGCGCGGCCTGGGCCTATTTCGGTGCCGGCAACGGCGAGGAGGAGCCGCAATACCGCCTAGCGCGGGTTCAGCGCGGCGCCATCGTCAGCTCGGTCACGGCATCGGGCTCGCTGAAGGCGCTGGTCACGGTGCAGGTCGGCTCGCAGCTTTCGGGCCAGATCAAGGAGTTGCACGCGGACTTTAACTCCACAGTCAAGAAAGGCCAGGTGATCGCGCGGATCGACACCGCGCAGCTCGAAGCCCGTCTGAGCCAAACGAAAGCCGACCTCTCTTCGGCGCAAGCGAACCTGCTGATGCAGAAGGCGCAGGCCGAGCGCGCCGCCTCCGACATTGCCACGGCACGGGCGGAGGTGTTGCGGGCCAACGCGGCGCTCGTCGAGGCGCGCCGCGATCATGCCCGGAAAGTCGCGCTGGCAAAGCGCGGCATCACCACCCGCTCCGACGCCGACAAGGCGGAAAGCACGCTGCGCCAGGCCGAAGCCGGGCTGGCCGCCGCGAAGGCGAAGCTGTCCGCCAGCCAAGCGACGCTCAAGGTCACCCAGGCCCAGATCACCAGCGCCGAGGCCAATGTCGCCCAGCGCAAGGCGGCGGTGCAGCTCGTCCGGGTCGACCTCGACCGATCGGAGATCCGCGCGCCGATCGACGGCGTCGTGATCGAGCGCACCATCGATGTCGGCCAGACCGTTGCCGCCAGCCTGCAGGCGCCGACGCTGTTCACCATCGCCCAGGACCTCCGCAAGCTCGAGCTTCATGCCAGCGTCGACGAGGCCGATGTCGGGCGCATCGCCATCGGCCAGTCGACGAGCTTCACGGTCAGCGCCTTTCCCAACCGCCGGTTTGTCGGGCTGGTCAAGCAGATACGCCTGGCCCCTAAGGAAGAGCAGAACGTCGTCACCTACACCGTGGTGATCTCGGCCGACAATCCCGACGCGCTGCTCCTGCCCGGCATGACGGCAGAGGTGAAGATCATCAGCGCGCAACGCCAGCAGGCCATCAAGGTGCCCAACGCCGCACTGCGGTTCCGGCCGCGTGGCGCGCGCAACGCCAATGTCAGCCGCGCCGGCTTCACCGGTCGGCGGCTGTCGCCCGATGTGATCGTGCGTCGCCTGACGGCCGCGCTCGGTCTCACCCCCGAGCAGCAGCAGCAGATGCGCGCGATCTTCGCCGAGGCCCGGCTCGACTATCAGAAGCTGCGCGGCGTGCGCATGAACCGCCAGCAGCGGCGCAGCCGCTTCGGTGCGCTTCGGCGCAAGGTCAATCAGCGCATCCGCGCCGTCCTCACCGACAAGCAACGCGCGGTCTATGCCAAGCTGCGCCGCCGGCGCGCGCAGAGCGGCCGCGGGCAGGTCTGGGTGCTGGGCGAAGACGGCAAGCCCAATATGGTGGGCTTGCGCATCGGCATCACCGACGGCGCCGTAACCGAGGTGGTCCGCGGTCAGCTCAAGGCTGGCCAGAACGTGATCGTCGGCGTCTTCCGCAACCAGACGGGCAGCGCTGGGCGGCGCCGGCCCCGGCTGGGCTTCTGAGCGGGCACGGCCGACCCGGCATGACCACGCCCCTCATCTCGGTCCGCGACCTCGCCAAGACCTACCAGATCGGCGAGCATTCGGTGCACGCGCTGACCGGTATCACCGTGGATATCGAACGCGGCGCCTTCGTCGCGGTGATGGGACCGTCGGGCTCGGGTAAGTCGACCTTCATGAACCTGCTGGGCTGCCTCGATTTCCCGAGCGCCGGCCACTACACGCTTGATGGCGAGGCGGTGGACGGGCTCGACGCCGATGCGCTGGCGGAAATCCGCAACCGCAAGATCGGTTTCGTCTTCCAGCAGTTCAATCTGCTGACCCGCGCGACGGCGCTCGGCAATGTCGAGCTGCCGATGATCTATCGCGGCGCCCGGCGCGAGGAGCGGCGGGCGGCGGCGCGCGCGGCGCTCGAAACGGTCGGGCTGGCCGACCGCATGCATCATCGCCCGACCCAGCTGTCCGGCGGCCAGCAGCAGCGTGTGGCGATCGCCCGCGCGCTGGTAAACGACCCGCTGCTGATCCTGGCCGACGAGCCGACCGGCGCACTCGACAGCCGCACCGGGCTCGAAATCATGGCCCTCTTCCAGCGCTTGAACGCCGATGGCATGACCGTGGTGGTCGTCACCCACGAGGCGGAGGTCGCGCGCTTCGCCGGGCGGGCTCTGCACTTCCGCGACGGTGCGCTGGTCGGCGACGAAACCCATGACCCCGACGATGCCGCCGCCAGGCTGCATGAACGCGAGGCCGCGGCATGAGCTATCTGGAGGCGATGCGGCTGGCCATCACGGCGCTGCGCGCAAACCTGATGCGGAGCATTCTCACCATGCTCGGCATCTTCATTGGGGTCGCGGCGGTGATCTCTACCGTCGCCGTCGGCTCCGGCGCCCGCGCCGTGGTGATCGAGCAGATCCGCAGCCTTGGCACAAACCTCGTCATCGTCGTCTCGGGCGCCACGCGGCGGCGCGGCGTGCGCAGCGCGGCGGGCAGCTATATGTCGTTGACCGAGGACGACGCGCGCGCGCTCAAGCTCGAGATCCCCGCAATCCAGGCCGCCGCCCCAAACATACGCGGCACCGTGCAGATCGTTTACGGCAACCAGAACTGGTCGGCGGTCGCCTACGGCGTCGACAGCGACTACTTCGTTGCCCGCGAATGGGAGATCGCGCGCGGCCGCGGCTTCACCGAGGGCGAGATCCGCGGCGCCGGCAAGGTGGCGCTCTTGGGCCGCACGGTGGTGGAGAACCTCTTCGTTGGCGAAGACCCGATCGGCCAGACGATCCGCGTGCGGAAGGTTCCGCTGACCGTGGTCGGCGTGCTGGCGAAGAAAGGCCAGAACAACTGGGGCCGCGACCAGGACGATGTCGTGATCGTGCCGCTCTCGAGCGCCAAGCGAAAGGTAGTCGGCTGGGCGCGCGCCAACCCGAAGGCCATTCCGGTCATCATCGTCAAGGTGCGCGACGGCGAGGATATGACCGGCACGGTCGAGCAGATCCGCCAGGTGCTGCGCCAGCGCCACCGGTTGCGAACCGATCAGGACGACGACTTCTCGATCCGCAATCTCACCGAGATCATGCAGCGCCGCGACGCCTCGTCGAAGGCGCTGGCCCTGCTGCTCGCGGCCGTGGCCGCGGTGTCGCTCGTCGTGGGCGGCATCGGCATCATGAACATCATGCTGGTCTCGGTGACCGAGCGCACGCGCGAAATCGGCCTGCGCATGGCGG
>CAZBRE010000276.1:0-3302 GCA_964494065.1 uncultured Alphaproteobacteria bacterium
GGAAACGGGCGGTCGCCGGGATAGCTGTGGTCGTGCGGGTCGCTGAGCGCCTGGAAGGTCGGCTCCTCGGGCGAGGTCCGGTAGGGCACCGGCAAGGCGGCGACGTGGCCCATGACCGCGGCGCGCACTGATTTCAGTGCCGGCAGCATGGTCGCCGGCCCGAGCGCGCAGTTGAGCCCGACGACGTCGGCGCCCTTGTCCTCGAGCATCTTGCAGGCATCGGCGGGGGAGATGCCCTCCCGCGTCGTGCCCTGCTTGTGGATGGCGAAGGTGACGACCGAGGTGACGTCGGCCGATTTGAGCACGTCGAGCGCGATCGCCGCCTCGCCGGCCCAGGCGAATGTCTCGGCGATGACAAAGTCGACCCCGGCGTCGGCGGCCCAGCCGACCTGTTCCTCGAAGATGGAGCGCACGCTCTTCTGCGCTGCCTCGTCGTCGGGGTCGTAGATGTTGGTGTTGCAGATATTGCCGGCGAAGAGCATGCCGCTCTCCTCGGCAACCTGGCGCGCGAGCGCGAGCGCCTGTCGGTTCATGGCTTCGAGCTCGCCGTCGCGGCCGACCATGCGCAGCTTCTCACGGTGGGCGTAATAGGTCAGCGCCTCGACGACGTCGGAACCCGCGTTGATGAACTCGCGATGGAGCTGCAGCACCGCCTCGGGATGCTCGACGATCACCTCGGGCACGAAGGCCCCTGCCTGCAGATAGCCGCGCCGCTCGAGCTCGAAGAGATAGCCCTCGGCGCAGAGCACCGGACCGGCCGACAGACATTCCAGCAGGCCGGGCTTGTCGCTGGTCGAGGCGGTGTTCATCAATCTTGCTCCTTTGCCGGGCGCCTCGGCGCACCGATACGCATCGAACCCGCCCGGTCTTCTCACGCGATGGACAAAAACGCGCTAGCCGTAATGGGGTGCCGATTGCATAAAAAAATCAGCCCCAGGCGAGCTCAGCTCCAGGGGAAGGGGCTGTTGGAGACCGGATGGAGGCGGCCCTCAGCATAGCGCGAAAAGCGGAACGGTTCGAGAAGGGCGCTTGGCTGGCCCAGGATCTCCTCGGCGGCGAGCTTGCCCACCCCGATCATCTTGTAGCCGTGGTTCGAGTCGGCAATGACGTAGACGTTCTGGCGGAACACGTCGATCACCGGGAAGCTGTCCGGGGTGAAGCAGCCGATCCCGCCCGACGGCTCGTTCTTGTAATGGGCGATCTGGCCCTCGAAGCGCTTTTGGCAGTGGGCCAGGGCCGAGCACCACATGTGAATGAATGTGTCGTCGACGATGAAGTCGGGGGAGGCCGGACCGTAAGGGTCGACCGCGACGGTGTCCGCGTCCTGCTCCAGCCGGATCGGCATCGCGCCGCCCTGCACGCCGCCGAAATTGAAGTCGGGCTTGTAATAGATGCCCCACATGGCGTCGGTAATCAGGCTGCCGTCCTCGTCGGAGAGGAGCGGCGCGTCGCTGTCGATGTGGAGGACCGGCGGCATTCGGCCGTCATTGGTCTTGTGCATCTCAGGATCGACGCCGAGCGTGCCCTCCTGCAGGCTCCAATAGGTCCACATCGGCACGTCTTCGTGGAGGCGGCCGTCGCCGCCCTTGATCGTCACCGTGCCGGACAGGTCCAGAATGTCCCAGAGGCCCTTCACCCACGGCCCAGCGCCGATCACCACGGTGTCGCAGCCGATGCGGCCGCGGTCGGTCTCGACCGCGCGCACCGCACCGCCGCCGTCGATCTCGAAATCGGTGACGGTGACGCCGCTTAAGATGCGCACGCCTTCGGCTTCCGCCTTGGTCGCGAGGCCGTACATCGAGGCGCGGTTGTTGGCATAGCCGCCGCGCTTTTCGTGCAGCACCGAGGTGATGCCCTGCGCCTGCCAGTCGTCAAAGAGGTCGCGCATATAGGCCGCACTCTCCTTCGCGCCCTCGACGAAGACCGATTCGTATCCGATGGCCTGCTGCTGTTCGTGGATCGCGGCGACGTCGGCGCGCATCGCCTCGGGGCTGATCTGTATGTAGCCGACGGAATGATAGGCATATGCCTCGGGATCGCTCTCCCACACCTCGACGCTGTGGGCCATGAGCTCGCGCATGGCGGGCTGGAAGTAGTTGTTGCGCACGACCCCGCAGGCGATGCCCGAAGCCCCGGCGGCGATGCCGCCCTTGTCGACCACCAGCACGTCCGCGCCGCCGCCCTTGCCGCGCGCACGCAGGGCCAAGGCGAGGTGATAGGCGGTGCTCAGCCCGTGCACACCGGCGCCGATGATCAGATATTTGACATTCTCGGGAAGTGCCACGGTCTTGGCCTTACGGTCGATCAGCGCGCAGGCGTGGTGCCCAGGCGTTTGGCGAGCCACTTGTGAAAGCAATGAGTGGGCCGGTCCATGGCGGGCGAAAATGCGCCGCCGTTGAATGCAGGTGAGCGACGCCCCGCCTGCATGCCCTCCACCGCAAAGACGTCTTCCTCGAACACCTGACGCCAGAGACGCAGGTTGGACTTGCGGAGATCGGCGCAGTCCCCGGCGACGCTCGCTTCGGCCATATAATAGATTTCGAGCTCCTCCGCCGTTTTCGCAATGCTGATGGGATCGAGCCGCACGGCGAAGAAATGATCGTGGTGGATGCCGAGCAGCACATTGGGATAGAGCGAGATGTACTCCGCGCGTGTCGCCCAGTGGTCCGGCAACCCCGAAAGGGAATTGAAGCTTCGACCGTCTTCGGAAAGCATCGGCTGATAAACATGCGATCCTTGGCCGGAGAACCGGTCCGGCTCCATGAGATCGTAGTGATCCTCCAGCCGTGAATAGCTGTTGAGACCCGGATGGATCGACGGCAGGTGATAGGACTCGCAGTAGTTTTCGACGGCCAGCTTCCAGTTGGCGCCGACCTCGAGCCGCCCGGAACTGTCATCGCCGCCGTGGGTGAACTGGGCGTCGGCGAAGTCCGACCATCGGCTGTTCAGCGGGGCGATGAACTGATCGAAGTCTTCGGCCGCCCCGCCGAGATCGACAAAAATCAGGTCGAACCAGACCGCGCTGCGCACTTCTTTCAGGCCTTTGCCGGACGTGTCGAAATCGGCGTGTTCGTGCACCCCGGCGCCGCCAACATTGGGTGTCGCACTCAACGCGCCCGACAGATCGTAGCACCAGTGGTGATAAGGACAGCGCAAGACCCTCAACTTCGAGGTTGCTTGCTGGACCAGGGTCATGCCCCGGTGACTGCACACGTTGTGAAAGACCCGGATGTCGCCCGAACGGTCCCGCAACAGAAGGAGGGGCCGGCCGAGCAACTCGACGGGCTTGGCGTCGCCGGGCT
>CAZBRE010000277.1:0-3273 GCA_964494065.1 uncultured Alphaproteobacteria bacterium
GAGCTGATCGAGGTGCCGACGAACTCGGTGGCCACGGCGGGGGCATCGCGCTTGGCGAAGTCGGGCTTGAGGTCGGTGACCCAGTAGGAGTGGATGTCGCCGCCCAGGACGACCGTGTTCTGGACGCGGTTCTGCTCGATGAATGTCAGAATGCGCTCGCGCGAGACAGGGTATCCATCCCACGCTTCATTCGATCGCACGGCGCGGTTCTGGTCGTCGTAGCCGATGAACTGCGCCATCAACTGCTGTTGGGCGAGCACGTTCCAGCGGGCGTCGCTGCGCTTCAGGTTGCCCAACAGCCATGCTTCCTGTGTCGTGCCCAGCATCGTTCGACTGGGATCGGTGAGCGCCGGGCAGTCGGTGATAGCGGCCGACCCGCCACGCTTGCCGCCGCACGCCTGGTCGGAGCGGTACTGGCGGTTGTCGAGCACGTTGATCGAGATCAGGCGGCCGATATCGAGCCGCCGGTAGATTTGCATGTGATTGCCATGCAGCCGCGACAGGCGGCGCAGCGGCATGTGCTCGTAGTAGGCCTGATAGGCAGCAGCGCGGCGGCGCAGGAAGTCTTCCGGCGCCGCGAAATGCTCGGATTTGTCGTTGGCGTAGTCGTTGTCGACCTCGTGGTCGTCCCAGGTCACGACCCAGGGGCACCAGGCGTGCGCCGCCTGCAGATCGGGGTCGGACCGGTAGAGCGCATAGCGCTCGCGGTATTGCGCCAGCGTCTTGGCCTCATGGGGCGGGTGGCGGCGCACTTTCCGCTTCGACGGGCGTCCGTTGTCGCCGTTTTCATATATGTAGTCGCCGAGATGCAGGATGAGGTCGGGGCGGTCGGCGACCATGTGCCGGTAGGCGCTGTAGTAGCCGAACTCCCAGTGCTGGCACGAGGCGACGGCGATCTGGAAGAGATCGACCGGCGCTCCCGCGGCCGGCAGGGTGACGGCGCGGCCGATCGGGCTCTGCGCCCCTGCGGCGCGAAAGCGGTACCAATAGGGCCGCCGCGGCGCCAGGCCGCCGATCTCGACGTGAACCGAATGCGCGCTTTCCGGGCGAGCGACCGTGCGGCCGCGCCGCACCACCCGGCGCATCCGCGCATCGAGGGCGAGCTCCCAGGTGACCGCAACGGGAACCGGCGGCATGCCGCCGCCCCGCTTCAGATCGGGCGCAAGGCGGGTCCAGATGACGAACCCGTCGGGCGCCGGCTCGCCGGACGCGACCCCGAGGGTGAACGGATCGCCCACGAGCCGCGGCGCTGCTTCGACGATCGCGGGGGCCAGCGCGCTGGCCGTCAGCGCACCGCCGGCGCCCGCCAGAAACAAGCGGCGCGACAGCAACCGGGATGGATCGGAATCGGCCATTCGTCAGGCGTCCTGGTGGGTCTTCGAGCACTGTTCCATGGGCATAAGCCTAGCAAAGAAGGGCTAAGCCAATATTGCTCTTTGATGACCTTGTCGTCGATTTCGGCAGGTGGCCGGGCGCGACCGACCGGCCGGGCCGGCGCAAGACCGGTGAAAACCGACCCGCAATCCGATATCAATAGCGCTCTTGCGCGGTCCTAACGGCCGCGGTCGATTGGGCGGCCTGGATGGACGAGCGGACGGTGACGGTATCCCAGGGCGAGGCCGGGGCAGGGACCCGGCCACGTCTGACCGCCAGCCCCTCGGCGCTGCTGCTTGCCGTCGGCTTCGCGCTCTATTGTTTCGTCCAGGTCGGGCTGATCCTCGGTCCGATCATCGCGCGGCCCGTGCCGCCGGGAACGACGGACGCCTACGTCTACATCGCCAAGGCCGAGCAGCTTCGCGTCTGTCCGTACCAGCGTTGTCCGGCGCTCGCCGATCTGCGGGAGCAGGTTCGCCGCGACGCGACGCTTCCCGACCGCATAGCCCGGCAGCGCGGCCTAGCCCATCAGCGGGCCCTGCTGCAGTACCACTTGGTTCATTCGGGGCTGCTCTATGGGCTGCATAGTATCGGGATCGGCTACGAGCTCGCCCTCAATGTCCTCTCGGTGGCGAGCGCGGTTCTGGTTGCCTGCGCGATCGCCTGGCTGCTGATCGCGACGGTCGGCTTGGGCCCCGCCGGGCTCGCATTGGCGCTTCTCGCCTTTGCGGTCTATCCCGGCTATCACGGCCTCCACTGGATGGTGCCGAGCACGATGGCGCTCGGCATTGGGCTCCTGGCCTGGGCCGCGGTGATTGCGCGGCCGCGCGCCGTGGGCGTCCTCCTGCCTCTCTTGGTGCTCCTCGCCGCGTGGACCCATCCCATGGGCCGCATCTATGGCGCGGCGGCGCTCGTCCTTTACGCGATGTTGGTGCCTTGGCGGCGGCCGCGCGGCTGGGTGGTGTTGGCGCTCGGCGTCGTGGCCGTGGCGTCGCCGTTCATCGTGGGCCTGATCATCGATCGGCCGACGCTCGGCTTCCGGGGATTGCACGAAAGCAACGGTTGGGATCTCTGGACCGGCATCCGCAAGAACCTCACCGCGGCGTGGTGGGCGGCGCGGCCCTGGCTCAGCGAGCGCGGCGGGGGACCGCTTCTGGCACTGGCGGTGCTCGGCCTGGCGATCGCAGGCATCGAGCGCCGGCGTCCTATCTACGCGTTGGCCGCGGTGGTGACCGGGCTCCTGATCGTGAGCCTCGTCTACGTCCTGCCGCGCTATCCCGGAGAGGCGTTCCAGCGCATCTTCGTGCCCTTCGCGATCATCATGACCGGCATCGCCGTCTTCGCGGTCTGGCGAACCGTGGCGCAGTTCGTAGCACCGCGCGAGCGCGTGCGCGGCGCGGGTGTGGGCGCTGCCATACGCTCGAGCGTGGAACTGTCGGCGCGGATCGTCGGCTTGGCGGTCGTGGCCGCGGCCGTGGTGTTGAGCGCGCTCGGCAGTCTCGTGAATGGCAGCCGGGCGAGCCTCGGCATGGCACGATACATGACCGCCTGGGGCATCATGCCGATCGACCGCGGCCAGCCGGCGCGGGTCCTCGCACGCCTGCCGAAGGATGCGCGGATCGCCTACTACGACGATTTGTCATTCTATTTTTATGCCAGCCGTGGCGGCCTGGCCCATGGTGCCGTGTTCGGGCCGGCGGTGTCCGGGACGGCGCAGGAGGCGCGCTACTACAGCGCCGAGCGCGGGGTCAGGCTTTCGGTGCGGGCGCGTGACGGCTTTTATGGATATGTCGCGCTTCGCCCCCGCCAACCGGTCGTCATCCGTGCCGCGCGGCCGATCGACTGGAGCCAGGTTCGCTTGAACCTGGCGATACGCGGCGCGGCGCCGGCACTGGATGT
>CAZBRE010000278.1:0-3251 GCA_964494065.1 uncultured Alphaproteobacteria bacterium
TCCAGGGTCGGCACGACATCGACAGACTCGGCGCCTTCCTTGATGACGCCCGCCTTGATGACCTCGCCCTGCTGGATCCTGGTCAGGAAGCCGATGGGGTCCGCCTCCGTCTCGATGCGCGCACGGGAGGCAGCGGTCGCCTTGTTGGGGGTGCCGGGCTTGCGCCCGCCCGTTTTCGCTAATCCCTTTGGTCTACCGGACTTTGCCATTTCTACATATATCTACTGTAGAATATGTAGATTGCAAGGTTCGGAGGTTTATGGCTCGCGAATTTGCCGCGTCTTAGGCAAGCTAGGACCAACGCACGGCATTAGCCTGGGGTGGTTATTACCCGCACGCTTTTGATTGGATCCCTGTTATTGAAGCCTGACCGGCGATATCAGTCCGGTCGCCGCCGCCTTTCCTCGATAGGCCAAACTGGCCCCGAAATGCGGTGCCGTGGTCCCTATGTGGTCCCCAGTAGAAAAAACTTACGCGTTTGCAGAGCTCAAGTTCACTTAAGTCTTTGATTTTATTGGTGCCGGCTGAGGGACTCGAACCCCCGACCCCCTGATTACAAATCAGATGCTCTACCAACTGAGCTAAGCCGGCCCGCGCCGCGGCGCCCGCCAGGCGGGCAGCCGCCGTCATTACGGTTCACACTCAATATAGAGCGGTGCGGCGCGCTGTCACCGGTGGAAATGAAGCCGGCCTATCCGCCGGTGGCTCTGGCAAATTCGGCCCGCGAGAGGCGGCCGTCCCTGTTGGTATCGGCGGCGCGGAAACGGGCGCGGCCGTCGTTCAGGTATTCGGCGAGCGAGATGCGGCCGTCGCGGTTGCGGTCGAGTTGGGCGAACCTCTGCGCGCGGGCGCCGCCGGTCGCGGCAAACTCCCGACGCGAGAGCGAGCCGTTGTGATCACCGTCGAGCCGCTCGAAGACCGACCGCCGCGCAGCGGTCACCTCGGCAAAGGAGATCGAGCCGTCGCGGTTGAGATCGAGCCGGGCGAAAACGGCATCCGAGCTGGGGCGCGATGCGGCGTTCGGCGCCGGCCTGGCCGAAGCGACGCGGCCGGGCGGGCGGGCGCCGTCCGGCCGGGGCACCGGTTTGGGTTGGAGCTCGGTGCGCTTGCGGCGCGGTTTGCCGGCGGCGGGCGCCACTTCGTTCAGGACGATGACCCCGTTGCCATCCCGGTCGAGCTGGGCGAAAAGGTGCCGTCCGTAACGCATGTATTCGCTGCGGGAAATGCGCCCGTCGCGGTCGGCATCGAGCTCGGCGAAGCGCCGGATGCGCAGGCGACGGATGCGCCGCGCGCGAGCCGAGACGGCGTTGGGCGGGCTGCGCAAGTCGACGAATTCCCGCCGGTCGACGATGCCGTCGCCATTGCGATCGAGCCGGCCGAAATCGATGCCGCGGATGAAATTGAACTCACGCGCGGTGACGCGGCCATCGTGGTTACGGTCGAGCTGGTTGAAAAGCTGGACGGCCAGGTCACCGGTCGTCTGGGCGAACCCCATGTGCGGGGCGATGACCAGCAAGGTCGCAGCGAACGGAGAAAGCAGGCGGGGCGGCGTCATATGGAAAGCTCCTTGCCTGGCGACAGGGTCTGCGTGTCCGCCCAGGACCGGCAGGGATATTGCGCATGGTATTTCGGCCGCGCAATGGCCGTGGCATAGGGCCGGTCAGAAATCCCAGTATCGCCACAATTCCCGCCCGACACGGTCGGCCAATGGCGACAATCGCCTGGGAGAGTCCGATCAATTGTGGATAACGCCGCGGGTCAGCTCATAGAGCGCGATCGCGGCGGCGGTCGCGACATTGAGGCTCTCGACGGCCGGGGTGATTGGAATGCGTGCGAGCATGTCGCAGCGCTCGCTGGTCAGCCGCCGCAGCCCCGCGCCTTCGGCCCCCATCACGAGCGCCACCTTGTTCCCCGCATCGGTCTCGGCAATGGCCGTAGGCGCATGGCCGTCGAGCCCGACGCTCCAAAATCCATGCGACTGGAGTGTTTCGAGCGCGCGGACGAGGTTGCCTACGCGGACGATCGGCACGGTCTCCACGGCTCCGGCGGCGGCCTTGGCGAAGGCACCGCTGACCGGTGGTGATTGGCGCTCGGTGGTCACGAGAGCGGCGGCGCCAAAAGCCGCGGCAACGCGCAGGATGGCACCAGCGTTCTGGGGGTCTGTGACCTGATCGAGCACGACGATGAGCGCTCGTTCCTCGGGATTGAGGCCGCTCAGCAGCACGTCGAGATCGGCCGGCGGCAATGGCTCGGCCTCGAGCGCGATCCCCTGATGCACCGCCCCAGGCGGCAGGCACCGCTCGATTTCGTTCCGCTCGACCACTTTGGGCGACGGGGTCCCCGGCGGCAGGTCGCTGCGGAGGCGCTCATGGGCCTCCGAGGTCATCAGAAATCGCCCGAAAGAGCGCTCCGGATTGGCAAGTGCGGCCAGCACCGGATGAACCCCATAGAGCCATTTGTCGCCTAAAGGCCCGGAAGAGGGTCGTTTTCCGCGTTTTCCGCTTGCTTGGTGCTTGCGTTTGGCCATTCCCATTCCTATTATTAGCGTGTCGTGTTGGGAACAAGATAATCCGATTCAAGCTCGCCTCGCGAAGGCGGGAGGGGGTCGGTTGTCTGCGTGTTGGCTTTTTGATTAAGAAATCGTGAGTGTATCCCATAGGGTGTCCGGGGGTGTCCGGGATGTCGGCATCGACGAGGTCACCGAACATTGGGGCAGTGGCTGCTACGCGGTTGGTGCCTGCAGCACGGTCTTGGAGGGGTGCCCGAGTGGTTAAAGGGGACGGGCTGTAAACCCGTTGGCTATGCCTACGTTGGTTCGAATCCAACCCCCTCCACCAAGCCGTTGCGGTTGGACGCGCGGAGCAAGTGCGGTGAACCGGCGCCGAGGGGCGATGAAGGATGATTACCGATAGGCGGGTGTAGCTCAATGGTAGAGCGCCAGCCTTCCAAGCTGGACACGTGGGTTCGATTCCCATCACCCGCTCCAGTTTCCGCGCCGCGGGTGGGCGCAAGAAGCGGCCTGAAAGGCCGCGCTTAAAGTTAAGCGGTTCGTCCGCCGGTTTCGCGTTGGGCAGGCAAAGGACGGGGCGTTCGAAGGGGATTGTGGAGGCGTTTCGGCTGGATCTGTCCGTCGCCCTGTATCGAGATCGGCCCGCCGGGAGAGGCGGGTTCGACAAGGAAGAGGAACGATTGTCACATGGCGAAAGCGAAGTTTGAGCGAACGAAGCCGCACTGCAATGTTGGGACGATAG
>CAZBRE010000279.1:0-3247 GCA_964494065.1 uncultured Alphaproteobacteria bacterium
GGCATTTGGGAACGGGGCATTGAAAAAGCCGCCGGGGGGTCCGTGGCGGCTTAATCGGGGCGGGCGCTTGGCTTACGGGGCCTCTGTCGCGTCATTAAGCAGTGGCCTTTTCCATGACGACCCGGCGCTTGAGCGCGCGCTCGAAGGCGCGAAGCTCGGTCTCGGTATGCGCCGCGGTGAAGCGGCGGTCCTGGTCGCGGTTTCGGGCGATCAGCGACCGAAAGACGATCATGGCGTTCAGCATGGTCCTTGGTCCTTTCGTGCGTTGCGATTGCCCGTAGGTTGGCGCCAAGCGCTACCGACGGCAGTGCGCTGGCGCACAGTGTGCGCACGAAGGACTTAATATTTCGGTTACGATAAAACGCGGACGCGGGCGGGTTTTGGACCCGCCCGCTGTACAGGACCGGTCCGCCTTATTCCGCCGCTTCCTGCTTCGGCGCCGGCGGCATCGTGGCCGCGAAGCTCGGCCGTGCCATCATGCGCTCGAGCCAGGCACCCAGGTTCTTGTATTTCGGCAGCAGGTCTTTGCCCTCGGGTAGCATCGAGAGATAGAAGACGCAGGGCACAACCAGGAGGTCGGCGAGGCTGAGCGCGTCGCCGGCGAGGTAGTCGCTCTTGGCGAGTGTGTCGTCGGCGACCTTGAGGAAGGTCTCGACCCGCGGCAGCGCCGCCTTGATCGCGTCCTCGTCCGGGGTCTCGCCGCGCATCGGCAGCACGAAGCGCGGGATCACCAGCTCGCGGATCAGCGCCTGATAGCCGTAGTCGCAGGTCGCCGAGATCCATTGGATCATGCGCGCCATGGCCAGCGTGTCGCTCGGCTGCAGGGCAGGGCCGTCAAAGGTCGCATCGAGGTAGAACCCGATCGCCGGCGTCTCATAGAGCTCGACATCGCCGTGCCGGAAGCCCGGCATCTTCCCGAAGGGGTGAATCGCCCGGTAATCGTCGGAGGAGATGTCGACCACCTCGAGGTCGTAATCGATGCCCTTTTCCTCGCAGATCATCCGCGCGGTGCGGACATAGGTGCTCTGCGGGGCGCCGTAAATCTTCACATCAGCCATAGCGTGTCACTCCTCTTCCAGATAGGTGTCCAGACAGTCGAACGAGCTGTTCCATCCGAGGCCGTGCAACTCGCATGATTCCACGGTCTCGAATTCGCGCTGCGTCAGCGTGAGCTCGGTGCGGTCCTCGCCGAGCGCGCGCAGGTCGATGGTGATGACGGTCTCGTGGCCGCGCACCCCGTCGGTCTCCCAGGCCCAGCTGAAGACGAGGCGGCTGGGCGGAGATACCTCGTGGATGACGCCGCTCACGATATGATCGCCCCCGTCGGCGTCGCGCATCACTGTGCGCCAGCTACCGCCCGCCTGCATGTCGATGCGGTACTCGGGCACGTGATGGCCCTGCGGGCCCCACCATTGCACGATCTGTTCGGGCACGGTCCAGGCCTCGAAGACCATCTGGATCGGCGCATCGAAGATGCGGACGATCCGGAGCGTCTTGTCCGACGCCGCCGCACCGCCCTCAGTCGCGGCGGCTGCCCTTTCGCTGCTTGCCATCCTCGCTCCCCTTGGTTTTCTGCTTTTTGGTTTCCAGAAAATCCGCCAGCGCATCGAGGCGGTCTTCCCAGAACTTGCGGTATTGCTCGACCCAGTCGGCGGCGGCCTTCAGGCCCTCCGGCTCGATGCGGCAGCGGCGCCATTGAGCGTCGCGCTCGCGTGCGATGAGCCGGGCGTTCTCGAGCACCTTGAGATGGCGCGAGATCGCCGGCAGGGAGATGTCGAAGGGCTCGGCCAGCTCGCCGACCGACGCCTCGCCCAGGGCCAGCCTGGCGAGGATCGCGCGTCGGGTCGGATCGGCCAGAGCCGCGAATGTGGCGCTCAGTTGATCGGACATGCCTCTATTTAACGGAATTGTTAAATAGAGGCAACCCAAAACCGCGCATTGAACGTCGCGATAAAAAGGCGGTTGGATCCGGCCCCGGGGGAACCGATCAGGCTTGCGCTGCGGCGTCCTTCATGACGCTGGCGAGCAGCGTGTAGACGGCCACCCAGGCATCCTTCACCTCGGGCGTGAAGGCATCGGCCAGGCCCTGTTCGAGGGTCCAGATGAGCGCCGCGCCGACCGTGTCGTAGTGCGCGTCGACGACGCCGTAGCCGACATGGTTGCGGCCGAGCTGCTGCACCGCGGGGATCAGCTTGTCGGGGTTGTTGAGCCCTTTGACCGCGGTGGCGATCATCGCCATCAGCTTCTTGCCCTGCTCGGTCATGTCGCCCTTGAAGAGCGGCTTGACGGAGGGGTCGAGCTCGAAGAGGCGGTTGTAGAAGAGCTCGGCGGCGGTTTCGGCGATCGGGGCGACCAGCTCGAAGGTCTCCTGGACGAGGGCGACCTGCGCGGGCGTCGGGCCGGCTGGCGCCTCCGCGGGAGCCTCGGGGGCTGTGTCCGGCGCAGCCTCTGGCACTGTTTCTTGTGCTGTTTCCGGCTCTGCTTCCGGCGCCGGTGCTTCGGCCGTGTCCGCTGCCGGCATCTCGGCGGCGGCGGTCATCATGACCTTGGCGAGCAGCATGTAGACCGCGACCCAGGCGGACTCGACGTCGGGCGTGAAGGCGTCGCCCAGTCCTTGCTGGAGGGTCCACAACAGCGCCTCGGCCACCGTGGCGTAATGCTCGTTCGTAACGCCGTAGCCGGCGTGATTGCGACCGAGCTGCTCGACGGCGGGGATCAGCTTGTCGGGATGGTTGAGCCCCTTGACCGCGGCCGAGATCATCGACATCAGCTTCTTGCCCTGCTCGGTCATGTTGTTCTTGAAGAGCGGCTTGACGGAGGGGTCGAGCTCGAAGAGGCGGTTGTAGAAGAGCTCCGCGGCTTGCTCGGCGATCGGCGCGACCAGCGCGAAGCTTTCCTGTACGAGTTTGATCTGCTCGGGCGTCGGGCCGTCGTCGGACGCGGCCTGTGCTTCGACCTGTGCTTCGGCCGGCGCGTCCGCCGCGGGCTCGTCGATCATGCCGAGCTCCGGCCCGTCGATGGGCGCGGGTTCGATGGTCACGGGCTCCGGCATCGGGGTGGCTTCAGCGGTGGCGTCATATGCGCCGGCGGCCTCGGGGGACGCTTCCACGGTCTGCATCGGCGCCGGCATGGCGGCGGGCAGGCCGCCCATCTCGGCGATGCGGTTCAGGCTCTCGGCGGTGGCATTGGCGTGCTGGCGGGCGGCGTCGGACCGGCCCTCGATTCCGTCGGCCGATTCGCGCAGCGC
>CAZBRE010000280.1:0-3224 GCA_964494065.1 uncultured Alphaproteobacteria bacterium
TGCCAGCAGATCGCGGTCTCGATCTTCATGCAGGAATGCGACGGCTCGGGCCTGACGCCGCTGCAATATGTCGCGCTCAGCGCCGTCGACCATCACGGCGAGCTCGACCAGAACCGGCTCGGCGGGCTCATCGCGCTCGACCGCACGACCATCGGCAAGGTCGTCACCAAGCTGGAGACGCGGGGGCTGGTGGCGCGGCGGCGCTCGACCGATGACCGGCGCTTCAACGCGATCACCTGCACGCCGGCCGGCCGCGCGCTGCTGGCCGAGGTGCGGCCGGCGGTGGAGGCGGCCCAGGCGCGCATCCTCGACCCGCTCGAACCGCAAGAGCAGGCGCGCTTCCTCGGCTATCTGATGCGGGTCGCCGAGGGCAATAACGCCCACAGCCGGGCGCCGCTCAGAGGTTAGGCCGCCGAAGGAAATTGCGCGTTTCTATCCGTCGCGCTCCGAAAATTTCAAGAAATCGACTCTCCCGGTGCGGAAAGAGCGGACGTCCGTCCGTCTGCCCATAGCGACCTGGTTGCCATGAATTCATGGCAGCGCCGTTTGGGGGCGGGGCTGCCGGCGGCCGGTCACTCCGCAACCAAGGCCGCGCCGATCGAACGGCGCCGCCCCATCTGGAGGGAGCCACGCATGTCAGTAGCATCGTGTCCCGGGGGCCGACCCACCCCCACGCAACGAATGCCTTTCCGAACCGCTGATCCGATTTTCCGCTTAGTCCTTTCGCTTCTCGTCTTCTCGCTCGCGCTCGTAGCGGCCGCGACCCGGCCGTTCGCCGACGCCCGCACGGTGGGGCTCAACGAGGTCGAGAGCGGGACGCTTCTCATCAAGACCGAGACGCCCGGCCGCTACCTGGCTGCGCCGACGGTCAAGACCGACGTGCGCATGGAGGTGAGCGGCCTCGTCGCGCGGGTCACGGTGAGCCAGCAATTCACCAACCCCTCGAAGAAATGGATCGAGGGCGTCTATGTCTTCCCGCTGCCCGAGAACGCCGCCGTCGACCGCTTGCGCATGCGCATCGGCGACCGTTTCATCGAGGGCAAGGTGAAGGAGCGCGAGGCGGCGCGGAAGATGTACCTCGAGGCTTTGCGCCAGGGAAAAAAGGCCGCGTTGACCGAGCAGGAGCGCCCGAACATCTTCACCAACTCGGTCGCCAATATCGGACCGGGCGAGACGGTGCTGGTGCAGATCGAATACCAGCACACGCTGCGCTACGACCGCGGTGCCTTCTCGCTGCGCTTCCCGATGGTGGTGGGCCCGCGCTACATCCCCTCGGGCGAGCGCGTCGTCGCGTTCTCCGGCACCGGCTGGGGCGCGAACACCACGCGCGTGCCCGATGCCGACCGCATCACCCCGCCGGTCCGTCATCCGAAATATGGCAAGGTGAACCCGGTCTCGCTGCACGTGACCTTGAAGCCGGGCTTCCCGATCGAGTGGATCAAGTCCGCGACGCACAAGATCAAGGTCACCGACAACGCGGACGGCGGCAAGACCATCGTCTTCGACAAGACCGCGGTGTTCGCCGAGAAGGACCTCGTGATCTCGTGGCTGCCCAAGACCGGCAGCGCGCCCGGCGCGGGCCTCTTCACGGAGACCATCGGCGGCAAGACCTACGCGCTGCTGATGGTGATGCCGCCCAACGCCAAGGCCGGCGACATCGACGCGATCAAGCGGCTGCCGCGCGAGGTGGTGTTCGTGATCGACACCTCGGGCTCGATGTCGGGCACCTCGATCAAGCAGGCGCGCGCGGCGCTGCTGCTGGCGCTCGATCGCCTGAAGCCCGGCGACACGTTCAACGTGATCGAGTTCAACAGCAACGCCTACTCGCTCTTCGCCGACGCGCAATATGCGAGCCCGGCGATGATCGCCCAGGCCAAGGCCTATGTGCGCAACCTCAAGGCGCGCGGCGGTACGGAGATGCTGAAGGCGCTCAACATGGCGCTCGACGGGCGGAAGCTTGAGAAGCGCTTGCGCCAGGTGATCTTCCTGACCGACGGCTCGGTCGGGAACGAGGCGCAACTCTTCCGCTTCATCAAGGCGAACCTCGGCGACACGCGGCTCTTCACCGTCGGCATCGGCTCGGCGCCGAACAGCCACTTCATGACCAAGGCCGCACAGTACGGCCGCGGGACGTTCACCTATGTGAGCCGGGTCGCCGACACCAAGGAGAAGATGACCGCGCTCTTCCGCAAGATCGAGGAGCCGGTGCTAACGGACATCCGCGTCACCTTCGCCAAGGAGACCGGCGCCGAGGCCTGGCCGCGCAAGGTCGCCGACCTCTATCGCGGTGAGCCGGTGATCGTCGCCGTCGAGCTCAAGAAGCTCGCTGGAAAGGTCACGATCGAGGGCCGCTTCGCCGGCAAGCCCTGGACGCTCGCGTTGCCGCTCACCGGCGGCCAGGCGGGCAAGGGCATGGGCACGCTCTGGGCGCGGGCCAAGATCGCGGCGCTGATGGACTCGCTGCGCGAGGGTGCCGACCACAAGGAGGTGCGCGGCCAGGTGATCGCCGTTGCGCTCACGCACCATCTGGTCAGCAAGTTCACCAGCCTCGTTGCCATCGACGTGACGCCGTCGCGCCCGACGGCCGAGGGCGTCAGCACCGAGGCAGTGGCCGTGAACCTGCCGGCCGGCTGGAACTTCGAGAAGGTCTTCGGAAAGCAGACGGGCCAGCGCACGGGCAAGGACGGTGAGCGCCGCGCCGACAAGCCGGTGGCACCGCGCCCGATCGAGACTGAGAAGAAGGAAGCCGATCTGCGCGCGCTCGGCGGACGCCTTGCCAAGTCCAAGGTGAGCAGCTTCTCGTCGGTCGGACACGGTATCCGGCGCGGCTTCGTGGCCGGGCTGCCGAAACCGGCGGCCGATGCGGCCAAGGCGCCTCAGCCCACCACCGGCTCGGCGAACAAGCCACTCACAGTCACACCCGCCAAGGTGCGCGAGCACCTGGCCCAGGAGGCTGTACGGAGCGGCGGCAAGGCCGATGCCAAGGTCCCGGTCGGGGGTGCGGTGAAGGTAGGTGCGAAAACGCCGACCCAGCTCGCCGACGCCACGGCCGTGGCCGCGCGAAAGAAAGGCCAGCAGGCGGCCGCGTCGCGCGATCGGCGCGATCTCTACGCGTCGCTTGCGCTGCTCGTCCTGGTGCTGGCCGGAGTGATGGTCTGGCTGCGGCGGAACCGGATCGCCTGATCCCTCCTCTCCCCGCCTGATGCCAGCCCCGTGGCCGGTTC
>CAZBRE010000281.1:0-3220 GCA_964494065.1 uncultured Alphaproteobacteria bacterium
AGCGCCCCGCCATGGGCGCAGGTGCTCTGGGCGATCTCGTTCTCGTGGTGCGGGAAGGTGAGGTCGAGCCCGCCGCCATGAATATCGATGGTCTCGCCGAGCTGGGTCTCGGCCATCGCCGAGCATTCGATATGCCAGCCCGGCCGCCCGTACCCCCAGGGGCTGTCCCAGCCCGGCTGGGTGTCGTCGGACGGCTTCCAAAGCACGAAGTCCGCCGGATCTTTTTTATAAGGGGCGACCTCTACTCGTGCCCCGGCGATCATCTCGTCGCGGTTCCGCCGCGACAGCGCGCCGTACGCCTCGAAGGACGGCACGTTGAAGAGCACATGCCCGTCCGCCGCGTAAGCGTTGCCGCTCTCGACCAGCCGGCCGATCATCTCGATGATCTGCGGGATATGCTCGGTGACGCGCGGCTCCAGCGTCGGCTCCATCACCCCGAGCGCGCCCATATCCTCGTGATAGGCCTTGGTGTAGCGCGCGTTGATGACGTCGATCGGCACGCCCTCGTCGAGCGCCGCCTTGTTGATCTTGTCCTCCACGTCGGTGATGTTGCGCGCGTAGATCACGTTCGCATAGCGCCGCTTGAGCACCCGGTGGAAGACGTCGAAGACGACGGCCGGCCGCGCGTTGCCGATATGCGCGAAGTTGTAGACGGTGGGCCCGCAGACATACATCGTCACCCGCTCGGGATCGGCGGGGGTGAAAACCTCTTTCTTGCGGGTCAGCGTGTTGTGGATCTGGATCGCCATGGCCCGCCCGTTCTAGCGGCGAGGTCGGCGACTGTCCATGGGGTGGGCCGAACTGACGGTCACACGGTCAGGATTACTTCTTCGGCGCCGCCTTCTTCCGCGGGCCTGTCTTCTTTTTCGGCGGCGCACCCAGCGGCTCGGAGCCTGGCGGCGGCACGAACAGCGCCGCGTCCTGGGGCCCGCGCTTCAGCTTGGTCATCACCATCGTCACCGTCTGCTTGCGCCTATGGACGGTGGCCGTGCCTTCCATCTTGATCACGATGCCGTCGAGCGTCTGCCACAGCATGAGCTCGCCCTTCGGGATGGTGAGCCTGAGCTTGCGGGTCTTCTCGCCGGCGACGGTCTCGATACCCACCGTCTGAACCCGAAGATCGCGGCGCTTCAGCCGCGGCGGCAGATAGGGCGCCTTGGCCTGCCCGCGCGTCGACAGCTCGATATACTGCTTGCCCCCGGGCAGAAACTGCAGCCAGCGCGCGCGCTCGTACTCGTGGATGATGACGGTCCGGCCCATATGCGTCCGGGTCGCGCCGGGCCGGTGGTTGATGGTGCCGTCGACGCTCACCTTGCCGTTCGAGAGCGTGATCCGGCCCGAATAGGCGACGGGCGGATTGACGATCTGCAGATAGATGTCGGCCGGCTCGGCCGCGCGCGCCGGCCCGCCGCCCGCGAGCAGCATCGCGGCGAGCACGAAAGAAGCGGTCTTCGGAAACGGGTTCGGCACGGGGTTCGGGCCTCCTGTCTGACGGGGACTACTATCGCCCAAATTCGCCACCCAATCGTTAAGCCGAACCGCGGCATGCCATCGCCTTGATCCCCTTCACCTTGAAGCAATTGGCGGAGCGCTTTATATCGGCGGGACAGGGGATCGCCTGAGCGATTTCGTCCGATCTCGGCGGATTTTTAGACAAATCAGGGATATCTTCCGCATGTCCAGCACCAAAGCACCGGTCTTTGCCGAGCGGGTCAGCGTCGAGCAGGTCGAGGAAGGCGCCGAGCTCGCGCCCAAATTCGACGCCGACGGGCTGATCCCGGTGGTCACCACCGACGCCGAGACGGGCGAGGTGCTGATGCACGGCTATATGAACCGCGAGGCGCTGTCGCGCACCATCGAGACCGGCGAGGCCCACTACTGGAGCCGCAGCCGCCAGGCGCTCTGGCACAAGGGCGCGACCAGCGGCCTGGTCCAGAAGCTGGTCGAGCTGCGCATCGACGACGACCAGGATGCCGTCTGGCTGCGCGTCGATGTCGAGGGCGGCGCGTCGTGCCATGTCGGCTATCGATCGTGCTTCTACCGCTCGGTGCCCTTCGGTGCGACCTTCTCCGGCGGCGCGCCCGCGCTCACCTTCGAGGAGACCGAGAAGGTCTTCGACCCGCAGGAGGTCTACGGCGACGCGCCCAACCCGACGAAGCTCTAGCGGGCCGGCCGCCCCAAGGCAGCGGATGATATTTCGCTAGTGCGGCGATGCGTGCCGCCGGTCACTTCTTCTCCATTTTCTTCCCTGGCTTTTTCTCCGCCTTCGCGCGCTTCAGCTCGGCGTTCACCGTGCGCACGACCTTGCCGTTGTGGCGGCTGGCGAAGCGCAGCAGCATGCCGTTCTTGGTTAGCGTGCGCTCGTAGATCGCGGTCGAAAGCCCGCCCGCCGGATCGGCCGCCACGACATAGACGCTCAGCACCTTGCCCTCGAGCCGGGCCCAGATCATCGCCCGGCCGGCCAGCGGATCGCCCGAACGCGTCGCGCGCCAGACGTTCTTCTTATCGGTCGGCTTGAAGGTCAGCGACGAGAAGCGCTTCTTGCTCTTCTCCGACTTCGTCCAGCGATAGAGATAGACGGTCTTCCAGCTCAGCGAGAAGCCGCCATCGGACCCGGCGATGATGACCACGTCGAGATCGCGGTCGCGCGCGGCGACGCTGCCCGTGACCTGCTTCACCCGCGTTACCCCGATACCGACGAAGTGGCCCTGGAAATCCTTGATCGTCTGGGCCGCGGCCGTGCCCGCCGCCAGCACCCCCGCCGACAGCAATGTGAACGCGGCCACCACCCCAATGCGAAGAGCCGTCATGACGTCCCCTTCCCTTTCGCTATGCATCTCTCAAAAGTCTCACCGGCCATGATAGCCACGGCGGGCCCGCGGCGACAAACCGGCGTTGCGGCCCGTCAATCCGCGACGCGCGGCCGCGGCGGTCTGTCGGCCGGGGCGCGCGCGGCGAGATCGGCAGCAAGAACTTCCGCCAGCCGGTCCAGTACGTCGGCCCAGAACGCGTCGTGGCGCTCGACCGACAAGGCGCCTGCGAGGCGCTCATGGATCAGCTCCAACCGGCTCGTCGCCGCATCGGCGCCGAGGCCGAGGATGGTCAGCGTCACCAGGGTCGGCCGGTCGTAAGTGACCGGCGATTCCCAGGAAAAGCGCAGCCGCCGCGGCGGCTCGGCCTCCAGATACTTGCCCGAGATCACCCAGCGCCCGCGCCGGCC
>CAZBRE010000282.1:0-3174 GCA_964494065.1 uncultured Alphaproteobacteria bacterium
CGCCCGGGTTGCATCTGCAATCTGGCTCCCGGCCGGCGCGTGTCGCCCCGTTTCGCTGGGCGTGATCCCGGTACTGTTCCGCTAGGAAGTCGCCACCGGAAACCGCGTCTAGGAGCCCGTCCTACTGCCGGTTCCCCATAGGGTGGCGCATCCTATGGAGGGCGCGTTAACCCGTCAAGAGAAACCGAAGTAAAACCGGCTCGAAAAACGGGCGCCGCGCTTCTCGATAAAAGACGCGACGCCCGAATTCACACATATATATTACGCCGACTGCTTTTCTTCCACCTCCGATTCGTCGGTAAGCGCCGCGACACCCTCTTCCTCGACAGCCTTCTGCGATTCGAGGACCTCGCGGTCGCGCTCGCCGGCGACATTCTTCAGCTGCTTCATCACGCTGCCGGTTCCGGCGGGGATGAGGCGGCCGACGATGACGTTCTCCTTCAGGCCCTGCAGCGTGTCGATCTTGCCGTTGACCGCGGCCTCGGTGAGGACCCGCGTCGTCTCCTGGAAGGAGGCGGCGGAGATGAACGACTTGGTCTGCAGGCTGGCCTTGGTGATGCCCTGGAGCACCGGCGAGGCCGTGGCGAGCTTGAGCTTTTCGGCCTTGGCCTTCTCGTTGACCTCGTCGAACTCGCCGCGGTCGACCTGCTCGCCCACCAGGAAGGTGGTCTCGCCCGGATCCTCGATCTCGACCTTCTGCATCATCTGGCGAACGATCACCTCGATGTGCTTGTCGTTGATCTTCACACCCTGCAGTCGGTAGACCTCCTGGATCTCGTTGATCAGGTAGCTCGCGAGCTCCTCAACGCCCAGCACGTGCAGGATGTCGTGGGGCACGGGGTTACCGTCCATCAGCGAATCGCCGGTCTCGACCCAATCGCCCTCCTGGACCGAGATGTGCTTGCCCTTGGGGATCAGATATTCCACGGGCTCGCCCTCTTCGGGCCGGACGATGATACGCCGCTTGGTCTTGTAGTCCTTGCCGAACTCCACTCGGCCCGGCGACTCCGCGATGATCGCATAGTCCTTGGGCTTGCGGGCCTCGAAGAGCTCCGCCACCCGCGGCAGGCCGCCGGTGATATCGCGGGTCTTCGACGACTCACGCGGGATGCGCGCGAGCACGTCGCCGGCCTGCACATGCTGGCCCGCCTCGACCGACAGGATGGCATCGACCGACATGAAGTAGCGGGCCTCCAGGCCGTTGGGCAAGATCACGACATCGCCCTGCTTGGAATCCTTCTTGGGACGCAGCGACACCCGCGGCTTCAAATCGGTGCCCTTGGGCTGCTGCTTCCAGTCGATCACCACCTTGTTGGCAATGCCGGTCGCTTCGTCCATGACCTCGCGCACCGAGATGCCCTCGATCAGATCGACATAGTCGACGTAGCCTTCCTTCTCCGTGATGATCGGCAACGTGTAGGGATCCCACTCGGCGAGTTTGGCGCCCTTCTCGACCGTCTGACCGTCGTTCACGAACAGCTTGGCGCCGTAAGGTACGCGGTGACGTGCCCGCTCGCGCTTGGCGTCATCCAGCAGCACGACCTCGAGATTGCGCCCCATCACGATGTTCACGTCCTCGGAATTCATGACGACGTTGAGGTTCTCGATCTTGGTCGTCGACGGGAACGCGGCCTCGATGCTCGAGGCCTCCGCCCCGCGCTGCGCGGCACCACCGATGTGGAACGTCCGCATGGTGAGCTGGGTGCCCGGCTCGCCGATCGACTGCGCGGCGATCACACCGACCGCCTCGCCGATATTGACCTTCGTGCCGCGGGCGAGGTCGCGTCCGTAACAGGCGCCGCAAACCCCTTCCTTGGAGGTGCAGGTCAGCACCGACCGTACCAGCACCGATTCGACGCCAGCGGTCTCGATCGCCTCGACCTCCTCCTCGTGGATCAACTGCCCCGGCTTGACGATCACATCGCCCGATAGCGGGTCTTTCACGCCGTCCGCGGACGACCGGCCCAAAATGCGCTCGCCGAGCGAGGAGATCACCTCACCGCCCTCGACCACGGCGCGGACGGTCAACCCGTTCTTCGTGCCGCAATCATCTTCGGTGATGATGCAATCCTGGGCCACATCGACCAGACGCCGGGTCAGATAGCCCGAGTTCGCCGTCTTCAGCGCGGTATCGGCCAGACCCTTACGGGCACCGTGGGTGGAGTTGAAGTACTCCAGCACGTTCAGGCCTTCCTTGAAGTTCGAGATAATCGGCGTCTCGATGATCTCGCCCGACGGCTTGGCCATCAGGCCGCGCATGCCGGCGAGCTGCTTGATCTGCGCCGCCGAACCACGGGCGCCGCTGTCGGCCATCATGAAGACCGAGTTGATCGGCTCGCCGGGAATGGTGCGCGACATTTCCTTCATCATCGCATCGGCGACCTGGGCCGTGCACTTGTCCCAGGCATCGACGACCCGGTTGTACTTTTCGCCCTGGGTCGTCAGACCGTCGAGATACTGCTGCTCGAACTGCTTGACCAGCTCACGCGTGTCGTTGACCAGCTTCTCCTTGGCGACCGGGATCTTCAGGTCGTCCTTGCCGAAGGAAATGCCGGCCTTGCAGGCGTAGGAGAAGCCGAGCCCCATCACGCGGTCGGCGAAGATCACCGTCTCCTTCTGTCCGCAGTAGCGGTAGACGATATCGATGACGTTGGAGATGTCCTTCTTGCCCAGCACCTGGTTGATCAGATCGAAGCTGACCGCCGGGTGACGCGGCAGGATCTCCGACAGCAGCATGCGCCCCGGCGTCGAGAGTACGCGCTGAACCACCTCCTTGCCGTCCGCATCGACCGTCTTGAAGATCGACTTGATCTGGGTGTGCAGCGTGATCGCGCCCGATTCGACGGCATGCTCGATCTCGCCGACCGTCCGGAAGGCCAGCACGCGGTGGGCGACCACCTTGCCGTCCTTGATCGCTTTGAAGGTCTTCTTGACGTCGCCGGTATCGACTTCCGCCAACGGGTCGTCGACGGACCGCAACACCACCGAAGCGCTTTCCACCGCGGCGGCAAGCTCGTCCTCTGAGCTGATCGGCACCTCGGGCCCGAGATCGTCGGGCCGCGCGGAGGTCAGATAGTAGAGCCCCAGGACGATGTCCTGGCTGGGCACGATGATCGGCTTGCCGTTGGCGGGCGAGAGGATGTTGTTGGTCGACATCATCAGCACGCGCGCCTC
>CAZBRE010000283.1:0-3152 GCA_964494065.1 uncultured Alphaproteobacteria bacterium
ATGAGCGCGTGGTCTCGGTCGAGCACATTCCCGACGTCGAGAACGGCGAGGACGAGGCTTAAGCGGCGTCGATCGCTGCCGGCTTGTTGCTATCGCTGTCGCTGATTGCAGTCAGGGACTGCGCTGCGGGCGTGAGCGCGGCAAGGCCGCGAACATCGCGCACGACGGTGCGGCGGCGCTCCGAGCGGGCGAGAATACCCTGGCTGCGCAGGCCTGATACGATCCGCGACAAGGTATCGGGGTTCAGCCCGAGATAGTCGGCGATATCCCTCCGGCTGAAGGGCATGTTGAATCCGACTTCGCCCGCGGTCAGCGTGATCCCAGATCTGAGGGCAAGATCCGTCAGCACCGTGGCCACGCGTTGCTCCCCGGTGAGCCGGCCGATGATGGCGATGTGAAGCGCCTGCCGGGCCATCTGTGCCGCCATCGATGTCTCGAGGAAGCCTGCAAGCGCGGGATCGTCGCCGGCAAGGGCCTTCAGCACGGACCAGCGCAGCCGCCAAGCCTCCGTCGCGGACACCGAGGTGAGGCGGGCATTGGCATCGGAGGGAACGAAGTTCGATCTGAGGACGTCGCCCGGAAGCAGCAGATCGACCACCTGCCGCGCCGTGCCGGGCAGCGTGAGGTCAAGCACAAGCGCGCCGGAGCGGACGATGAAGGCCGTCTCGTGGCCATCGAGGCTGAGCGGAAGAGTCTGACCGCGGCGCAGCCGAAGCTTGCTCGCCTGCGTGGCGACCTCTGCAAACATCGCATCAGGATCCCGCGGCCGTGCCGCGCCGGCGGCCTCCGCTCTCGGCGACCGCCTGGTGTCAATATCGGCGTCGCTTGCCATGATCACGCTCAAGCCCCTTTGTGGCGCGGGACGGACGCCCGCAGCCGTGGAAGCCCCATATCAGCCCTTGAAATGTCTGTTGCGGCGATGATCTGGATCAAGGAATGGCCGGGCGCCGAGCGGGCCCAAACCGCCACCGGTGTCGCCAAAACCGGCAGTTGGAGCGGGCCGTCCTGTCGTTGAGGGTGCCGCCGACAAGTCTTGCGGCCGTCATGATTGCGCGTCTAGAAGAGGGCGATGACGCGCATCGGCCTCTATCCCGGCAGCTTCGACCCCGTGACCAACGGTCATATCGACATCGCCAAGCGGGCGCTCGCGCTGGTCGATCGCCTCGTCATCGCCGTCGGCACCCACCACGACAAGCAATCGCTGTTCTCATCTGACGAGCGGGTAGCGATGGTCGTCGAAGCGCTCAGGCCCGTCGCCGACGAGACGGGCGCGGAGATCGACGTCACCGTCTATGACACACTGACCGTGACCGCGGCGGTCGAGTTCGGCGCCGATCTCATCATCCGCGGCCTCCGCGATGCCGGGGACTTCGAGTACGAAATGCAGATGGCGGGAATGAACGCGAGCATGGTCCCGAGCGTTGAGACGGTGTTCCTGGCTTCGTCGCCGGAAACGCGCTACATCGCTGCCAGCTTTGTCCGTCAGATTGCCGCTATGGGCGGCGACGTGTCGGCCTTCGTGCCGCCTCCAGTTGCCGCCGCTTTGAGGAGGAAATTTCCCGCATGATGCTGCACCGCGTTCTCGTTCTTGCCGGGCTGCTGCTGGCCATGGCCTTCGTGCTGCCTAAGGCGGCCACCGCCGCCGATCCCCTCGACAATGTGCTCCTGCTCGACCTCAAGGACGGGCGGGTGACCATTCTGCTCAGGCCAGACCTCGCGCCGAAGCATGTCGAGCGGGTGAAGAAGCTCACGCGCGAAGGCTTCTATGATGGCATCATCTTCCACCGCGTCATCCCGGGCTTCATGGCCCAGACCGGCGATCCCACCGGCACCGGCACCGGCGGCTCGCAATATCCCGACCTTCCCGCCGAGTTCAGCAATACCGCGACCTTCGAGCGCGGCACCATAGGCGCGGCGCGGTCGAGCGACCCCAACAGCGCCAACAGCCAGTTCTTCATCGACTTCGCCCCGGCGCCGTTCCTCAACGGCAAATACACGATCTGGGGCCAGGTGATCGATGGCATGGACGCCGTCGACAAGATCACGCCGGGCGAGCCGCCGAGCGATCCGGACAAGATCATCAAGATGCAGATCGCAAGCGACGCCGACGAAGCCTCGAAGAAGGCGGCGACCGCCGTGCTCAAGGCACAGCAATAGGGAGAGCGCTCATGACGGAGAAACCGGAAGACACTCTGATCATCGAGACGAGCTGCGGCCCGGTCACTGTGGCAATGCGCCCCGACCTCGCACCGAACCACGTGGCGCGCATCAAGGAGCTTGCCCGCCAGGGCTTCTACGACGGTGTCGTCTTCCACCGCGTCATCGACGGCTTCATGGCCCAGACCGGCGATCCGACCGGAACCGGCCGCGGCGGCTCGGGCCAGAAGCTCCCGGCCGAGTTCAACAAGGAGCCCCACACCCGCGGCGCCGTGTCGATGGCCCGGGCGCAGGCTCCAGACTCCGCCGATAGCCAGTTCTTCATCTGCTTCGACGACGCCACCTTTCTCGACGGCCAGTACACGGTATGGGGCCGGGTCGTCGACGGCATGGAGAATGTCGACAAGATCAAGCGCGGCGAGCCGCCGGCCAATCCCGACAAGATGCTATCGGTGAAGGTCGCGTCCGACGTCTAGCATTGCCGAACAAGGAGAATGCCGATGACGCTGCTCGGTCTGGTCCTGACCCTTGGCGCGCTCGGCGCCGGTGCCCTGATCTCGTTGCAGGCACCGATCAATGCCGAGGCCGCGGTTCGCCTCGGCCATCCGATTGCCGCCTCTACGCTGTCCTTTTGCGTCGGCTCCTTGGCGCTGATCGCGATCTCGAGCCTTTTCCTTCGCCAGGACGTCAATCTCGCGGCGCTGAAGACCATGCCGCTCTACATCCTGCTGTCCGGCGGCCTGCTTGGCGCGATGTATGTGACGGCGAGCCTCATGCTGGCGCCGCGCATCGGCGTCGCCGCGCTGATCGCGCTCGGCATCACGGGGCAGCTAGTGGCGGCACTTCTGCTCGACCGCTTCGGCATGTTCGGGCTGCTCGAGCGCGAGCTCAGCGTCGGCCGCGTCGGCGGGGCGCTGCTGGTGGTCGGCGGCTCCTTGATGGTGCGCTATCTCTGACGCATCCCGCTCATGCGCGTTGACGATTTCGACTTTCAT
>CAZBRE010000284.1:0-3131 GCA_964494065.1 uncultured Alphaproteobacteria bacterium
ACCCCCGCCTGCATGCGGCCGGGATTGAGCACGCCGCGCGGATCGAAGTTCTCCTTCAAGCGCGCCGTGAGCCCCGCAAGCGCAGCATCCTGCGGCTGGAAGACCTCGACGGCGGCGCGGAGATCGGCGGGGGCGCGGAAGAGCGTCGCATGCCCGCCGCTCGCCGCCACCGCGCCGCGCACCGCCGCCGCGCCTGCCTCTTCGCTGAGCGGCATCGCCAGCCAGATGAGCCCGCCACCCCAATCGTAGAGCGCCTCGGCCGCGCCGATGTCTTGCGCGATCGCTGCGACCACGCCTGCGCCCTCGCTCGGCGGCACTGAGATCCGCCAGACGATGCGCTCGTCACTGCCGGCAAAGAACGAGACGTCACGCACCTCGCGCCAGAAGGCGCTCGAATTGTGGCCGTGCAGCTCTTCCGTCGCGCCGGACCCGCCCAAAGCCTCGCGGAGCGCCGCGCAACGATGCTCGACCGACGGGCCCGGCCCCTCGACGCGAAGCGCCGTCACCGCGCCGCCCGCCTGGCTCAGATAGGAGACGCCCGAGCGCGCGGCGAGCGCGGCCGGCAGATGCGCCGCACCCGAGACCTCATGCGCGCTGCCGAGGCCCGCCGCCATCGCTGCGACGGCCTTGGCATCATCGAGCCCCACGATCAGCACTGTCCGCGTCTTCTCCGGTGCCGGCAGCACCTTGACCGTGAGCGACGACATCACCGCCAGTGTCCCGTAAGACCCGGCGATCAGCTTGCAAAGATCGTAGCCGGTGACGTTCTTGACCACGCGGCCGCCCGCCTTGAAGGCCTCGCCGCGCCCGCTCACCGCCTCGAAGCCGAGGAAATGATCGCGCGCCGCCCCGGCCTTGATGCGCCGCGGGCCGGAAAGGTTGCAGGCGACGACACCGCCGAGCGTCGCCTTGCCCGCCTCGCCGCCAAGAAGCGGGCCGAGATCCGGCGGCTCGAAAGCGAGCATCTGGCGTTCTTCGGCGAGCGCCTTTTCGATCTCGATGAGCGGCGTTCCGGCGGCCGCCCCCAGTACCAGCTCGTTCGGCTCATAGAGCCCGATCCCGGAAAGCCGCGAGAGGTCGAGCGTATGGTCGGCCTGGCTGGGCCGACCCAGGGCGCGTTTGCTCCCCGCACCGATCACCTCCAGGGGCGACGCCTCGGCCACCGCCCATTTGACGGCATCCAGCAATTCATCGGCATTCTTCGGGCGCAGCCGTTCGGCCAACAGTGCTCCCCTTCCGCGCAGGTCATCGTCCCGACCGTTCGGAGTTAGGCGCGCGCGCTCTTCCCGGTCAAGTCCGCCGGTCGGCCAACTTGCGCACCGGGCCTCCTCAAGATGAACGCCAGATGAACCCTAGATGAACAGGCACTTCACGGGCGGTTCAGCGCGGCCTCGCTAAAACCGCCATCGTCACGGTCGTCATCCCGTTCCATGCGCCGCTCAAGGCGGCTGTGACAGCGGCGGGGTCCTGTCCAGGCCCCGCCGCATTTCGTCCGGAACCGACCCTCAAGAGCCGCCCGGTTCGGGCCGTTCACCTTTCTGAACCCCAGATGAACGTGCACTTCAGAAACCGTTCAGGGCGGATTGTCCAGTATCCGCGCCATCACGGTCCAACCTTGTCATCCGCGGTGCTCGTCACACTGCGCTTGCCCGTGATCCCGCGCCGGGTTGCCTAAAACGGCTTCCCGGCGCCCCCTTTATCCCCACTTTTCTTGTGTCACGTTGCCGTGACGGAACCCTCCCGTTCTTTGACAGGATTTCACCCGCCGCCTATCGTTTCGGGCAAGGCCGCACGCAGCAAGACGTCCGGCGGAACGACCTCCGCCAAAGCGGCCGGTTGGAACGGGAGGTCTGGTTATGAAATTTCTATCGCGCGCCCTCATGGCGCTTGCCATATCGGGGTTCGCTTTCGGCGCCCAGGCCGAGAGCCAGCACGACGCCATCCTGAAACGCATCAAGCTGCCGCCGGGGTTCACAATCTCGGTCTTCGCCGAGGTGCCCAAGCCGCGCTCGCTGGTGGTCGGCCGGCCGCTCGGCACGGTCTTCGTCGGCTCGCGCCACGGCACCATCTATGCGCTGCGCGACACCAACCGTGACGGCAAGGCGAACGAGATCCACAAGCTCGCGGGCGGGCTGAAGACGCCCAACGGCGTCGCCTTCCAGGATGGGCTGCTTTATATCGCCGAGACTGCGCGGGTGTTCCGCTGGGCGGTGCCGGCCGAATTCGATCTTTCCCTGCCGCTGCAGCCGCGCATCCCAATCTTTGCCAAGCTGCCGACGGAGTTCCTGCATGGCTGGCGCTACGCCGCCTTCGGCCCCGACCGCAAGCTCTACGTCTCGGTCGGCTCGCCCTGCAACATCTGCAAGGTGAAGGGCTACGAGGGCACCATCATCCGCATGGATGCCAACGGCAAGAATGTCGAGGTCTACGCCCGCGGTATCCGCAACTCGGTCGGCTTCGACTGGCATCCCAAGACCAAGGAGTTGTTCTTCACCGACAACGGCGCCGACGACATGGGCGACGATGTGCCGCCCGACGAGCTGAACCGCGTCACCGCCAAGGGCCAGCATTTCGGCTTTCCGGTCTTCGGCGGCAAGGTGCGCCTGACCGGCATGGCGAAAGCGAAGCCGCCCGCGGGCGCGGTGGCGCCGGTGATCGAGTTCCAGGCCCATTCGGCCAATCTCGGCATCCACTTCTATACGGGCGACATGTTCCCCAAGGAGTATGTGAACGACGCCTTCGTCGCCCAGCACGGCTCGTGGAACCGCACCAAGCCGGTCGGCTACCGGATCATGCGGATCCGCTTCAACGATAAGGGTGTGCCGACCGGCAAGGAGGTCTTCGCCAGCGGCTGGCTCCAGGGCGAGGATGCGAGCGGGCGGCCGGTCGACATCAAGACCCTGCCCGACGGCTCGCTCATCGTCTCCGACGACTATGCGAGCGTGATCTACCGCATCGCCTATAGCGGCGAGAAGTGAGGCGAACCCTATTGGCCGGCCTGGCGATCTTTCTCGCCGGGCCGGCCGGGGCCGCAGAACCCAATCTCGTGCCCGACCTCGTGAACGGCCGCATCCTCTTCGCGCGCTGCGGCATCTGCCACGCGCTCACGGCGGAGAAATCGAAAGGCAAGA
>CAZBRE010000285.1:0-3093 GCA_964494065.1 uncultured Alphaproteobacteria bacterium
GCCCATCGAGCCCGTCGGTCTCCTGCTTCGACCAGATGCCGCCGCTGAGCGAGAGGTCGGTGAGCTTAGGTAGCGCGGCCAGCGGGGCCAGGCTTTCGAGCCGCCCATTGTCGTTGAGCGCCAGCGCCTCGATCTCCGCCCCCGCCTCGATGCCGTCGAGCCGCACCAGCTTGTTGCTCTGCCACACGGTGAAATATTTGAGCCCCTTGGGCGGCCGGAACGCGGTCAGATCCGGCTCCGGCCAGAAGCGGAGGTTGAGTGCCGGCAGCGTCAGCTCCCCGAGCCGCGCGACCTTCGACAGGTCCTTCTTCTTCGCCTTGTAGACGCCGAGCGAGCCGAGCTTCGGCAGCGTCTTCAGGATATCGACGTCGATCCCCTCGCCCCAGACGATGAGGTCCTTGCTGCCGCGGGATACTCCCGTCAGATCGGTAATCGCCCCGTCGCGCTTTTCCACCATGGGCTCGCCTCCGCGTCGGTCCCGCCCGTCTAGCCCGGCTGCTCAGGCACGGGGCCGTCATAGACCTCGCGGATCCGATCGGTGAATTCGCGCCACCGCGTGCCGTCGGTGCGCGGGCGAAAGACGTTCTTGATGATGTCTTCCGAACCGAGTTGAACGATACGGGCAAGCTCGCGGCGGGCCAGGTCGGGCTCGCCCTCGCGCGACAGAATGGCCGCCAGGAAAAGCCGCGGGAACACCAGGTCGGTCTTCAGCCGGATCGCGTGCTCCAATGCCCGTTTGGCCGACTTCATGTCGCCCGCGAAATAATTGGCCGACCCCTCATACATATGGAACATGTAATCGAGCGGGTCTTTCGGGCTAAGCAGGAACGCCTTGGCGGTCAACGCGACGCTCTCTTCGGCCCGCCCGACCACGGCGAGGCAGTGTCCGCAGATCGAGCAGTTCACGGCCGAGTTGGGGTTGAGCTCGATCGACCGCTCGGCGATCGGCTGGGCTTTCAGGAACCGGCCGAGCCAGATATTCGCGAAGGCCGCATCCATCAGTACCGCCGGGTCGTTGGCGTCAATCGACAGTGCCAGCTCGGTATGCTTTACCGCGTCTCTCGCGGCCTTCAGCCAGTCGTCGGTCCAGCCGTTATATGAGCGCCAGGCCAGGATTTGGCCGAGCATGGCGTGGGCGGGCGCGTAATCGGCCTGGAGCTCCAACGCCCGCCGCGCCAACGGTTCGGCCTCGTCGATATCCGAACTCCGGTAGGTGATCATCTTGATGCGCGCCCGGATGGTGTTCCCCCAGACGTCGAGCTTGTCAGGCGGCTTGCGGCTCACATGGTTGGCCTCGGCGATCAGCAGCCGCGACTGCAGCGCCCCGGCGATGCCCTGCGCCACCTCATCCTGAACCGCGAAGATATCCTCAAGATCGCGGTCGTAGCGGTCGGCCCAGATATGGTTGCCGGTCAGCGCGTCGACGAACTGCGCCGACACCCGAATGCGGTTGCCCGCGGTTCGCACGCTGCCTTCCAACACGTAGCGGACGCCGAGCTCGTCGGCCACCTTGCGCACATCCGGCGACTGGCCTTTGTAGGCGAAGCTCGAATTGCGCGAGATCACGAAGAGATCGGGCAGCGTCGACAGCAAGGTAATGACGTCCTCGGTCATGCCGTCGGCGACGAACTCGCGCTCGGGATCGCCCGACAGATTGACGAAGGGCAGCACCGCGAGCGAGGGCTTGCCCGGGGCGGCGAGCCCGCCCGCCGAGCCGGGCCGATCGTCCACCTTGCCGGTCGGGTGCCAGCGCCAGATCCGCACGTCGCGGCCGATATTTTTCAGATGCGTCATGCCCGCATCGGTGAGCCCGATCTCGAGCTTGCCGCGGATCTGCTCGTTGACGGCATCCGAAATACACAGCCCGTCGGGCTCGGCCAGCGCCTCCAGACGCGCGGCGATGTTGACCCCGTCGCCGAAGATATCGCCGTCCTCGATCAGGATGTCGCCCAGATTGACGCCGACGCGGAAGCGCAGCCGCGCCTCGGCGGGCATGTCGTCGCCGCGCTCGGCAATGGCGCGCTGGACATTCACGGCGCATTGCACCGCATCGACCGCGGAGGGGAACTCGCACAGCATGCCGTCGCCGGTGGTTTTGACGATGCGCCCGCCGAGCTCGGCGATCTTGGGATCGATGACCTCGACGCGCGCGGCTTTCAGGGCCCGCAAGGTCCCCGCTTCGTCCGCCTCCATCAGCCGCGAATACCCCACCACATCGGCGGCGAGGATGGCGGCGAGCCTGCGCTGGTCACGTGCCACGGCGCTGTCCCGAGATCGTGCATACCCGAGCGTTCAATCTGGCCAGTCAGCCCACGGAAGACCAGTGCGATCGTCAGGAATAGACGGCCTATTCCGCCGCATTACGCAAATCAGCCCGCCCCATCCATTTCTGGAAGACCGGCGCCGTCGGCGGCTCCAGATGGGTGTCGGCCTTGCAGCGGGCCTTCAGCTCCTCGACCGTGCCGCCGAAATCGAAGAGCTGCGTCTCGCCGCGCTCGGACGCCATTCGGCGCCGTAACGCCGCCGTTGCGCCCTCATCCACCTTGAGATCGGCTGTCAACACCACGCCGTAGCGCTTCGCCCCCTCGGCCGTGACGATGCCGCGCTTGGCGTCGAGCGCGACCTTCTCGGCCGGCCGCTCGAGCGGGTCGCCCCAGCCGCCGCCGCCCCAGGTGTTGAAGTAGAGCGTGTCGCCGGGCTCGACATGGACGCGGTCGCATTTGGAGACCATCCATTCCTGCGACCCGTCCGCCCGCACCATCAGCTTGTTGCTGCGCGCGCCGGGCAGCCCGCCGTTGACGCCCCAGGGGTGGGTGAGCCAGCGGTCGTCGTGGATCGAGATCTCGCCGGCTTCGAGGAACTGGTACCCCATCGAGAGCCCGTTGCCGCCGCGGTGGAGGCCCGGGCCGCCACTGTCCGCTATGGTCTCGTATTTGACGATGCGGAGCGGGAAGTAAGCCTCCAGGAACTCGTTCGGCACGTTGGTGAAGGCCGGCCAGAGCGAATGCCCGTCGGGGCCGTCGCCCGCCGGCCGGCCCGGCACGCCGCCGAAGCCGATCTGGTAGAGCTGGTACCACTCGCCCTGCCGGTTGT
>CAZBRE010000286.1:0-3077 GCA_964494065.1 uncultured Alphaproteobacteria bacterium
TCGATGAAGAGATCGGGCGTCGTGAACGCCTTGGCCGAACGCGCGATCACGGTCAATGTGGTGGCAGCACCACGCCGGCGCACCGCGATGCGTTCGATCTTGATGCCGCTCACCGTCTCGCCGGTGGGCACGAGCGCGCGGTAGCGGTCGATCTCGTAAGCAAAGCGCGTCGTCTGCGCCGGTCCCGCCGGCAGGGCGAGGCTGAGGTTCACCGTGTAGGGGACGCAGATCTCATCGCAGGTGAGATAGTCGACCTTCGCCACGAGACGCGTGTCCTTGCCCGCCTCGGCAAGCCGGACGGTGAGCGGCAGGACGACCGCATCCTTGTAGCCGGCGGTGTTGAAGCCGAGCACTTCGAAACGATGCGGCGCCGGCCAGGCGATCGTCGCATCGCGCAGATTGGTCGAGCCCGCCCAGTCGATGCGCGGCGGAAATCCCGCATCGCCCGGCGAGCGCCAATAGATCTTCCAGTTCTTCTTGAGCTTGAATTCGAGGCCGAGCCGGATCTCGCGGCTGGTCCCGACCCCCGAGGCGGCCGCAATCAGCCGCACCTTCGAATGGGTATTGACCGCCCAGTCCGAGGCGCTCGCCAGGGAGGCCGCCGGGGCGGCCAGCAATGCCGCCAGCGCGGCAAGGGCGCATAGCATTATTCCAGCAAAGCTGGGCGCCGGCACGGCGATCCGGCGGAAGCCTGTTCTGGTTGACGAAACGCTCACGGCGAGGCTGGGCCTTCCATTAGAGCCGGGCGACGGCAGGGTGACATATGGGGGTACCCCTGCACCCAAAAATATAGGGTCGAGGGTCGCTAATCGCAGTAAACTTCGCGTTAGCGCCGCGCTAGCTCTTGACCGCACAGCGCCGGTCCACGATGGTTTCAGACCATGGCCATAAGCGATCCGGCTCAGGGATTCTTCACCGGTCAGCTCCTGATCGCGATGCCCACTATGCCCGATCCGCGCTTTGCCCGCACCGTGATCTATATGTGCGCGCATTCCGACGAGGGGGCGCTGGGCCTCGTGGTGAACAAGCTGTTCGACGACCTCAACTTCGAGGACCTGCTCGACCAGGTCGGCATCGAGCCCGAGAGCTGCCGGCGGACCATCCCCGTGCATTCGGGCGGGCCGGTCGAGGCGGGCCGCGGCTTCGTGCTGCATTCCAAGGAGTTCACCGACGAGAGCACGATGGTGGTCGACGACGACGTGGCGCTGACCGCCTCGGTCGACATCCTGCGCGCCATTGCCGAGGGCAACGGCCCGCGGAAATGCCTGCTCGCGCTCGGCTATTCCGGCTGGGGGCCGGGCCAGCTCGAATCGGAGATCCACGAGAACGGCTGGCTCAACGTGCCGGCCGATGAGGCGCTCATCTTCGACACCGACCTGGAGAATAAATGGCAGCGCGCGATCGCCAAGATCGGCGTCGATTTCTCCAAGTTATCGGGCCAGTCGGGCCGGGCGTGACGGCGCGGCCGCGGCCCATCCCGGAAACGTGACTTGCGCGCTGCCGCGCGATCGGCTCAAACCAGCCTGGGGATAGGTGGACCACGGTGCCGCCCCATGATGTGCGGCGCGGCATGACGTGGCACGAGGTGGCGATATGACGAAAACAGGGGGAGTGGCGTGATGGATGTATTGAGACGCTTGTCGTTGGCGTTCGCGTCGGGATGCTTCGGGGTATTGCTGTTCTACGTCGCGCTGCGCGCGGGGCTCGAGGCCGGCATCATCAAGCCCCCCGCCCAGGCGCTCAAGTTCCTGACCTCCAAGGAATTTCTTTACAAGCAGGTGGTCTGGGGCGGCATCTGGGGCTTTGCCTTCTTCATTCCATTTCTGAAGGGCAGATGGTGGGCGCGCGGACTGATCGTGGGGCTGGCGGCGACGCTGGTCGCCATCTTCGTCTTCCAGAAGACCCTGCCGCCGCCGCAAATCATCATCGGCGCGCTGGTGCTCAACATGGTGTTCTGGGGCCTGACCGCCGCCTTCTGGCACGACAAGGTCGTCAAGGCCGGCTGAGCGGGGCCAGTCACGCCGCAGGGTTAGTTAGGACAGGCGCTCCACAATCGTCTCGTGATCGGGCAGGCTCTTCACGGGGCCGAGGGCGGCGACGGTGAGCGGCCCGCTTGCGATATGGTCGGCCACACGGGCAAGCGCGGCGCGATCGACGCCCTCCACTTTGGCGACGATCTCGTCGACCGGGATCGGCCGGCCATAGATCAGGAGCTGGTTGGCCAGCGCCTCGGCGCGCGCGCCGGTATTCTCGCGTGCCATCAATAGCGACGCTTTCATTTGCGTGCGGGCGCGCTCGATCTCCCCGTCGCTGGCATTGGATCCCAGATCGCCGACCTGCTCGCCGATCACCGCAACCAGCTCGTCGAGCCGATCGGGGCCGGTGCCGGCGTAGATGCCGAAGAGCCCGCCGTCACGGTAGGGCGAGTGGAAGCTGTAGATCGAATAGACGAGCCCGCGCTTCTCGCGCACCTCCTGGAAAAGCCGCGACGACATGCCGCCGCCGAGCATGGTCGAGAAGAGATTGATGGCGAAATAATCCGCCTCCTTGTTGGCGTAGCCGGGCAGGCCGAAGACGAGATGCGTCTGCTCCAGATGACGGTCGTGGCGGAATTCGCCCCCGGTGTAGCGTGCGGCGGTGGCGTCGGTCGCGGATTTGGGGGCCACCTGCGCCAGTAGACGCTCGCCCAGCGCAACCAGCGCACCGTGGTCGATCTTGCCGGCGGCGCAGAGCACCATCCGCTCGCCCCCATAGGTGCGGCTCATATGGTCGACCAGGGCCGCCCGCGGCATCGTCTCGACGATCTCGACGGTGCCCAGAACCGGCCGGCCCATCGGCTGATCGGGGAAGGCGGTTTCCTGGAAATGGTCGAAGACCAGGTCGTCGGGCGTGTCGTGCGCCTGGCCGATCTCCTGCAACACCACATCGCGCTCGCGGGCGAGCTCCTGCTCGTCGAAGGTCGAGTGCTGCAGAATGTCGGCCAGAATGTCGACCGCGAGCGGCGCATGCTCGGCCAGCACCTTGGCATAATAGGCGGTCGATTCGCGCGAGGTATAGGCGTTGAGATGCCCGCCCAC
>CAZBRE010000287.1:0-3033 GCA_964494065.1 uncultured Alphaproteobacteria bacterium
TCTATGTCGTCCAGCGCACCTGCCGGGCGCCGCTCTTCGGCGGCCGCGCGCTCGCCGGCTTCGTCTTCTGGGGCTATCAGGCCTTCATCGTGATGGCGGCCGTCGGCTACATCCTCGGCATCACCCAGTCGAAGGAATATGCCGAGCCCGAATGGTTCGTCGATCTCTGGCTCACCGTCGTCTGGGTCGCCTATCTGGTGGTCTTCGCCGGCACGGTGGCCAAGCGCAAAGAGCCGCATATCTACGTCGCCAACTGGTTCTACCTCGCCTTCATCGTCACCGTGGCGATGCTGCATGTGGTCAACAACCTCGCCGTGCCGGTGAGCTGGACCGGCGCCAAGAGCTATATCCTCTGGTCGGGGGTGCAGGATGCGCTGACCCAGTGGTGGTACGGCCATAACGCGGTCGGCTTCTTCCTGACCGCGGGCTTCCTGGGCATCATGTACTACTTCGTGCCCAAGCAGGCCGAGCGGCCGATCTATTCCTACCGCCTGTCGGTGGTGCATTTCTGGTCGCTGATCTTCCTCTACATCTGGGCCGGCCCGCACCACCTCCACTACACGGCGCTGCCCGACTGGGCGCAGACGCTGGGCATGACCTTCTCCGTCATGCTGTGGATGCCGTCGTGGGGCGGCATGATCAACGGCCTGATGACGCTGGCCGGCGCCTGGGACAAGCTGCGCACCGACCCGGTCTTACGCTTCCTCGTCACCGCCGTCGCCTTCTACGGCATGAGCACCTTCGAGGGGCCGGTGATGTCGATCAAGCCGGTCAACGCGCTCAGCCACTACACCGACTGGGGCATCGGCCACGTGCATTCGGGCGCGCTCGGCTGGGTCGCCTTCGTCTCCTTCGGCGCGCTCTACTTCCTGGTGCCGCGTTTGTGGAAGCGCGAGGGGCTCTATTCGCTGAAGCTGGTCGAGTACCACTTCTGGATCTCCACCGTCGGCATCGTGCTCTACATCACCTCGATGTGGATCTCCGGCATCACCCAGGGCCTGATGTGGCGGGCCTACGACAAGCTGGGCTTCCTGCAATACTCCTTCGTGGAGACCGTGGAGGCGATGCACCCCTACTACCTGATCCGCGCCGGCGGCGGCCTGCTGTTCCTGATCGGCGCGCTGATCATGGTCGTCAACCTTGTGAGGACCGCGCGCGGTCACACGGCCGCGGGCCCGATCCCGGCCGCCACACCAGCCGCCGCTTGAGGGGAGCGAACCCGCGATGTCCGTTCATGATAAAGCCGAAAAGAACGTCTGGTGGCTGATCGCGCTGACGCTGATCACGGTGTCGATCGGCGGCCTGGTGGAGATCATCCCGCTCTACACGATCGAGTCGACGATCGAGAAGGTGAAGGGCGTGCGGCCGTATACGCCGCTCGAGCTCGCCGGGCGCAACATCTACATCCGCGAGGGCTGCTACGTCTGCCACAGCCAGCAGGTACGCCCGTTCCGCGACGAGGCCGAGCGCTATGGGCATTACAGCCTGGCCGCGGAGTCGATGTACGACCATCCCTTCCAATGGGGCTCCAAGCGCACCGGGCCCGACCTGGCCCGCGTCGGCGGCAAGTATTCCAACGCCTGGCATGTCAGCCATTTCATCAACCCGCGCAGCGTGGTGCCGGAATCGGTGATGCCGCCCTACTCGTTCCTGGCCACGCGCAAGCTCGACTTCAAGGACGCGGCCGCGCATCTGCGCACCAACCGCGTGGTCGGCGTGCCCTACACCGACGAGATGATCAAGAACGCGCTGAAGGACCTGGCCGACCAGGCCAATCCCGAGGCCGACCACGAAGCACTGCTCAAGCGCTATCCCAAGGCCGCCGTCGGCGCGTTCGACGGCAAGCCGAACGAGCTCACCGAGATGGACGCGCTGATCGCCTATCTGCAGATCCTCGGCCGCATGGTGGATTTCACCAAATACGGCACCGGCCAGCTGCAGCAGTGAGGACCTGATGATGCAGGATCTGTACGCCACGCTGAAATCGCTCTGGGTCGTCTGGTTCATGGCCCTCTTCGTCGGCATCGTGATCTGGGCCTACTGGCCCAAACGCAAGGCCGAGATGGAGGACCATGGGCAGATCCCGCTGCGCGACGACGACGATCGAAAGAGGAACTAGCCGATGCCGACCAAGGTGGAAAAAGACGTCGTCACCGGGACCGATACCACCGGCCACGAATGGGACGGCATCAAGGAGCTCAACACGCCGCTGCCGAAGTGGTGGGTCTATGTCTTGTGGGCGACCGTCGTCTGGTCGGCGGTCTACTTCGTGCTCTATCCCTCGGTGCCCTGGTTCACCGGCTACTTCAAGGGCGTGCTGGGCTACTCGCAGCGTGTGACGCTGGACAAGTCGCTGAAGGACGCCCGTGCGGCGCAGGCCAAGTACCGGACCAGGATCAAGGCCGCCACGCCCGCCGCCATCCTGAAGGACGACGAGCTGCGCACCTTCGCCATCGCCGGCGGGCGCTCGGCCTTCGCCGACAACTGCGCGCCCTGCCATGGTCCCGGCGGCGGCGGACGGCCCGGGGCGCCGGTCCTCGCCGACGACGACTGGCTGTGGGGCGGCACCATCGAGGCGATCTTTCAGACCATCCGCTTTGGCATCCGCAGCGGCCACGACGAGGCGCGCTCGGGCGATATGCCCGCCTTCGCCAACGACAACACGCTGAAGCCCGATCAGATTTCCGCGGTCGCCGACTATGTGCTCTCGCTCTCCGGCGGGGGCACGGCGACGGAAGCCGGCAAGAAGATCTTCGCCGACAACTGCGTGGCCTGTCACGGGGCCAACGGCAAGGGCAATACCGGCGTCGGCGCGCCCAACCTGACCGATGCGATCTGGCTCTACGGCCGCGACAAAAAAGCCGTTGTCTCCCAGGTCGCCAAGCCCAAGCATGGTGTCATGCCGTCGTGGACCGGCCGGCTCGATGCGGAGACGATCAAGATGCTCGCCGTCTACGTCCACTCGCTGGGCGGCGGCAAATAAGAAGAGGAAAGCGGGAAGGAAGCGTTCGACGTCTACGGGAGATCGCCCGC
>CAZBRE010000288.1:0-3029 GCA_964494065.1 uncultured Alphaproteobacteria bacterium
CCCGCGATCAGCAGAATGATGAGCGGCCCGAACCAGAGCGCGAAGGTCGCCGGCTTCACCGGCGGGCGCAGCAGCACGAAATCGCCGTAGCGGGCGACGATGAAATTGACGACCGCTTCGTCGCTGTCGCCCGCCGTCAGGCGCTCGCGCACGAGGATACGAAGGTCGCGGGCGAGACCGGCGTCGGAATCGTCGATCGACTGGTTCTGGCAGACGAGGCAACGCAGTCGCTTGCTGATCGCGCGTGCCCGTTTCTCCAGCGCCTGGTCCTTCAGGACCTCGCCCGGTTCGACGGCATGGGCTGCCGGCAGCGCGGCCGCCATCAGAACGAGCGCCAGCACCGCGCCGAGCAGCCTCATTTCTGAAGCTCCCGGATCACCGGCAGGATCTTTGCCTTCAGCGCATCGGGCGTGATGACGCCGACATGCTTGAAGCGGATGCGTCCGGTCTTGTCGAGGATGAAGGTCTCGGGCATGCCGTAGACGCCCCATTCGATCGCCCCGCGCCCGGCATCGGCGCCGATGCGGGCGTAAGGATCGCCGTGGCGGGTCAGCCAGTCCTTGACCGCCGCCGGCCGGTCCTTGTGGTTGATGCCGACCACCTGGACGCCCTTGAGCTTGGCGATCGCCGTCACCTGCGGGTGCTCGGCGAGGCAGGGCACGCACCAGGAGGCGAAGAAGTTCACTACCGTCACCGTGCCCTTGAGGTCCGCCGTCGACAGTCCCGGCTTCCTGTCCTCCCAGCCCTTGATCGGCGGCAGCGTGAATTGCGGCGCGGGCTTGTCGATCAGCGTCGAGGGCAGCAGGCGCGGGTCGTGCCCCGACAGCATGAAATAGGCGATGACGGCGGCCAGCACGCCGAAGACCAGCACCGGCAGAATGAACAGGAGACGCGACGGGCCGCCGCGCGTGGTGGCGCTGTCCGACATGAGATCAGGCCTTGGCCGGGGCCGAACCGGCAATCGAAGCGGCGCGGGCGCGGCGCGGTGCGCCCACCCGGTGGCGCCGGTCGGTGAGCGAGATCGTGCCGCCGGCGAACATTACCAGCGCGCCGATCCAGATCCAGGGCACCAGGGGATTGTGGTAGAGCCGTACCGACCAGCCACCCGATTTGTTTGCGTCGCCGATGACCGCATAGAGATCGGAGAGCCAGGTGGTGTGGATCGCCGCTTCGGTGGTCTGGCGCCGCTGGACCGGATAGAAGCGCTTCTCCGCCACCATGGTCGCGACCGGCCGGCCGCCGCGCGTCACCGCGAAACGGCCGAACTGCGAGCTGTAGTTGGCCCCGCGCCCGTCGCTCACGCCGAGGAAGCGAAAGTCGTAGCCGGCGACCCTCGCCGTCTCGCCGGGCTTCATGATGCGGATGCTCTCCGACTGCCAGGCCGAGGAGGCCGTGATGCCCGCGATCACGATCGCGAAGCCCATATGCGCGACCGTCATGCCGTAGGCGGCGCGCGGCAGGCCGGCGGCGCGGCGGAGACTGTCGCCAAGCGGCGCGCGGCCGAGCTTGATGCGCCCGGCAAGCTCGAGCGCGGTGCCGGCGAAGAGCCACGCGGCCAGCGCCATGCCCATCGCCGCCAGCAGATCGCGCGTGCTGTCGAGCCAGAGCGTCAACGCCACCACCGCGACCGCGGCGACGAGCGCGAGCTTGAGCCGCCCCAGCGCGCCCCACAGATCGCCGCGCTTCCAGGCGAGCATCGGGCCGATCGCCATGGCGATCACCAGCGGCGTCATGATGGGCACGAAGGTCGCGTTGAAATAGGGCCCACCCACCGAGATCTTGCCGCCGCCCACCGCGTCGAGCACCAGCGGGTAGAGCGTGCCGATGAAGACGGTTGCGGCCGCCACGGTCAGCAGCAGGTTGTTGAGCACCAGCGCGCCTTCGCGGCTCACCGGCCGGAAGCTGCCGGTGGCCTTCAGCATCGGCGCGCGCCAGGCATAGAGCGTCAGCGAGCCGCCGATCGTCAGCACGAGAATACCGAGGATGAAAAGCCCGCGTTGTGGGTCGGTGGCGAAGGCGTGGACCGAGGTCAGCACGCCCGAGCGCACCAGGAAGGTGCCGACCAGCGACAGCGAGAAGACGATGATCGCCAGCAGCACGGTCCAGGATTTGAGCGTGTCGCGCTTTTCCACCACGATCGCGGAATGGAGCAGCGCCGCCCCCGCGATCCACGGCATGAAGGAGGCGTTCTCCACCGGGTCCCAGAACCACCAGCCGCCCCAGCCGAGCTCGTAATAGGCCCACCACGACCCCAGCGCGATGCCCACGGTGAGGCACGACCAGGCGGCGAGCGTCCAGGGCCGCACCCAGCGCGCCCAGGCGGGATCGACCCGGCCTTCGAGCAGGGCCGCGATCGCGAAGGAAAACGCCATCGAGAAGCCGACATAGCCCAGATAAAGGAAGGGTGGATGGAAGGCGAGGCCCGGGTCCTGCAGCAGCGGGTTGAGCCCCGAGCCGTCGAGCGGCGCCGGCGACAGCCGCGCGAACGGGTTCGAAGAGAACAGCAGAAAGGCCAGGAACGCGAGACCGATCAGGCCCTGGATGCCGAGCGCGCGGGCATGGAGGCTCGGCGGCAGGTTGCGCCCGAAGCTCGCCAGCGCCGCCCCGAAGAGCGCCAGAATGAACACCCAGAGCAGCATCGAGCCCTCATGGTTGCCCCAGACGCCGGTGATCTTGTAGAGCAGCGGTTTCGCCGAATGCGAGTTCTGCGCCACGTTGGCGATGGAGAAATCGGAGACGACGTAGGCGTAGGTGAGCGCCCCGAAGGCGATGGCGATCAGCAGGAACTGCGCCTGCGCCGCCGGCTTGGCGAGACCCATCATCGCGCCGTTGCCCCGCGCCGCGCCCCAAATCGGCAGCGTGCCCTGCAGCAGCGCCACCATGGCCGCAAGGATCAGGGCGAAATGGCCGACCTCGGCGATCATGGGCGCTGGCCTCGCGGAACGCTGCGCACTATTTCGCGCCTCCGGCTTTGCTGTCGCCGCCGGCCTTGTAGTCGCCGTCCGCGGCCCCGTTCTTCTTGTAGTGCT
>CAZBRE010000289.1:0-2989 GCA_964494065.1 uncultured Alphaproteobacteria bacterium
GCGTGATCGCCGGCGTCGATTGCGGCTTCGGCACCTTCGTCGGCTGGGAATGGGTCGCCGAGGACGTGGTGTGGGCCAAGATGAAGGCGCTCAGAGAAGGCGCCGACATCGCGTCGAAGCGTTTGTGGGGCTAATCGACGCGGTTCCACCGGTTCAATTGCCGGGGCAGGCTCCTACCGTGCGGCGCGAATTCGGCACATTGTCCCGTCGGACCAAAGCCGGTTGCCTCGGCCGTCGGCGTCTCGCTTCTGTGCCGCATCTTTCGTCACGATGCAATCGGGTGGCGCCTGAGCTCCATCAGGGCCCTACGTCTGTATAGGCATTACCCTTCGTTCGCCCGTGTCCCCGGTCGGCGAGACTTTGTTAACCATAATGATCGTAGCTTGACCGGCCCTTGCTCAATTCGGCGGAATGTAATTTCTTGAACCCACAAGAGACCAGGATTTCCACCGGCGGATCTATTTTGGCTATGGTCGATTGCCGCCGCTTGCTGCGGATCTTCCCGATCATCGCGCTGTCCATCGCAGCGGCGGCGTGTGCGCCTGTCCGCTACCCGTCCAATCTCCCGGCGGGCTCACCGCGCTTGGAGGCAGGCCTGTTCGTCACGGAGGATGGAACCCGGTTGCCGTTCCGGGCCTGGCTGCCGGACCGGAAGGCCAAGGCCATTATCGTGGCCGTACACGGCATGAATGATCACAGCCGCGCCTTCGACGGGCCCGGTCGCGCATGGCGCGGACAGGGGCTAGCAACATATGCTTATGACCAGCGTGGGTTCGGCGGTGCGCCGCATCGTGGAGAGTGGCCCGGCGCGCGGGCGATGGTCGACGACCTGAAGGTGTTTACCAAGCTTGTCAGAACGCGGCATCCGGGTACCCCGCTGTTCCTTCTGGGATCGAGCATGGGTGGCGGTGTTGTGCTCGCATCGCTCGGTGATCAGGACGCGCCGAAGGTCGACGGCGCGATCCTGCTCGCCCCTGCGGTTTGGGCGCGCGAGATCATGCCGGCCGGAAACCGAATAGCGCTCTGGATCGCCGCTCACACCGCGCCCGGCATTCAGCTGACCTCTGATCAGATACGCCGGATTCCGACCGATAATCGAGCCGCGCTGATCGAGCTGTCCCGCGACCCCAGAGTGATCAAGTATGTCCGGGTCGACAGTCTTTACGGCGTTACGAACCTTATGGATATGGCGCTGGCGGCGGCGCCAAAAGTCAGGGTGCCGGTCTTAATGCTGTATGGCGCGAAAGATCAGATCATTCCGCTCAAGCCGATCGTCACGGCCAGAAACCGTTTGCCGGTGACGTTGCGGCGTTTTGCGATCTATCCCGAAGGGTGGCACATGCTGCTTCGCGACAAGCAGGCGGGGATAGTGTACCGGGACATCCGGGCCTGGATCGCTGATCGGTCGGGGCCTTTGCCCTCGGGGGCCGAACGTGTATCGGAAGCCGAAGCGGTCCGATAGCGGAACGTCATTCCAGTTTGACGAAGCGAGGCAGAGCGACTCTCCAGCAACCTGTCTCGCCAATGATTGGCAGCGTCTCCTAACCGCAGCGTTGAGTGCGTGCGGCCAACCATGCATTGCGAGCGCGACGGGCGTTGCGAAGGCGCTGGCAGGCGATCTGAAAGCGCTCTCGATCGACGATAGCGGTGAGGCCGGATTGTCCGCGGCTGACGATCGCCCAGCGCGCCGTCCAGCGCAGCTGCGTGCCGCGGCTGGCACAAAGCCAGGTAAAGTAGCTTCGCGATCATGCGCCGCGCCGGCGCCCTGCCGCCGCCGCCGGACATTCTGCAGGCAGGCGTGCGGTTCACGTATGGCTCGACGATCGAGCGGGTCGCCAAGCAGATCGAGGCTGCAGCTCTGCCGCGCGCGATCGAGATCATGGGGCCGCTGGTGCAAGCCGATCCCGGCATGCTCGATCACCTCGACACCGATGCGATTGCGCGGGACGTGCCGGTCGCGGTCGGGCTGCCGCAACGCTGGCTGCGGCCATTGGCCGACGTCAAGCGGAAGCGCGCGGCGGCGACGCAAGCGGTTCAGGCCCAGGCAGCGCTCGCCGGGGCCGATCAGGTCGCCGGCATTGCGAGCAAGCTGCCACCCGATCAGTTGGAGCAGGTGAGCCAGCAGCTGGCTCAGGTGATACCGGGTGCTTCGCCCGGCCAGCAGGGCGGAGGCGGGCAGAGCGCCGCGGGCGGGCAGGGTGGCTTCGACATAGCGGCCCTGCTTGGCGATGTGGACGAGGGCGATCTGCCAGACGAGTTCGATGATGAAGACGGTGCGGGAGTGCCGGGTGCGGCGATCGGTGCTGATGACGAGGGCGCCAATGCGCCTGGCGGTCCAGGATCGGGCCGATGAGCGCGGCTCGTTGTGATCGCTCTGATCGTCACGAGACGGCGTGCGAGAGCGAATGAGCGAAACCAAGGCAAGCCGTCGGCGGAAGGGGCCTGTCAAACCGGCAGCCCGAAGTGCTCGGGCCAAAAAGGCTCCTGCGGTCTCGGGCGCTCTTCCCGCGAGCGAGGAAGCGGAAGCCCCATCCACAGTCGCCCAGGTGACGGACGAGGGCGGGGCGCCAGACACCACACCGACCGAGCGCGCGATCGCGCTTTTCGAGACCTTGCCGCCCTATGCGCCGGTGGCGGGACGGTACAACCAGGCCGACCGTTACCGCGATTTCCGCAAGGTGCTGATCGAGGGCGGGGCGAGCGTCGCGGAGGCGCGACGGGTGCTGTGGCAGATCTTCGAGGAGACGCGGCTCTTTCACACGCCCATCGGCGGCGCGGCGGATACGCACGCGACCTACGCCCGGATCGGCAAGCAGGAGATCGGGCGCTGGCTGCTGACCGTGCTGACGGCGGCGCCGAGCGATGCGGGGCCGGTGCCGTAGCGCCAGCCAACAAAGGAGTTAGGCATGAGCGAGACGACCCCGCCGCGGGCGCAGCCCGGGCATATGGAGCTGCACGAGCCGAAGCGGTTTGCAACGCATGTCTGGTA
>CAZBRE010000290.1:0-1748 GCA_964494065.1 uncultured Alphaproteobacteria bacterium
GCTGGTCCGCGCCAAGATCGCCAAGCGCTTCGGCGGGCGGCTCAAATTCTTCGTCTCCGGCGGGGCGCCGCTCAACTACGACATCGGGCTCTATTTCACGGCGCTCGGCGTCCGCCTGCTCCAGGGCTACGGCCAGACCGAGGCGGCCCCCCTCATCGCCGCCAACCCGCCCGACGGCTACAAGATCCACACCGTCGGCCCGCCGGTGAAGGGCGTGGAGGTCAAGATCGAGAGTGACGGCGAGATCTGCGTGCGCGGCGAGCTCGTCATGAAAGGCTACTGGAACGATGAGGCCTCGACCAAAGCCGTGATCCACGACGGCTGGCTGCACACCGGCGACATCGGCTTCCTCGACGACAACGGCCACATCCAGATCACCGACCGCAAGAAGGACATCATCGTCAATTCCGGCGGCGACAATATCGCCCCCCAGCGCGTCGAGGGCTTCCTCACGCTGCAGCCGGAGATCGGCCAGGCCATGGTCTATGGCGACCAGAAGCCCCATCTGGTGGCGCTGCTGGTACCGGAACAGGATTTCGTCCGCGACTGGGCGCGCGCGCACAAGAAGGAAAAGCGCAACATGAACGAGGTTGCCGCCGACAGCGACTTCCATGCGCTGGTCGGCGAGGCGGTGGCGCGGGTCAACAAGGACCTGGCCCAGGCCGAGCGGGTGCGCCGCTTCATCGTGCTGGGCGAGCCCTTCTCGGTGGAGAACGGCATGATGACGCCCTCGCTCAAGATCCGCCGCCACATCATCAGGGACGCCTTCGGCAAGGATCTCGAAGCGCTCTACGCCAAGGGCGCGAAGGTGTCCTGAGCGCCCTCCTGAACCTTAGGACGAGTTCGAGCCGTCCTTGGGTCCATCGGTCAGCGGATCGATGCCGAACATCGCCTTGGCTTCGATCCGGACCTTGTCGTCGACAGGCGGCGGCCCCAGATCGACCCCCTTCGCCAGCGCCTTGGTGATCAGCTGAAGGCAGCGCAGGCGGGCGTATTTCTTGTCGTTGGCCGGCACCACGTTCCAGGGTGCGGCCTTGGTGGAGGTTTTGCGCACCATCTCCTCGATGGCGCGCTCATAGGCCTCCCAGTGCTGGCGGTTCCGGAAGTCCTCGTAGGAGAGCTTCCAGCGCTTCAGCGGCTCTTTGAGGCGGGCCTCGAAACGGCGGGCCTGCTCCTCCTTGGTGACGTGCAGGAAAACCTTGACCACCCGCGCGCCGTCATCGGCCAGAAGCTGCTCGAAGTGATTGATCTCGTCATAGGCGCGGCCCCATTCCTCTTCGCTGGCAAAGCCCTCGACGCGCTCGACCAGCACACGGCCGTACCAGGAGCGGTCGAAAACCGAGATGCCGCCCTGGGGCGGCACGCGCTGCCAGAAGCGTGCGAGGTAATGGCGCTCGGCCTCGTGGTCGCGCGGCGGGCCGATCGGCCAGACCTTGAAGCCGCGCGGGTCGAGCACGGCCGACATGCGCCGGATGGTCCCGCCCTTGCCTGAAGCGTCCCAGCCCTCGAAGACGATGACGGCCCGATTGCCGGTATGGAGATAGGCCTGCTGGATGCGCTGCAGCTTGGTCTGCAGCGCGGTCAGCTGGTCCAGATGCCCATCGGGCGCGACCGCCTTGGCCATGTCGAGATCGGCGAGCTGAAACTTCGCCGCGCCCGCTTTCAGTTTGACAGCATCTACCATGCGCCGGTCCGCCTTTCCCGCGGCCACGCCGTTGTGTCATCAAACTGTCATACTAGCGCGCGGG
>CAZBRE010000290.1:1848-2966 GCA_964494065.1 uncultured Alphaproteobacteria bacterium
CTAGCGCGCGGGGCCCGCGGGGCCTAGCCGGTGGCGGATCGCGGGATCTCAGGCGGGATCGCCCAGCTGTCCCATGCAGCTCAGGATCTCCAGCAGCGCCTCGGCGCGCAGGATCGTGTCCTGCCAGTGCCGCCGCGCCGCGCCGACCGCGCCGCCGGCCAGCTGACGGCGGGCATGGGCGCGGGTGGCGCGCGCGATCGCCTCGGCGCGCTTTGGGCCGCCCATGCGCTTCAGCAGGTCGGCGATCGGGATCCGGATCGCCTCGCGCTGGACGGCATAGTACTCGCCGTCCTCGGGCCGGGTATTGAGGCGCGGCTCGAGATAGGCCCGCGATTCGGGACAGTCGGCGGCCAGCGTGGGCTCGGCCCCGGTGAATACGATCATGACGGCGGCAGCAATCACGATGGCGCGCATGCGCGGTGGCTCCGCAGCGATTGTTGGCGCGTGCAGAATAGCCCGGCCGCGATCGTGGGTTTACTCAATTAACCGCGACGCGGGTGTGAGGGTTTGCGTCAGACCCCGTGATAGTCGCGGAACCAGGCGACGAATTTCGGCACGCCCTCGGCAATCGTCGTCCGCGGCTCGAACCCCAGATCGCGCCGGCTGGCCTCGATATCGGCATAGGTCTCCCGCACGTCACCCGGCTGCATCGGCTCGAAGACGATCTCGGCCTTGCGGCCGCAAGCGGCCTCGATAGCGGCGATGAAATCCATCAGCGCCTCGGAGCGGTTGTTGCCGAGATTGTAGAGCTTGTGCGGCAGCACCGCGTGGTCTGCTGGGTCGCCCTGGTCGCCCGAATCGGCGCCCGAGCCCGCCGCGGGCGGCCGATCGAGGGCGGCGAGCACGCCGGCGACGATATCGTCGATATAGGTGAAGTCGCGTCGCATGTCGCCCTGATTGAACACATGGATCGGCTCGCCGGCCAGGATCGCGCGAGTGAAGATATAGGCCGACATGTCGGGCCGCCCCCAGGGTCCGTAGACCGTGAAGAAGCGAAGCCCGGTCTGGGGCAGCCCATAGAGGTGGGCATAGGTCCGGCTCATCAGCTCGCCCGCCCGCTTGGTCGCGGCGTAGAGCGAGACCGGCCGGTCGACCGGGTCCTCGACCGCGAAGGGCAG
>CAZBRE010000291.1:0-2945 GCA_964494065.1 uncultured Alphaproteobacteria bacterium
GGTCGGGGTAAAGGTCGATATCACGCCGAACATCTCGGTCGAATCGCGGGTCGATCAGGCCGGCGATTCCGACATCGGCATCATCTATCGCTACGATTACTAGTGGAACGACGCGCCGCGAGCGCTAGCCCAGTTTCAGCGAAAATCCGTGCCAGACCAGCGCCGCCCAGCCGGCGATGAGGGCAAACCCGCCGAACGGCGCCACATGCGCGAAGCCGCGCGCGCCGGTGAACGCCAGCAGATAAAGCGCGCCTGAAAACAGAACGATCCCCCCTGCCCAGCCGATCGCCGCGACCGAGAGCGCCGGCCCCGGCTTCCAGGCCATCAACGCCGCCCCGCCGATGAGCGCGAGCGCGTGCCACATCTGGTAGCGCACGCCGGTCTCGATCCAGTCGAGCGCCTGCTTGTTGAGGCGATTTTCGAGCCCATGCGCGGCGAAGGCGCCGAGGATGACGGCGCTCGCGCCGGCAAGTCCCCCGAAGATGAGTGCGAACCTGAGCATGGATCAGCCGTTCGCTTGCCGCACGTCGTCACACCTTCTCGATCACCATGGCGATGCCTTGGCCGACGCCGATGCACATCGTCGCCAAACCGTAGCGGCCGCCATTTGCCTTGAGCTGGTGCGCGGCGGTGCCGGCCAAACGCGCGCCCGACATGCCGAGTGGGTGGCCGAGGGCGATGGCGCCGCCCTGAGCGTTCACATGCTCCGCGTCGTCGGGGAGACCCAGCTGGCGCAGCACCGCGAGCGCTTGGGAAGCGAACGCCTCGTTCAATTCGATCACGTCCATGTCACTGATTTTCAAGCCCAATCTGGCGAGCAGCTTCTCGGTTGCCGGCGCCGGGCCCATGCCCATGATGCGCGGCGGCACGCCGGCCGAGGCCGCCCCCACGACGCGCGCAATAGGCTCGAGACCGTGCTTTTTCGCCGCGGCTTCGGAGGCGACCAGCATCGCCGCCGCCCCGTCGTTGACGCCCGAGGCGTTGCCCGCCGTCACCGTGCCGCCCTCGCGGAACGGCGTCGGCAGGCTTGCGAGCTTCTCCAGCGTCGTGTCAGCGCGCGGATGCTCGTCGGCGTTGACCACGACGGGCTCGCCCTTGCGCTGCGGGATGGTGACGGGAACGATCTCGCGGGCGAGGCGGTTGTCGATCTGGGCGGCCACCGCGCGCTCCTGGCTGCGCAGCGCGAAAGCGTCCTGATCCTCGCGGGAGACCTGGAATTCTTCCGCCACGTTCTCCGCCGTTTCCGGCATCGAATCAATGCCGTGCGCCGACTTCATCAGCTTGTTGACGAAGCGCCAGCCGATCGTCGTGTCGTAGATCTCGGCCTTGCGCGAGAAGGCGGTCTCGGCCTTGCCCATGACGAAGGGCGCACGGCTCATGCTTTCGGAGCCACCGGCGATGACAAGCTCGGCATCGCCCGTCTTGACGGCCTGCGCGGCGCTGGCGACGGCATTGAGCCCCGAACCGCAGAGCCGGTTGACGGTGGCGCCCGGAACTTCGACCGGCAATCCGGCGAGCAGGCCCGCCATACGCGCGACGTTGCGGTTGTCCTCGCCGGCCTGGTTGGCGCAGCCGTAGATCACGTCGTCGACCGCCGCCCAGTCGACCGATTTATTGCGCTCCATCAAGGCCTTGATCGGCACGGCTGCGAGGTCGTCGGCGCGCACCGGCGACAAGGCGCCGCCGTAGCGGCCGATCGGCGTGCGCAGGGGATCGCAGATATAGGCTTCGCTCATCGCCGGAATCCTCGGATGTGTCGGAACGGTTATTGAATTTCAATATAGAGCGCGCGCGGCGCGTCGTCAGGCATCTGGGAAGGGCTGCTCGCTGGTGGCGCGGGCGCTGCAGCGCATGATCGCCACCGTGACGCCGGCCTGATCCGTGACGGTGACGTCGTAGACGGCGCTGCGGCGGCGGCGAAGGACCTCCTGAGCCACCGCCGTCAGGACGTCGCCGGCCTTGGCCGGGGCGGCATAGGTGATGGAACATTGCTCGGCCATCGCCGGCACGTCGTGCGAGTTGCAGGCGAAGCCGAACGCCTGGTCGCCCAGCGTGAAGGTGACGCCGCCATGCACCTTGTCGAAGGCGTTCAGATGGCCATCGGCGATCGCGAGCGACAGCCGCGCATAGCCGGGCCGCACCGCCTCGACGACCATGCCGAGGCCGTTCAGCACGCGGTCGCGCTCCATGAATGTTCGGGTCATGGCCCCGCGCCGTTCGCCCGTCTCACCTGTCCCGGATGATTGTCCCATCTGTCTCAATTGGCTGTCCCAAGCGTCTCATCTGTCTCGATTGGCTCACGGGTGGTAGTTGGGCGCGCGTTTCTCCAGGAAGGCGCGGATGCCCTCCTGGTAGTCGGGCGCCTTGCCGGCCTCGCGCTGCAATTCGGCCTCGAGGGCGAGCTGGGTCGCGATGTCGTTGGTCGCCGAGGCATTTATGGAACGTTTGATGAGATCGAGCGCCACCGACGACATGGCGCCGAAGCGCGCCGCGAGGCCGCAGGCTTCCTCCATTAGCGTGTCGTCGTCGACGCATTTCCAGACGAGGCCCCAGTCGGCGGCTTGCTCGGCCTCGATCGGATCGCCGGTCATGGCAAAGCCCATCGCGCGCTGGCTGCCGAGGCTGCGCGGCAGGAAATAGCTGCCGCCGCAATCGACGGTGAGGCCGATCTTCACGAAAGCCTGGATGAAGCGCGCCGATCTGGCCGCAAAGGCGATATCGGCGGCGAGCGCGAAGTTGCAGCCGGCCCCGGCCGCCACGCCGTTGATGGCCGAGATCACCGGCATGGCGAGGCCGCGGAGGCGGAGGACGAGGGGATTGTAGTTCGCCTCCAGCCCGGCGCCGGTATCGCGGGGGCCTTCGCCTTCGCTGAGCACCCGGTCGCCCAGATCCTGGCCGGCGCAGAAGCCGCGCCCGGCGCCGGTGAAGACGAGGGCGCGCACGGC
>CAZBRE010000292.1:0-2920 GCA_964494065.1 uncultured Alphaproteobacteria bacterium
GGCCCCTTCGCTGTCCTTCAGCATTTCGAGCTGCAGCTTCATGCGCGTGATCGGCGTGCGGAGATCGTGGCTGACGCCGGCCAGCATCTCCGTCCGCTGCGCGATCTGACGCTTGATGCGCGCGCGCATGCGGATGAAGGCCGAGCTGGCCTGGCGCACCTCCCGGGCGCCGGTGGGCTTGAAGTTGGGCACGTCGCGCCCCTTGCCAAAGCTTTCGGCCGCGCTCGCCAGGCGCCTGATAGGTCGCACCTGGTTGCGCATGAAGATCGTCGCGACGATGAAGAGGACGAGCGCGCTGCCCGACGACCAGGCGATGAAGACGAGCGTGGTCGGGCTCGACAGGCGCTTGTCGGTCGCCATCACGCGCAGCACGCCGCGCGGCAGCTGCACCTTGATCTCGATCTGGCGGGGATAGGTGAGCGTATCGAGGGTGAAGCGGCGGCGGATGCTCTGCTGCATCTCGGCGATCAGCTCGCGCTCGGGGATGTTGCGCGCGCGCGGCGGTGGGCCGGCGGGCAGCAATTCGCCCGCCTTGAACTGCACGTCGAGGCCGAGCTTGAGGCGCGCATTCTCCAGGATCCAGGCGCGGTTCTTGGGCTCGGGATAGTCGCGCATGTGGTGGATGATGGTGTCGATCTCGCCGACCAGGCTGCGCGCCAGCCAGCGCGTCACCGAATCCCAGTGCCGCTCGTAGAAGATCCAGGTCGAGATGCCCTGCACCACGATCAGCGGCGTCACGATGATCAGCAGCGAGCGCCCCAACAGCGAGCGCGGCAACAGGCGCTTGATCAGCAGCATCGCCCAAACGCTCCCGTCAGTTCCGGCGATGCCGTGTCGACGAAATACCCCCTCTCCCTCTTTAGAGGGGGAGGGCTGGGGAGGGGGAGTCCCGCCGCTGAGCGTAGAGTCCGGCCGCCAGTTGTGGTCTCGACCATCGTCACCCCCTCCCTAACCCTCCCCCTCTGAAGAGGGGGAGGGAAACAAGGGCGTCCATTCGGACATGGCTTTGCCGATCTTGATCATCAGTCCGGCCACAATGCGTAGCCCTGGCCGCGCACGGTCTGGATGTAGCGCGGCGCCTTGGGGTCGGGCTCGATCTTGCGGCGGAGCCGCGTCACCTGCACGTCGACCACCCGCGACGACGCCTGCAGGCCGGTCGCCTCGGTCAGGTCCTCGCGCGTCATGGTGACGCCCGGCCGCGCCGCCAGCGCCTTCAAGAGCCGCGCCTCGGCATTGGTGAGCGGCACCGGATCGGCGCCATTGTAGAGCGCTTCGCGCTCCATATCGAAGCGGTGGGGGCCCAAGAAGATCTCGGTGCTGGGCGGCTCCGGGCGCGGCGTGCGGCGGAGGATGGTGCGGATGCGCAGCAGAAGCTCGCGCGGCTCGAAGGGCTTGGTGAGATAGTCGTCGGCGCCGCGCTCGAGGCCGTTGATACGGTCCTCGGGCTCGGCCATCGCGGTCAGCAGCAGGATCGGCACGTCGGAGGTGCGCCGCAGGCTCGCCGTCAAGGCCATGCCGTCTTCCCCGGGCATCATCACGTCGAGCACGATCAGATCGAAGGCGAGGCTGCGTAGCTTGGCGCGCGCATTGCCCGCATCGGTCGCCGTGGTCACCCGGAAGCCGTTCTCGGTCAGATAGCGGTCGAGCAGCTCGCGCAGCCGTCCGTCATCGTCGACGACCAATATGTGCGGGATCTCGTCCATCAAGCCTCATCCATCATGGCCGGCCTATCATGGCTGAGGCAGTGCGCTGTCGGCGAGCAGCTTCCTGTGCTCGTCGGCCGTGAGCGCCATCAGCACCTGGCGGAAGCCCTCGACCGCGGCCGCCCCCGCCTCGCGATAGGCATGGGCGAAGCGGCGGCGCTGGGCGTCGGTCACTGCCCGCTCCAGCGTCTCACCCGCATCCGTCAGGGCCAGCAACCGCTTGCGGCGGTCGGTCGGCGCCTCGCGGATCTCGACGAAACCCGCCGCGTCCAGCTCCTTCAGGACCCGCGACAGGCTCTGCTTGGTGATCCCCAGCATCGCCAGGAGATCGGAGACGCTGACCCCCGGATGCCGGCCGATGAAATAGACGGCCCGGTGATGCGCCCGCCCGAGGCCATGCTCGGCCAGCGTCCGGTCGGCCGCCGCCATGACGTCACGATAGGCGAAAAGCATCAGCTCCATGCCCTGGCGCAGCTCCTCCTCACGCAAAAACAGCGGATTTACGCGGTGGGAGATCTCGGCCATGTTGACACCATGTGATACCGAATGTTACTCAGGCGGGTTCTTTCGCGAAACTTTGTTAACCATCCCGTCCCAGGCAGGCAGGCGCGCTACACCCATGAGCCTTATACCCTTTGACGACCGCGATGGCGAAATCTGGTTCGACGGCAAGATGGTGCCGTGGCGCGATGCCCAGGTTCACGTCCTCAGCCACGGTTTACACTACGCCTCCAGCGTGTTCGAGGGGCTGCGCGTCTATGACGGCGAGATCTTCGAGCTGACCCAGCATTCCGAGCGGCTGATTAAGTCTGCCGAAATCCTCGATTTTTCCGTGCCCTTCACCGCCGATCAGATCGATCAGGCCTGCCGCGACGCGGTCGCCGCCCAGAACATCCGCGACGGCTACGTGCGCCCGGTCTCCTGGCGCGGCAGCGAGATGATGGGGGTCTCCGCCCAGAAGAACGCGATCCACCTGGCGATCGCGGCCTGGGAGTGGCCGGCCTATTTCTCGCCGGAAGCGCGCCTGCAGGGCATCCGCATGCAGACCGCGCCCTGGCGCCGGCCCGCGCCCGAGACGGCGCCCGTCCATTCCAAGGCCGCCGGGCTCTACATGATCTGCACGCTCTCCAAGCACAAGGCGGAGAAGGCCGGCTTCAATGACGCGCTGATGCTCGACTGGCGCGGCCAGATCGCCGAAGCCACCGGCGCCAACATCT
>CAZBRE010000293.1:0-2884 GCA_964494065.1 uncultured Alphaproteobacteria bacterium
GAGATGCTCACCCACCACGTCGAGACCTCGGGCTCGACCGGCCTGCCGCTCGCCGTGCCATATTCCGCCTACGACACCGAGCGGGTCGGCGAGTCCTGGACCTATGGCTTGTGGGCGCACGGCATCCGCCCGTCGGACAGCTTCTACTTCGCCTTCAACTGGGGCAATTTCGCCGGCTTCTGGTCGTGCTACTTCGCCGCCCGGCGCATGGGTTGCCGGGTGATCTCCGGCGGCGGCGCGGACTCCAAGGGCCACATCGCCGCGATCAAGCGCCTCAAGCCCACCGTCCTCATCTCAACGCCCACTTTCGCGCTCCGCCTCGCCGAGGTGGCCAAGGAGATGGCCGAGGACATCAAGAACTCCTCGATCAAATACACCTACCACGCAGGCGAGCCCGGTCCCTTCGCTTTGCCGGCAATGAAGGCGGCGATCGACGAGGCCTGGGGCGCGGACTCCGGCGAGCTCCTCGGCATCGCCGAGATCGAAGCCTTCGGGCCCGGCTGCGCCCAGCGCGACGGCGTCCACATCAACGAGATGGCGGTCTATTCCTGGTCGATGGACCCGGCAAGCGGCGAAGAGACGCCCGCGGGCGAGATCGGCGAGAACGTCATCTCCAGCTACACATACTCCGCGCAGCCCTTGCTCAACTACCGCAGCCACGATCTCGTCCGCCGCACCCGCGACTGCCCCTGCGGCTGCACCTGGGACAAGTTCGACGGCGTCGTCCTCGGACGCACCGACTTCATGGTGACCGTGCGCGGCACCAACGTCTACCAGACTGCGGTGGAGAACATCATCGGCGAGATCGAAGGCGTGTCGCCCTTCTACCAGCTCGTGCTCGACCACGAGGGTTCGAACGACAAAATGACGGTGGAATTCGAGCCGGCGAAGACGGTCAAGGAGGCCGACTGGCCGGCCCTCGCCAAGGACGTCCAGGAGCGCATCCACAAGGCCTTGCACGTGCGCCTGGAGACCAAGCCGATGGCGCCGGAGAGCCTGCCTCGCTACGACCTCAAGACCAAACGCATCATCGACAACCGGCCCAAGGAACTCCGCCGGGCGCTGGATCGATGATGGCTAGCCGCAATCACACCTCCACTGTCACCCCGGCCGGAGCGCAGCGTAGAGCCGGGGTCTATCCGCCAGCGCGATCAAGCCAGGACCGCACGCGCTCCTATTGGGTCTACATATTGGCGAGCAAGCCAGGCGGCACGCTCTACATCGGCGTCACCAATGACCTCCTAAGACGCGTCCACCAGCACAAAATCGGAAAGGGCGCCGCCTTTACCCGAAAGTATGGGGTAGCGCTCCTAGTTTACGCCGAGGAACATCACGACATCGACCAGGCCATAGCCCAGGAAAAGCGCCTGAAGAAATGGCGGCGCGCCTGGAAGCTGCAACTTATCCAGGAGCACAATCCTGATTGGACTGATCTCTACAACACGATTGCGTCCTGAAAATTAACCGATACCCGATGGACCCCGGATCAAGTCCGGGGTGACAAGATAGGAATACGGCGAGATACGGAAACGAAGCCATGCACCCCGACGAAATCATCGAGAAGCTCAAGGCCGCGCGCGCCCTCCTGGACGAGGTCTATGAGGGCACCGACATCCCGCAGATCCAGTCGATGATGCGCCATGCCGACATGAACCTGCACTGGGCGCTCTGGAACCTGGGCGAGGTGGAAACGCTGCGCCCCGACCTGAAAGCCTGAGCCGATGCCCGACGACAGCAAATCTGCCTCATACGACTTCATCGCCTTCGATCGCCACGACACGATCGCCATCCTGCGCCTCAACCGGCCGGACAATCTGAACGCCTGGAACTTGGCGATGCGCCAGGAGCTGCGCGACGCGGTGCGGGCCTGCGTCGAGGACGACGACCTCCGCGTCCTCATCATCACCGGCACCGGCCGCGCCTTTTCCGCCGGCGAGGATGTGCGCGGCATGGGCGATCTCTCCGCGGTCGGCCCCAAGGGCTTCCGCCGCCGCGTGCGCATGATCCACAACGTCTTCGACGAGATCGAGCAAATGGAGATCCCGGTGATCGCCGCGATCAACGGCGTCGCCGCGGGCGGCGGGCTCGAGCTCGCCCTCTCCTGCGATTTCCGCTTCGCCGCCGACAGCGCCAAGATGGGCCTGCCCGAGAACAATGTCGGGCTCATTCCGGGCTCGGGCGGCATCTCGCGCCTGGTCAAGCTGGTCGGTCCCTCGAAGGCCAAGCGCCTAGTGATGACCGGCGAGATCGTCCCCGCCGACAAAGCGCTCGCATACGGACTGGTAGACGAAGTCGTTCCCGCCAGCGATCTGATCGATCACGCCGTCGCCTTCGCCGAGCAACTGGCGGCAAAGGCGCCGCTCGCGCTCGGCACCGCCAAGCTGGTGATCAATCAATGCGCCAATGTCGATACCGAGACCGGCCGCAATTTCGAGCGCATCGGCCAGTCGGTCCTCAAGCTCACCGAGGATCATGTCGAGGGCGCCAAAGCCTTCGTCGAGAAACGCAAGCCCGACTTCAAGGGACGGTGAACGAACCACCTACGCAAATGTCACCCCGGACTTGATCCGACGTCCATCGGACCGTGCAGTCAGAACCGACGCCCAGCCATGCATTTCCCGCCGGATGGACCCCGGCTCTCTGTCCCGGGCTTGATCCGGGATGGGCTTCGCTTCGGCCGGGGTGACAGTGTAGGGTTCGTGCTAACAAAACCGGCCAATAAGGCGAGACCTTCCATGCAATTCAGTATCTTCACCCTGCCCTGCTGGCGCGAGGCCGTGGCGCCCACGCTCGGCCAGTTCTACGAGGAGCTGATCGAGAGCGTCGTGCTCGCCGAGCAGCTCGGCTGGGACCGCGTCTGGTGTTCGGAGCACCACTTCCACTA
>CAZBRE010000294.1:0-2826 GCA_964494065.1 uncultured Alphaproteobacteria bacterium
TTGGTCATGGCGGTGATCAACCGGATCAACCTGGCCCATGGCGAGATCTTCATGGTCACGGCCTTCTGCGCGGCGCTCACCTATTTGGCGCAGGATATTCTTCACATCGGCGCCGTCGTCCCGATGCTCGTGGTCGCCCTATGCGCGGCGGTGATCTGGGGCGCGGTCGGGAACTGGACGCTGAACCGCCTTGTCTTCCGACCGCTCCGCCGCGCCGCCAACGTCTCGGCTCTGATCGCGACGATCGGGGTTGTGATCGTGCTCCAGGAAGCGGCCAGATTGCTGCAGGGCGCGGGCAATCTATGGCAACCACAACTCCTCCTCGGCGGCATATCGATTGCGGGACCGGACGGCTTTGCGACGTTCATTGGATATCGCCAGCTCCTGATCATGGCGATGACCGCCGTCGTGCTCGGCGCGTATTGGGGGCTGGTGGCGCGGACCCCTTTCGGCCGCGCCCAACGTGCGGTTGCCCAGGACCCGGACATGGCGGCCCTGCTCGGCATTAACGTGGACCGCGTGCTGGGGGCCGCCTTTGCGATTGCCGGCGCCTTTGCCGGTATCGCCGGCCTCGTATTCGCCTTTCACTACGGGGTCGTCAATTTCGTGATGGGCTTCGTGCTGGGGCTGAAAGCCTTCACGGCGGCGGTTCTTGGCGGCATCGGCTCGCTGGCCGGCGCCGTGCTGGGCGGCATCCTGCTGGCGATGATCGAGACCCTTTGGTCGGCCTATTTTCCCATCGAGTACCGCGACGTGGTGACGTTCGGCGTCCTGATCGCGGTCATCGTGCTTCGCCCCGAGGGCCTATTGGGCCGGCGACTGCCGGATGCGACCCTGGCCGGCGTCGAGCCCCGTCGATCTGTTAAGACCTTATAAACCAGTCAGTTAAGGCCTTATAAACCATAGCGGGTGAATATCAGTGTAATCACATCCGGACGTGGGGGGATCCGGCGAATGCCTGAGCCGACCTCGTTGCACGACGTATTCGACGCCATGGATCAGGGCGTCATTGCCTTCGACGGCAACCTTAGGATCCTGGCCGCGAATGACCGCGCCGGGGCCATCCTCGACGTGCCGGACGAGATGATCCGCCCCGGCGCAGATTTCGAACGCCTCATCCGGCGCGCTGCGGCACGAGGGGACTACGGTCCCGGCGATCCGGAAGAAGCGATCCCCATTCATCTCGCCTTTGCGCGCGGCCTGGAGGCGCATACCTTCGATCGGCACCAGCCGGACGGATCGGTGATCGAGGTCCGGGCACGGCCGCTTCCAACCGGCGGCTTCGTCGTCACCTATACCGATGTGACGGCGCGCCATAACGCCGAGCGCAAGATCGAGCGCCAGAATGAACTGCTGGCGATCCTGCAGAAGGTCGCCGCGGCCGCTAATCTGTCCGCCACGGTGGATGAGGCGCTTGCCCGCTGCATCAATCAAATTTGCGCGTTTACCGCCTGGCCCGTCGGCCACGTCTATCAGGTCGACCGGCGGCGCGGCGAGATCCTGGTCTCCAGCGATATCTGGCACGTCGACGACCCGGTCCGTTACGCCGACTTCAAGCAAGTCAGCGAACGCACCACGTTCACTGCGGGGATCGGATTGCCAGGCCGCGTGATGGAGACCCGGACCCCGGTCTGGATCCGAGACGTTCCGATGGATTCGAACTTCCCGCGCATGAAGCAGGCCACGGATGCCGGACTCAGGGCCGCATTTGCCTTTCCGGTGCTCGTCGGCAAGGAGGTGGTCGCGGTTCTCGAATTCTTCGCCCAGGATGCGCACGCTCCCGATGAGGCGCTGCTCAGCATCATGCGGAGCGTTGGCACCCAGCTGGGCCGGGTGGTGGAACGCGAAACCGCCACGGCCGCTTTGCGCCGCGCGACCCAAAAGGCGGAACTCGCCAACCGCTCCAAATCTGAGTTCCTGGCCAATATGAGCCACGAGCTGCGGACGCCGCTCAACGCGATCATCGGCTTCTCCGAACTGCTTCAGACGCCCGGGGCCGCCGGCATCGGCAAAGAAAGCCGCATGCAATATATCGGCGACATCGCCGCGAGCGGCCGGCACCTCTTAAGCCTCATCAACGACCTTCTCGATCTCTCCAAGATCGAGGCCGACGAGCTGGTGCTGCGCGAGGAGGTTTTCGATCCGGCGGTGGAGATCAATGATTGCCTCAAATTCGTCGCCGACCGCGCCGGCCAAGTCGACGTCACCATTACCCGGAACTACGGACCCGACCTGCCCCTGCTGAAAGCCGATCTGCGGACCTGCAAGCAGATGGTGCTCAATCTCGTGACCAACGCCATCAAGTTCACCGAACCGGGCGGCACCGTTGCGGTATCGGTCCAACGCGCGCCGGATAGCGGCATTGTGGTGGCGGTCAGCGATACCGGCATCGGCATGGATCCGGCGGAGATCGAGGTTGCGCTCCAGCCTTTCCGGCAGATCGACAGCGGACTCGCGCGCCGCCACGAGGGCACCGGGCTGGGCCTGCCGCTGGTCAGGGCTTTGGCCGAGCTCCATGGCGGGCGCTTGGAGATCGCCAGCGAGCCCAACAAGGGCACGACCGCAACCGTGCGGTTTCCCGCCGAGCGGTCAGTGGTCCAAGGGTCGGAAACGGCGCAGGCGACCGAAACCGCCTAAGCGTTCGGGTTACCCCGCCGCAATTCGATCCAGCGCTTCGGTGAGCTTGCCGCGCGCGGTTTCCGCTTCGGCCCGCTTTTCCTTCTGCTCCTCCACGACCTCCGGCGGCGCCTTGGCGACGAAGGTCTCGTTGGCGAGCTTCTTCTCAAGCCGGGCGATCTCGTCGGCCAGCTTGTCGATTTCCTTCTT
>CAZBRE010000295.1:0-2743 GCA_964494065.1 uncultured Alphaproteobacteria bacterium
GTGATCTCGCCGTCGCGGAACTTCTGCAGCGTTTCGGTGCGGCTCGACTGCGCCATGTCGCCGTGCAGCGCCGCGGCGTTGAAGCCGTGCTTGGCGAGCGATTTGAACAGAATATCGACGTCGCGCTTGCGATTGCAGAAGATGAGCGCGTTCTTCACGTCTTCGCTGGCGAGCAGCTTGCGTAAGGCATCGCGCTTCAGCCAGTCTTCGGACGACACCACGGCAAGGAAGTCATCGACCGTTTCCGCGGCGGTGGCGGGCGGCGAGACCGAGATCTCCTTGGGGTTCATCAGGAAGGCGTCGGCGAGACGGCGGATCTCCGGCGGCATGGTCGCGGAGAAGAAGAGCGTCTGGCGGATCTTCGGCAGCAGCGAGACGATGCGCTCGACATCGGGGATGAAGCCCATGTCGAGCATGCGGTCGGCCTCGTCGATCACCAGGATCTTCACGTCCGACAGCAGGATCTTGCCGCGCTCGAAGAGGTCTAGCAGGCGGCCCGGCGTGGCGATCAGCACATCCACGCCGCGGTTCAGCAGGCGCTCCTGGTCGGTGAAGCTTTCGCCGCCGATGAGCAGCGCCTTGGTGAGCTTGTGGTTGGCGCCGTAGATCTCGAAGTTCTTGGCGACCTGGTCGGCCAACTCGCGCGTGGGCTCCACGATCAGCGAGCGCGGCATGCGCGCTTTGGCGCGGCCTTCGGCCAGGATGTCGATCATCGGCAGCACGAAGCTTGCCGTCTTGCCGGTGCCGGTCTGTGCGCAGCCGAGCACGTCGCGGCCCATGAGGACCACCGGGATCGCCTGTGCTTGAATGGGAGTAGGTTCGTCGTAACCGGCGTCGGCAACGGCCTTAAGGACGCCGTCGCTAAGGCCGAGAGTTTCGAATGTCATATGGTTCCGTTCAGGACGTCAAAAGTCATCAAAGAAGGGCAAATATCGTATGCCAGGGTTTTAGATACTCTATAAATTGGCTGTTTCGCCTAAAAATCAACATATTTCCTGTGTTATACGCCGCCCGCGGCGGCCCCGGTGAAGCCCGGATTTCGTCGCTTTCCGCCATTTGCTCCAATTTCGGCCTGCGAAATCTTTCGCTCTCGCCGGCAGATGGTATCGATGGGTGGGCTCCGCTAGAGTCGGATCGGGGACCGCCGAACGGGGCAGGCGATGCTTCTGGATGCCGACAAATCTGTGTTGTGCGTGATCGACGTGCAAGAGCGCCTGGCGCCGGCCACCGCCGAGCCCGACCAGGTTGTCGCCAAGACTGCGCTGTTGATGACCGCGGCCGCCCGGCTCGACGTTCCGATCCTGATTTCCGAGCAGTATCCCAAAGGCTTGGGCCCCACCGTTGAGACGCTCTCCGAGCTTGCTCCCGCAGGCGCGATCCACCCCAAGGTCCATTTTTCCTGCACCGACGACCCCGGCTATCGCGCCCGGCTCGACGGTCTGGGTCGCGGCCAGGCGGTACTGACGGGAATGGAAGCCCATGTCTGCGTCCTGCAGACCGCGCTCGGCGCGCAGACTGCCGGCTATCAGGTTGCGGTGATGGCAGACGCCGTGACCTCGCGCGATCCCGCGAACAAGGCCGCCGCGCTTCAGCGCCTGGCCGCCAACGGGATAGAGATCGTGACCGCCGAGATGGTCCTGTTCGAATGGCTGAAAGCGGCCGGAAGCGACGCCTTCCGCGAGCTCTCGAAGCTCATCAAATGACCCGCGATACCGCCACAGCAGGAGAGGCTTTTTGAGCAGCAAATCCACCCTGATCCTGGCCCCGGGCCTGCTCTGCGACGCGGCGCTGTGGCGCCATCAGTGCGAGCATCTGAGCGATATCGCCGAGGTGATGGTCGCCGACTTCACGACGGGCAACACGATGGCTGATTTTGCCGCCTCGATCCTGGCCATGACGCCGGGACCGTTTGCGCTCGCCGGGCTCTCGATGGGCGGTTATGTGGTACAGGAGGTGATGCGCCAGGCCCCGGAGCGGGTCGAGCGCCTGGCCTTGCTGGATACCGGCGCGCGCGCCGATACCGAGGAGCAATCGTCCCGGCGCCGCGGCTTGATCGATCTCGCAGGCAAGGGCAAGTTCAAAGGCGTGACTGCGCGTCTGGCGCGGCAATTCCTGCATGAAGACCGGCACTCCGACAAACCCCTGTTCGACGAGGTTATGGCGATGGCGCGCCGCGTCGGCAAGGACGCCTTCCTGCGCCAGCAGACGGCGATCATGGGGCGGGCCGAAGGACGGGGCGACCTGCCGAAGATCGACGTGCCGACGCTCGTTGTCTGCGGCCGCCAGGACGCGCTCACGCCGCTTGAGCTGAGCGAGGAGATCGCCGCCGGCATCCCCGGTGCGGCGCTCGTGGCCGTCGAAGACTGCGGTCACCTGTCGACGATGGAGCGGCCCGAGGCGGTCACCGCCCTTTTGCGCTACTGGCTGCAGCGCTAGCGCGGTGAGATGAAGAACTGCCAGACATCGCCGGTGCGCGAATGCGCACCCGACCATTCGTTCTTGCCATAGCCGCCCTTGCTGAGCCGGTAACAGCTGCGGCCGGCATATTCGAGACCGGTCCCCTCGAAGCATAATTCGCCGCCCTCGAAGGACCAGCGGCCGCGCATCGACCCGGACCAGGTCTCCGCACTGCCCCGCGTCACCGGCCGGGACTTCTGATAGACGCCCGTGAAAGTGCCGTCGGGGGCGAGCTGCAGCACCTCGTAGCGCTGGATGCCGCCGAACTCGACATTGCGGCGGATCT
>CAZBRE010000296.1:0-2696 GCA_964494065.1 uncultured Alphaproteobacteria bacterium
AGATGATCGAGGCCGCCGTCGAGCAGGACGATGCCGCGATGGAAGCCTATCTGGAGGGCAACGAGCCTGACGCGGAGACCATCAAGCGCTGTATCCGCAAGGGCACGGTCGAGGGCGCCTTTGTGCCGGTGCTGTGCGGCAGCGCCTTCAAGAACAAGGGCGTGCAGCCGCTGCTCGATGCGGTGGTCGACTCCATGCCTGCACCGACCGAAGTGCCGGCAATCAAGGGCGTGAAGCCTGGCACTGAGGAGGCCGTCGCACGCAAGAGCAGTGACGACGAGCCTTTCAGCGCGCTCGCCTTCAAGATCATGACTGATCCGTTCGTCGGCTCGCTTACCTTCGCGCGGGTCTATTCGGGGGTTGTTAAGGCCGGCGACAGCATGCTGAACTCGGTCAAGGACAAGAACGAGCGCGTCGGCCGCATGCTGCTGATGCATGCGAACAGCCGCGAGGACATAAAAGAGGCGCGGGCTGGTGATATCATCGCCTTCTGTGGGCTGAAGACGGTGACGACGGGCGAAACGCTGTGCGACCCGTCGAACCCAGTGATCCTTGAGCGCATGGATTTCCCTGATCCGGTGATTGAGATCGCCGTTGAGGCCAAGACCAAGGCCGATCAGGATAAGATGTCCCAGGCTTTGGCGCGCCTCGCGCAAGAGGATCCCTCCTTCCGCGTCGCCACCGATCAGGAAAGCGGGCAGACCGTGATCGCCGGAATGGGCGAGCTCCATCTGGAAATCATCGTCGACCGCATGAAGCGCGAGTTCAAGGTCGACGCCAATATCGGCGCGCCGCAGGTCGCCTACCGGGAAACGATCTCCAAGGTCACCGACATCGACTACACGCACAAGAAGCAGACCGGCGGTTCGGGCCAGTTTGCCCGCGTGAAGATCACCTTCGAGCCGGTCGCGCCGGGCGAGGGTTTCTCATTCGAGAGCGCGGTGGTCGGCGGCAACGTGCCGAAGGAATTCATCCCAGGTGTCCAGAAGGGCATCGAGTCCGCCCGTCAGTCGGGCGTGCTGGCGGGCTTCCCGGTGATCGACTTCAAGGCCACGCTGACCGATGGCGCCAGTCACGATGTCGACAGCTCGGTAATGGCGTTCGAGATCGCCGGCCGTTCGGCCTTCCGCGAGGCGGTGGAGAAAGCGGGCCCGCGCCTGCTGGAGCCGGTCATGAAGGTCGAAGTGGTGACGCCGGAAGAGTACATGGGCGACATCATCGGCGATCTAAACAGCCGCCGCGGCACAGTGCAGGGCATGGATACGCGCGGCAATGCCCGCGTCATTGATGCGATCGTGCCGCTCGCGAACATGTTCGGCTACGTGAATACGCTGCGCTCGATGAGCCAGGGCCGAGCGACCTACACCATGCACTTCGCGCGCTACGAAGAGGTGCCCCAGGCGGTTGCCGAGGAAGTTCGGGCGAAGATGGCCTGAGCGCTGCCCGGCGAGACGTCATAAAGATCGAGACAACAGAACGAACACCGGTATTAGGGACGACAGACGATGGCGAAAGCGAAGTTTGAGCGAACGAAGCCGCACTGCAATGTTGGGACGATAGGACATGTTGATCATGGCAAGACGACGCTGACGGCGGCGATAACGAAGGTATTGGCGGAGTCTGGGGGTGCGGAGTTCACGGCGTACGACCAGATTGACAAGGCGCCTGAGGAGAAGGCGCGTGGCATTACGATAGCGACGGCGCATGTTGAGTATGAGACGGCGAACCGTCACTACGCGCATGTGGACTGCCCTGGTCACGCGGACTACGTGAAGAACATGATCACGGGCGCGGCGCAGATGGACGGTGCGATCCTGGTCGTGTCCGCTGCCGACGGTCCGATGCCGCAGACGCGCGAGCATATTCTTCTGGCGCGCCAGGTTGGTGTTCCTGCGATCGTGGTTTACCTGAACAAGGTTGATCAGGTGGATGACGAGGAGCTTCTGGAGCTTGTTGAGCTTGAGGTTCGCGAGCTTCTGTCGAGCTACGAGTTTCCGGGCGACGACATTCCGATCGTGAAGGGCACGGCGCTGGGTGCGTTGGAGGACAAGGACCCGGCGACGGGCCGGGAGTCGATCCTGGCGCTGATGGCGGAGGTTGACCGGTATATTCCGCAGCCGGAGCGTCCGGTTGACAAGCCGTTTTTGATGCCGATCGAGGATGTGTTCTCGATTTCCGGGCGGGGCACGGTTGTGACGGGCCGGATTGAGCGGGGCGAGGTTGCGACGGGCGACGAGGTTGAGATCGTCGGCTTGAAGGACACGACGAAGACGGTGTGCACGGGCGTTGAGATGTTCCGCAAGTTGCTCGACAAGGGGATTGCGGGGGACAACGTCGGTGTTCTCTTGCGGGGCACGAAGCGTGAGGAGGTTGAGCGGGGCCAGGTATTGGCGAAGCCCGGCTCGATCACGCCGCACACGAAGTTCAACTGCGAGTGCTACATCCTGACGAAGGAGGAGGGTGGGCGTCATACGCCGTTCTTCTCCAACTACCGTCCGCAGTTTTACTTCCGGACGACGGATGTGACGGGATCGGTTGTGTTGCCTGAGGGCACGGAGATGGTGATGCCTGGTGACAACATCTCCATGGAGGTTGCGCTGATCCAGCCGATCGCCATGGACGAGGGCCTGCGCTTCGCCATCCGCGAGGGCGGCCGCACCGTCGGCGCCGGCGTCGTCGCCAAAATTATCGAGTAG
>CAZBRE010000297.1:0-2664 GCA_964494065.1 uncultured Alphaproteobacteria bacterium
CCGGGCGCCTTCGAGGTCTCCAGCGCCGAGGCGATGCTCGACGCGGTCTGACGGCCAGGACAAACACCGGATCATGCGATTAGGGCGGGTTCGATACCCGCCCTTTCGCTTATGGGCGCCACGTCAATCAACGTAGTCTCGCCTCACCCGTCCAATGAAGCCCGAACTGGAAGAGATGCGCCGGAAACCGCTCGGCGCGCAGGTTTCCGAGAGCAAAGCCACCCTCCTTGATCATCTGCGCGGGACAGCGATTGAGATTGCAGCCGCCCGCGATCTTGCCCCACGGCCGGTTGATGCGGTCCTGAAGCCAGCCGCACCAGGACCGGTCGACGCGCCCGTGCTCGACGAAGAGAAGCCGGCCGCCGGGCTTGAGGACTCGGCGGAACTCGGCGAGCGCCCGCTGCGGCTCGGGGATGGTGCAGAGCGAATAGGCGACCACGACCGTGTCGGCGATGCCGCTCTCGATCGGCATCGCCTCGGCGCCGGCCCTGATGACCCGAAGGTCGAATTGAACGGCCGCCTGCCGCTCCTCCGAGAGCCGCAGCATGGCCTCATCGGGATCGACCCCGATCAGCATGTCGACCTTCTCGGGATCGTAATAGGCGAGGTTGAGGCCGGAGCCGAAGCCGGCCTCGACGACGACGCCTTCGGCCTTGGGCACGATGCGCCCGCGGCTGTTAGCGAAGGTGCGCGTCGCGCACACGGTGTTCACGAGCGCCGGCACGATCCGGCGGTCGAAGACGCTTCTACGCGCATTTGTCATGGCGGTCATGGCGTGGGGTTCCATTCGCTGTGTGATGAGGGGTGTCGAGGGGGGCGCGGGCTCACGCGGCCTGGCCGCGGTAGCCGGCGACCGAAGAAACGAGCCGCCGCACATGCCCGGCCAGAACCGCGGCATGGCTGTACAGGCTCATATGGCCGGCGCCGTCGAGCTCGACATAGCTCGCCTCGGGCAGCGCCGTGCGGAGATGGCTCATGACGCGCCGCGTCGCCGCTGTCGTGCGATTGCCCAGGATGAGCTGGGTCGGCATTTGGGTGCCGCGGATCCAGTCCGGATCATCGGTGGCGTCGAACAGCATCCGCCACTCGGCCGCCACCCGCGGCATGCTCGCGACGACGAGCGTGCGCATCGGCGCGGCAAGCTCGCGCCAGACGGTCGGGCTGGTCCAGTAGCCGATGAAGGCAGCCGCGGCGTCCTCGTCCCGGTTCTGGCCGACGAACTCGATATGCCGCCGCGCCAGCATCTCGATCTCCGCGCGAAGCTCCCGGTCCTCCTCGGCGCGCAGCAGCTGGAAGGCGACCGGCTCGATCAGCGTGAGGCTGGCGATCCGGTCCGGGTGCTGCGTCGCAGCCCGGAGCGCGACTACGCCGCCATAGGAATGCGCGACGAGATGCACCGGCTCGGCGGCGACCTCGAACATCGCCTCGACCGTCAGGACATCGCTCTCGGGGCTGAGCGCCGCCCCGCGCGGCCAAGGCTCGGATTGACCGTAGCCGCGAAAATCCGGGGCCAGGATCCGATGGTCGCGGAGCAGATGCTGATTGACCTCGGCCCAGGCGGCGCCGGCGCTGGCGCTGCCGTGCAGCAGCACGACGGACGCGCCCATACCGGCATCGAAATAGTGGCAGGTCTGTCCGTCCTTGGTGGTGATATGGGGCATGGCTTGTCTCCGGTATTTGTCTGATCGTGATTGCGTCGCTATGTGATGCGGTGCTTTTAGGGTGCCGCCGTCCCCCCACCGTCCCCTGAGCCGCTCGGGCGTCGGCCACCGGGACATAAGCCGCCAGGATGAGAGCTGCCGCCGATGCCCCGCCTCGAGCTCCAGATGCTTGGATTTCCGCGCGCCACGCTCGACGGCCGCGAGATCGATCTGTCGCTGCGGAAGGGCGCGGCGCTCCTGGTCTATCTGGCTGACGGTCGAGCCCCGGTCTCGCGTGACGCGCTGGCCGAATTGCTGTGGCCGGAGACCGACGGCGAGACGGCGCGCATGAACCTTCGGCGCACCTTGCACCGGGTCCGCGGCGTGCTGGGCGCCGAGGCGATCGTGGCCGACCGGGCCACGGTCCGATTCGCGCCCGCGCTCGACGTCCATGTCGACGCGCATGCCTTCGAGGCGGCAGGCGATGCCGGCGATTTCGAGGCCGCGGCCCGGCACTATCGCGGCGCGTTCCTGGACGGCTTCGCGCTCGACGGCTGCCCCGGCTTCGAGGAATGGGCGTTCTTCCGCCGCGAGGCTCTGCGCAGCCGCCTTGCGCAGGTTCTGGAGCGGCTCTACGAGGTCAAGATGGCGGCGGACGATCTGCGCGCGGCGGCGACCGCGGCGACGCGCCTGGTCGCGCTCGATCCGCTATCCGAGTCCGCGCATCAGCATCTGATCCGGGCGCATCTTCAATCCGGCGACCGCGGCGCGGCGGAGCGCCAGTACGAGACCTGCACCCGATTGCTTGCCGACGAGCTGGGCGTCGAGCCGGACCCGGAAACGCAAGCCATCCTGCGAGACGCCTCCCCGCCCGGCGGGACGATGCCGCGAACCCGCTATGCGGTGAGCGACGGCATCCACCTCGCTTATCAGACGCTGGGGGACGGTCCGATCGACATCGTGATGGTCCCCGGCTTCGTCTCGCATGTCGAGCGGGCCTGGGAGGACCCGCGCATCAGCGCCT
>CAZBRE010000298.1:0-2661 GCA_964494065.1 uncultured Alphaproteobacteria bacterium
TCCTGATGGCGCCCGTCGCGGTCGGCATCGCAACGACGCTCAAGGTCAATCCCGACGCCTTTCTGATGGCCGTCGCGGTGGGGGCAAGCTGCGCCTTCCTGACGCCCATCGGACACAAGAACAACGTGCTCGTGATGGGCCCCGGCGGCTACCAGTTCGGCGATTACTGGCGTATGGGATTGCCGCTGGAAATCATCATCGCCGTGGTCGCGGTGCCGCTGATCCTGATCGCCTGGCCACTTTGAATACACCAATGTGCCGGCCGGTTGGCGGCGCTCACCCAGGGATTCCGCAGCGGTCGACCGATCCGCGCATACGATCATGCGCGCATCCGGGAATAACAGCATAACACGTTGTGCAACAACGGTTTTTCGATCTTATTTTCGTCGCTCTACACCGCAAGTTAACCGACCGGGCACTCAAATATTCGACAGATTTTTCTCATTTGTTTGAGCGCCCTGCGGCGCGCGACGCGCTTCTGTGCGGCGCTGGCTATTGGCCCTATCGAGTGACGCGCGATGATCGTCGACGGCATCTTGAAAGTGTTTGGCCTGCGTCGGTCCGCCCGGCCGAAACCCGCTGCGCCGAAATCCCCGCCATCGGTCACATCCAAACCGGCGGCGGCCCCGCCGAGCGACCCGGAAGCCTTCCGCCGGGGTCTTGCATCCATCGTCAAGGAAAGCGGCGCCGCCGCCACCGGCCAGATCCAGTTCCTCGGGCTGGACGGCATACGCCAACGGCTCGGCGATCGATGGGAACGCCTGGAGGACCGCATCCACGCGACGACCCGCCAGGCCATCGAACAACATCTCTCCCCTACGGACCTCTATGTCCGTTACGACGACATGACGTATCTGCTGGCCTTCTCGGGCAATGACGAAAACGAGGCTGCGCTCAAATGCGCGCTCATTGGGCAGGCGATCAACGCATCCCTGTTCGGAGAAGACGGGGCTGATTCCATTCTGGTTCAGTCGGTCGTTTCGGTGGTCGACGAGGAGCTGGTGCTTGAAGCAAAATCGCTCCAGGACTGCCTCGACAGGGTCGCCGACAAGGCCAAGACCGGCACGCCGGTGGCGCCCCTACCCGCAGCGGCGGCGGCGCCCGCACCGGCCCCAGGCGCTGCGGTCAAGCAGAACGACGGGCAAACGACGGCTTCCGCCCCCGCGTCGCCGCAAGACGTGCCGGAGCTGGACATGCACGATACGCTGGCCGCTCCGACACCGCAGTCTGCACCGCTGCCATCGACCGCCCCGGCGCCGTCGACTGCCCAGGCGCCACCGACCGCTCCTGGCATGCCTGCACCCGCGCTAACGCCGCAAACCGCGCCGGCACCGCAAGCGGTACCAGCGCCGACGGCCGATCCCGCCGCACCGCCACCGAAGGCGGCATCGGCCGCATCGGCACCGAAGACCCTGCCGGCCCAGCCAGCAGTAGCCACGCCACCCGCCGCGCCGGCACGGCAAACCCAGCCCGCAACGCTGGTTACGGAAACCGCGACGGCGCCACGCGAACCGACGGTCCTAACCGCACCGATCCAGCTCGCCAATCGGCCAGCCGTCGCCGTCGCTCGCCGCGCATCCGTACCGCAGGTCTCTGCCGCCGACGACGGGCTCTCCTTCGTCTACGTGCCGATCTGGAATGCAAAGAAGGAGGCGATCGCGGCCTATCACTGCGTGCCCACGAAAAACACGGCCAACGGCATGCTGTTCGGCTACATGGCGATCTACGGCACCCGGTCTCGGGTACAGCCGGTCGAGGTCGACATCATGGCGCTGCGGCATTCGATCGAGCTCTTCACCGAGCTTGTCGCGAATTCCTTCGAGTACATCTCGGTCCATTCGGTCCACTTCAACACACTGACCGACCCAATGCAGCGGCGTGCTTATCTGGCATCGTGTCACTGCATTCCGCCTGAATTCGCGCCTTATCAGACGATTGAGATATTCGGCGCGCCGACCACGGTCCCGACCAGCCGCTATACTGAGATCATCTCGGCCCTGCGACCGTTCTTCAAGAAGACCTGTCTGCGCACATCGATACGCGGCGAGCACCTGGCGACTGCCGGCTCCGCCGGCTTCGACAGCTTCAGCATGCCGGTTCAGGACACGCCCGAGACGATCGACGAAAGATTGGCCCAGCTTGTTCAGACCGGACGGAAGATCAGCAAGCTGGGCGCCCATACATATGCCTTCGATATCAGGTCGCCCGAAACGATCCTGTTTGCGGCGGATGCCGGGTTCGACTGGATCGGAGGCCATAGTGTCCTGAAGCCGGTCAATGCTCCGGCACATATCGAGCTCTATCCCCGCGCCAATTTCGAAGCCGCACTGATCCCCGCACCGGCAGGCCAACCAGCCACCTGACGCCAGGCCGGCTGCTCACAAGCGCGCGACGACCCGCCAAGCGCCTCGGCGCCTTGGTGATTCAGGGCCGGGGCGCTTGCGGGCGACCGGATTGTCCGGTTGAATCGTTAGCCTCGGCGTGGGTTCTCCGGTTCGGCACGGAAACCGCCGGCAGACCGTATTACCGTTCGTCCGCAGCGCCTCAGAACCCCCGCGCGGACCACGGAGTGTGCAATTGGCTGAAGACGCATCCGGCAAACCTAGTCCCGCGAGCGCCGCCAACGGCCGTCGCAGACGGCGGCGGCGCCTCGGCCGGCTG
>CAZBRE010000299.1:0-2651 GCA_964494065.1 uncultured Alphaproteobacteria bacterium
GACCCTCAGATTAGGAATCTGATGCTCTATCCTGCTGAGCTACGGGGCCATCGTCGAGCGACGGCGGGCGCGGCGACATCAGACATAACTACCCCCGGGGCGCGCCGCACGAACCAATCTAACGTCTCCGTCACGGGAACCAGGTTGTCAATCGGGATGCCGACATTGTCGAATGCCGGCCTCAAGTGAGGACAGACAGCTTGGAGCGCCGGCAAATCCGCAAGTCCCTCATGTGAGCAATGCGCGACCACATCGATACGGCTGCGAGGCTGTCGAGCAATGCCGCTCCCATTGAACACGGCCCGCGACGGCCCTTGGTTCCACGCCCGAACATCCAAGCGGGGCGGCGCAACGCTGGCGAAAAATATACAATCCAAGATTGCAACACACAAGGAATGCCCGCTATGATGTCAGCCATCGTCGCCAGGCGACCCCGAAACGGCGCCAATTTCGACGCGGCAGGCCGAAAAGGAACGAGGAATGCCGCGGATCCGCATCGAATGGGTTCCCGTGCAGGTCTTCGGTCTGGGGCTTTTCGGGTTCGACCACCTGCAGCTCGTCTATCAGCAGAGCGACAACGACTCTCCGCGCGGGCAGGATGCCTGGTTCGTCATGGAAGGCGTGCGTGAGGCGACCCGCGAGGGCGCGTTTCTCGGTATCGAAGGCGCCGACGGCCGCACGACGCTCAGCGTCGCCAACCTAGCCGCGCGCGAGGAGCTCTTAGCCAAGATCGGAACGCCGGCGTATCGCGGCAGCCGCCCGCTTCCCTATGACAGCGACGCGTTTCAGGCCTGGGAAACCATGGCCTCCTACGCCCGCGATATCGAGGAGCAGGACTTTCCGTATATCGCCTACGGGCTGCCCGGCTCTCCGACCCCGACCATCAACTCCTCATCCGCCATCGCCTCGCTGATCTACTACTCCGGCCTCGATCCGACGCTGCAACTGCCCTATGGCGTGCATCTGTCACCCGGAACCGCGACGCTTCTGGGCACCCGCGGCGATGATGCCATGCGGATCGAGTGCGGGTTCTCCACCCTGCTCGGCGGCCATGGTCGCGACGCGTTTGTCGGCGGTTTTGATCCAAATCGGATCGAGAAGCTTTACGGTGGGGAGGACAATGATCTGTTTCACTGGTCGACCGGGTTCAACATCATTCATGGCGGCCAGCCGCAGCTCGATTACGATGCCGACGGCACCGACGTCATGGACTACACGGGCGCGGGCACGGTCACTATCACCTTCAATCGCCACTGGGTTCCCCACAAGGTCCCCACCTACGTGGCCGTTTTCACCAACGGCATCGATCACCTGTTTTCCGTCGAGCGCATTCAGTGGAACGAGATGACCGATCGCATCGTGCTGGGCAGCGGTGTCGACCTCGTCGAGGACAATGCCGTCTTCGAGCCGGGCGCGCACAGCCTGGGGGGCGATCACTTCGATGCATCCCACTTGAAGAGTGGACTCCTGATCAACCACGGTGGCTCCGTCGCCTCCGTCAAGTCTGCCGCCGACACCACGCTGCCCGACAATGTCCAGAACCTCGAACTCGTGGGAGCCGCGGTCAAAGGACAGGGCAACGCGTCCGCCAATCGGCTCTTGGGCAATGGGCTCGACAACCTCCTCCGGGGAATGGCCGGAGACGACACGCTCTATGGCGGACCCGGCGACGACACGCTGGTCGGAGGCCCGGGAAGCGATGGCTACGTTTATCTCTTCGGGGATGGGAACGACGTGATCATCGACAGCGGTCTCGAAACGGACGTCGACGAGCTGATTCTCGCCGGCGGCATCGCGCCCGAGGACGTGTCGTTGCATCGCCCAGCGCACGCCCCGGCCGATCTCGTCCTCGCGCTTGCCGAGGGTGGGCGCATCCTCATCAAGGTTTTTTTCGCAAGCCCCTCCTACGGGATCGATCGTGTCGTCTTCGATCATGAGCCCGCCTGGACGCGCGAGGACCTGCAAACGTTCGCGGCGGCGGCACCGGTCGTCGGCGACCAAGCGACGGATCCGAGCGGCGATCGCCTCGTTTTCCAGCCTGAGTTCGGGAACGACCCAACGCTCTTCGCCAACGCCGGCGAAACCGCCGCCGGCGCACCACTCCACGACGGCGCGGTCGTCACCTTCGAGCCTTCCGACGCGATCACGCCGACCACCCCCTGGGCAGGCCTGGACGCTCAGGCAGGCTGGCTCTTTTGAGCTGTCCGATCGGGATTTTACGTGTCCTGTTGCGTATACTGCCTGACAAAGGGGGGAGCAACTGCCAGTGGCCCGCGTCTCCAGGCGACCAGGTCTCTTGCTGCGCGCCGTAGCCTTCGGGCTCGTGCCGGCCCTTCTCGTGCTGCCGTCGTCGGCACAGGACCAACAACAAACGGGCTGCGAGCTACAAGGCGGGCCGACGCGCGCCGTCGTGCGTATCATCGACGCAGAAACGGTTCAGCTCGATGACAATCTCGAGGTCCGGCTCATCGGAGCGCTGGCTCCGCGCTCACCCGACATGCGTCCCGACGCCCAACCGTGGCCACTCGAGCAACGGGCGAAAGCGGCTTTGCGCGATCTGGTGCTGGGACGGTCGGTGAAGCTCGCGTATGCGGGGCAGCGCTTCGATCGCTACGGGCGCCTCCTCGCCCACCTCTTCCTCGATCGCGGCG
>CAZBRE010000300.1:0-2650 GCA_964494065.1 uncultured Alphaproteobacteria bacterium
GAAGGCAGCCATTTCGATCTGCCGATCGCGCTCGGCCTCCTGGTCGCGATGGAGGTGATCGCGCCCGACGACATCGCCGGCTACACGGTGCTGGGCGAGCTCGCCCTCGACGGCGCGATCGCGCCGGTGGCGGGCGTGCTGCCGGCGGCGATGGGGGCGGTGGCGCATGAGCGCGGCATCATCTGTCCCGCCAAATGCGGCGGCGAGGCGGCCTGGGCGGGCGAGCTCGAGGTGCTGGCACCGGCCTCACTGCTGGCGCTGATCAATCACTGCAAGGGCTCGCAGGTGCTCTCGCCGCCCGCGCCCAAGCTGGCCGACGATATGGGACGCTATCCCGACCTCGCCGACATCAAAGGGCAGGAGAGCGCGAAGCGCGCGTTGGAAGTCGCAGCCGCCGGTGGCCATAACCTCCTGATGATCGGCCCGCCGGGGGCGGGGAAGTCGATGCTGGCCCAGCGCCTGCCCGGCATCCTGCCGCCGCTCGACCCGGTGGAGGCGCTCGAGGTCTCGATGATCCATTCGGTGGCGGGACTGCTGAGCGACGGCGGCCTGACGCGGCGGCGTCCCTTCCGCGACCCGCACCATTCGGCCTCGCTGCCGGCGCTGGTCGGCGGCGGGCTGCGGGCGCGGCCGGGCGAGATTTCCCTGGCGCATCAGGGGGTTCTCTTCCTAGACGAGCTGCCCGAATTCGCGCGGCCGACACTCGAAGCCCTGCGCCAGCCGATCGAGACCGGCAAGGCGAACGTCTCGCGCGCCAACCACCACGTCACCTATCCCGCGCGCTTCCAGCTCGTGGCGGCGATGAACCCGTGCCGCTGCGGCTATCTCGACGACCCGGCGCAGGCCTGTTCGCGCGTTCCCCGCTGTGCGGCGGAGTACCAGGCGAAGATCTCGGGCCCACTCTTCGACCGCATCGATCTGCATGTCGATGTGCCGGCGGTCTCGGCCGCCGACCTGACGCTGCCGCCCGCGCGCGAGACGTCGGCGGATGTGGCGGCGCGAGTGGCGACGGCGCGGGCGGTGCAGCGGGAGCGGTATGCGAGCCTGGTGATGGTCGATGCGGACGGGAGTGAAGGAAATGGGGCCAATGGCCCCACCAATGGTGCGGCTTCCATACGGACCAATGCCGAGGCCGACGGCGAGCTGCTCGAAAAGGTCGCCGCGCCCGAGGCGGCCGGGCGCGAGCTGCTGACCCAGGCGATCGACCGCCTGAAGCTCTCGGCGCGCGGCTATCACCGGGTGCTGCGCGTCGCCCGCACGCTCGCCGATCTCGACGGCGCGGACGGCGTGACGCGCGTGCATGTGGCCGAGGCGCTCAGCTACCGCCGCATCGCGCCGGGGCGGTGAAATGGCGGAGTTGAACCCCGCCCAACAAATCCCACTAACCCATTGATCAGAATCAGATTTTCCTTGCAGAACGCGTATTTTGATTCCACAATTCTGACGTAAGAATACGGGTAAGAAAATGAAACTAGAGAAAACGGCTAGCTCCTCTACCGAATCCGGGCCATACGAAGTTGCCATAGCCGCCGCACTGGATGATCTGGCGCGTGCGACGCATCAATCTGTACTTGCTGAGAGCCGATTTCACGAGGCGAATGCCCGAGTCGATGACTTGGTCGACTTGGTCGAAAGTCTTCTTGTTTTTATTCCAAAAGCGCAATCGGCCCAGTATCGGCGCAAGTTGCGTGAGCTTGAAGCAGGACGAGGAAAACCGAGCCGCGGCGGCCCTGCGTTCGAGAACGTGGTTTCTTTGTTTTCGTCTGAGAAAGGCGAAAGGAGCTGGACTCCGAAGCAAGTTGGAGATGCTCTTACGGAGAAGGGTCGAACAACCAATCAGAAGGCCGTCTACAATGTATTGAATTATATGGCGAAAACGGGCCGTCTAAAGAGAGTATCAAGGGGGCGGTATGTCGTGGCTGATCTGGGCATTGGAATTGAAACGTCGGATGAATTGGGCGAATTGGGTGATGAAGGAGACTGCGGAGAATAGGCCGATATTCAAAGGGCCAGATGGATCGCAGATCCACCTGGCCCCCAATCAAGATGCCGTCGTGACGGTAAGGGCGCTTCTGTTGCGACTTCCCGACACTCCGAACAATCTCGACTGCGCAAAGAGATTGAATCATAGGGTAGAATCGGGGGCAACCCAAAATAGCGCTCACAACCTTCGTCTATGGAGGCTCTGATGAGCAGTAAGACGCACAAAGCAGGCCGAGACGCCCGAACTGGAAAGTTCATTCCGGTGAGGGAAGCCGAGCGCCGGAAGGACACCGCTATAGTTGAGCGTGTTCCGAACCCGGGCCGCGGCGATACCGGTCGCAGCAAGGGCGGCAAGAAGTAGGCTGCCACGACCCCGGGGTACGCGCGTATCCCGGGATCACCATCCGCCACACTGCACGATTGAGCATAACGCTCAGTTATTGTCGCATCGTGCCGGGGCGGGTTCGCATGCCGCTGATCGGCAGCGCCCACAACACAGCAATAATCACCGCCCCCGCGGCGATCGCTTCCCAGCGCGACGACAGGAGCGCGAGGCCGGCGGCGGCGAGCGCCAGGCGCGACCAGGCCGGGATGGGCGCGCGCCAGTGGCCCTCGACGGCCAGCGCCAGGGCGAGGAGCCCGGCGGTGGCGGTGACGGCGGAGACGA
>CAZBRE010000301.1:0-2647 GCA_964494065.1 uncultured Alphaproteobacteria bacterium
CATCCCCTCGATCACGGTGCTGTCGATTGTCGTCTTCGGCGGCATCGGCTCGATCCTTGGCGTCATCTTCGCGGCCGTTTTCCTGACCATGTTGCCGCTGTGGTTCCAGTTCATCGGCGACTACAAGCTGCTGTTCTATGGCGGGCTGCTGTTCCTGATGATGCGCTTCGCGCCGCACGGGCTCGCCGGGCTGATCCGCGCCGCGCTCGAGACGCTGCGGGGCGGCAAGACCGCCGGCGCTTCAGCGGGAGGGGCGGCGTGAGCGCGATCCTTTCCATCCGCGACGTGACGGTGCGCTTCGGCGGCGTGGTCGCGGTCGACGGGGTGAGCTTCGACGTGGCGGAGGGCGAGCTGCTCGGCCTGATCGGCCCGAACGGCGCCGGCAAGACGACCGTGATGCGCGCGGTCACCGGGATCGTCAGCCCCGAGCAAGGCGAGATCCTGCTGAACGGCGCGCCGATCCACACCCTGCCGACGCACCAGCGGGTGCGGGCGGGGCTCGGCCTCTCGCAGCAGCTCGTGCGGCCCTTCCGAGAGATCAGCTTGGCCGAGAATGTCCGCTTCGCCGCAGGCTATGCGAAGACGCGCGGGCCGCTGGGTGCGCTCTTCGCGCTCGACCGCGCGGCCGAGGCACGGCGCGCGCTGGAGCTGCTCGATCGTGTCGGCATCGCCGATCAGGCCGAGGCGCGTCCCGATGCGGTGCCGCTCGGCGTGCTGAAACGCCTCGAGGTTGCCCGCGCGCTGGCGCTCGACCCCACGGTGCTGCTGCTCGACGAGCCGCTGGCGGGCTTGAACAGCGAAGAGGCGGCGACGCTCGCCGATACGATCCGCGCGCTCAACGGCGAGGGCTTCACGATCATCCTGATCGAGCACAATCTGGGCGAGGTGATGCGCATCTGCGACCGCCTCGTCGTGCTCGACAACGGAAGGCTGATCGGCGACGGCGCGCCGCGCGACGTGATGGCCGAGCCGACCGTGCGCGCGGCCTATCTCGGCACGGAGGTTTCCGATGCTGCAGCTTGAGGGGATGAGCTGCGGCTACGGCGCCTTCCGCGCGGTCGACGGGCTCGATCTCGAGGTGGGCGAGGGCGAGGTCTTCGCGCTCGTCGGCGCCAACGGGGCGGGCAAGAGCTCGACCATCATGGCGATCGTCGGCCATGTCGAGGTGTTCGGCGGGCGCATCCTTTTCGACGGCGACGACATCACGAAGGAACCGGCGAGGAAACGCGTGCGCCGCGGGATTGCGGTGGCGCCCGAAGGCCGCCAGCTCTTCCAGGACCTGACGGTCGACGAAAACCTCACCATCGGCGGCTACATCCACGACCGCGACAAGGTGGCGGCGGGACGCGCGAGGGTGTTGGAGCTTTTTCCACGCCTTGCCGAACGGCTCGACCAGCTCGCCGGCTCGATGTCGGGTGGCGAGCAGCAGATGCTGGCGATCGGCCGGGCGCTGATGGCCGAGCCGAAGCTGCTGATCATCGACGAGGTCTCGTTGGGCCTCATGCCGAAGATCGTCGATCTCTGCTACGCCGCGATCGAGGCGCTCAAAGCCGAAGGGATCACGATCCTCCTGGTCGAGCAGAGCACCGAGCGGGCGCTTGAGATCGCCGATACGGTCTGCGTGCTGGAATCGGGCCGCGAGGTCTGGAAGGGCCCGGCGGCCGAAGCCCGCGACAATCCAGCGCTCGTCGAGGCCTATCTCGGGTTGCGCCAGGAGGCGGGCGCATGAGCAAGGCCAAGACCACAAACACGATGGGCGCCAAGGCCGAGCCGCTCTACCAGCAGGTCAAGCGCTACATCCTGGACAAGGTCGATGCGGGCGACTGGGCGCCGGCCCAGCGCATTCCCTCGGAGAACGAGCTGGTGCGCGAGCTGGGCGCAAGCCGCATGACGGTGAACCGTGCGCTGCGCGAGCTTGCGAACGCCGGGCGCATCGACCGCATGCAGGGGGTCGGGACTTTCGTCGCCGATCCGCGGCCGTCGCTCGAGCTTTTGCGCATCCGCAACATCGCCGACGAGATCCGCGAACGCGGACATAGCTACAGCAACACCGTCGTCGAGGCGGGCGCGCTGCCGGCTACAGCCGGTGTTGCCGAGGCGCTCGGCGTGCCGAGGGAGAGCGAGGTCTTCCACACGCTGCTGATCCACCGCGAGGATGGCGTGGCGATCCAGCTCGAAGACCGCTACGTCAATCCCGCCGTGGCGCCCGACTATCTCTCGGTCGATTTCACCGAGACCACGCCGAACGAATATCTGATGCGTCACGCACCCCTGAGCGAGGTCGAGCACACGCTCGAAGCGGTGCTGCCGGACAAGCGCGTGCAAAGGTTGCTCGAGATCGGGCCGGACGAGCCGTGCCTGCAGCTCAATCGGCGCACCTGGTCGCAGGGCCTTGTTGCCTCGCGCGCCTGGCTCACCCATCCGAGCAACCGCTACCGCATCAGCGCCCGCTTCAACCATGCCGAACGGCAATAGAAACGCATAAACGCATATCTGTGAGGAAACGAGGAACTCCCATGACCGCGAACCCGCGACTGGACAACACCCGCAAGATCAAGGCGCCGACCGGCAGCGAGCTTTCCTGCCGCTCCTGGACCACCGAGGCGCCGATGCGCATGCTGATGAACAACCTCGATGCCGAGGTGGC
>CAZBRE010000302.1:0-2636 GCA_964494065.1 uncultured Alphaproteobacteria bacterium
TGCCAATATGAGCCACGAGCTGCGCACGCCGCTCAACGCCATCATCGGCTTTTCCCAGATCATGGACGACGAGATGTTCGGTCCGATCGGCGACCCGCGCTATCGCGCATACGTCTCCGACATTCATCTGAGCGGCGAGCATCTCTTTCACCTGATCAACGACATTCTCGATCTCTCAAAGATCGAAGCCGGCCACTTCGAGCTCAATGACGAGACGATCGATTTCGCCGATATCGTCGGCTCGGCCCTGCGGATCATCGCCGAGCGGGCGGAGACCGCAAAGCTCACGCTCAAGCGCGACCTAAAGCCCGACCTCGCCGCGATCCGTGGCGACAAGGTGAAGTTGAAGCAGATCGTCGTCAACCTGCTGTCGAACGCCATCAAGTTCACCGATCCCGGGGGCACGGTAACGGTCAGAGCCTGGACCCCGGAGCGCGGCGGGATCGTCTTTCAGGTGAGCGACACCGGCATCGGCATCGCGCCCGAGGACATCGCAACCGCGATGGCGCGGTTCGGACAGATCGACGGCGCGCTGACCCGCCGCCGTGCCGGCACCGGTCTCGGCCTGCCGCTCAGCAAGGCGCTTGCCGAGGCGCATGGCGGATCGCTCGAACTGCAAAGCCAGCTGGGGGTGGGCACCACCGTCACGGTCTGTCTGCCGCCCGAACGCGCCGTCAACGTAAACAATGGCGGCGCCCAGGTGGCGGTCAGGCAGAATTAGGGCAGCGGCGCACCCCAGCACCTATCGATCAACGCGGGGTCACAATCAGGTGACGGCCGGCCACACGGCCTGTTCGGCGGCAGCGGCCCTGCGCTATGGTCGTGTCGCACCGTGGAGCGTCTCAATGCCGATACGGCAAAGCAAAGAAGGGCCGGCGAACCGTGCTCGCAGGGCCGTGTTGCGGGGCGTGGTTGTCATGCTGGCCGTGGGCCTTGCGGCGATCGGTCTTTCCGGCGCGGAGGCCACCGATGCTCTGAGTGCGCCCGAAGCGTTCGCCCTGGCGCGCGCCGGCAAGATCGTGCTGATCGACGTGCGCTCGCCGCGGGAATGGCGCGCGACCGGCGTGCCGGCGGGCGCCAAAACGGTCACCATCCATCACCCCCAGGGCGCACGGGGCTTTCTGCGTGACATCCTCAAGGCTGCCGGCGGCGACAAGACGCGGCCGATCGCGCTCATCTGCGCACGCGGCGTCCGCTCCTCGCGCGGCAAACGCTTTCTGGATGCCAACGGCTTCACCAATGTGCGCGACGTGCCCGAAGGGATGATGGGGCGCGGGAGCCGTCCGGGCTGGCTTGCCCGCAATTTGCCGACCACGCCCTGCGGCAGTTGTTGAGCGTGGGTGCGCTCTAGCGGCTAGCGGCGTTTTTCCAGCGCCGCCGTTATCTTCTGCACGTGATCGTCGATCGCGATCGCGGTGAGTGAGGTGGTCTCCAGATTGTGGTCGGTGAAGACGTTCTTGTCCGGATGCGCCGCCTGCCATTCGGCCACCTTGGCGTCGCGCGCGCGGATCAGGGCGGCGATTTGGGGATGGTAGAGCTGAACCATGCCGGTGATCCAGCGGTTGAGCGGCCAGGAGGGTTGGGCGAGGTCCATCTCGAAATAGTCGAGAAAGGTGATGACGTCCTCGGCGTCGTACCAGACATCGGCGGAGACCCAGCGGTTGACCGTGAAGAGGCGGATCGGCACGCCGAACTTGTCCATCGAGATCGCGATCAGATGGCTGAGCTCGTCGTCGGGGTCTTCCTTGGGCTCGTAGTCCGGGACCTTCGCGGGCGTGATGCCCTCGGGCATACCGTCGGGCCGCAGGAAGGTATGGAAATGGCCGTGCTCGCCGGGCCGCTCGTCCTCGGGATGGGCGTGGTAGTAGAACTGCGAGTGCGTTTCGCTGTCGTAGACGTCGCCGTCGGGATAGTGGTCCCACTCATAAAAGGTCTCGATGTCGCGCAGGAGCTCGCCGACGATATTGTCGCCGGTCTTGGCGAGCACGCGGTGGCAGTTGATCACCTCTTCGGCCGCCGCCGCCATCGCCTCCAGCCGCTCGGTCGACAGGGCATCGTAGTCGATCGCCTCGATGCGGGCGGCCTTGTTCATCGTTGCCGGCGCCGTGGCGAACGGATCGTCGGACGCGCTGCCGGCCGCGGCTTCATTCGCCGCCGGCTGCTTCTTTTTCTTGGACTTGGCCTTGGTTCTGTCACTCATCGCTTCGGTCCCGGTGCACTGCCCCGTTGCCGCGCCGCCCGATAGATACTCCGCCTGCAGTTTAGTGCATTGCCGTGGGGAGCCAAACGCCCGTGCATCTATTTGGCCTCCCGGACGAGGCGGAAGCCGACGAGAATGTGCTTGATCGCCGCGGGGCGGCTGTGGCGGGCGGCGGGTCGGCAGATGCCGCAGCCCTTGTCGTCCCACGATCCGCCCTTGACGATGTAGCGGCCGGGACGGCTCTGCGTCGCCGTCCATTCGAAGACCTGACCGGCCGGATCGAGCAGCCCGTAGACGCTGGCACCCGCCGGATAGCGGCCGACCGGCACGGTGTCGAAGGGCCCGGCATCGTGGCTGTTGAGCTTGCTTGCATCGAACGTATCGCCCCAGGGAAAGCGGCGGCCGTCGGGTCCCCGCGCGGCCTTCTCCCATTCGG
>CAZBRE010000303.1:0-2631 GCA_964494065.1 uncultured Alphaproteobacteria bacterium
CGATGAAGGGCGCGGGCTTGTAGTCGGGATAGGTCGTGCCCGAGCCGATGCCGGTCACGAAGGTCGGCGCGCCCGCGACGATGCCGCCGTCCCAGTCCTCCTTGCCGAAGGCGACGAGACCGCCGTCTTTCTCCGCCACGCGCTGGGTGACCACGAAGGGGTCGAGCCGCGTCAACGCGCCGCCGACATTGCCGTAGCGGTCGCAGGCGCCCGAGCGCCCTTCGCGAATGCGGCAGAGCACCGGACAGGCATCGCAGGTGACGAGGCCTTCTCCCGCCTTGTCTTTCGCGCGTGCTGTGTCGTCAGGCATGGCTGGCACTCCTAAATCTGCTTGCTCGTCTGCTTGCGGGCCTCGAGGATCGCAGCGCGGACCCGGTGCGGGGTCGCCGGCGCGAAGCGGATGCGCGCGCCGGTCGCATTGCGGATGGCGCCGAAGATCGCAGCCGCAGTCGGGATCAGCGCCTGTTCGCCGATGCCCTTGGCCCCATAAGGCCCGAGCGGTTCCGGGTCCTCGATCAGAATGGTCTCGATCGGCGGCACGTCGCCGAAGGTGGGAATGAGATAGTCGTGCAGGTTCTCGGTGCGGCCGGGGATGTATTCCTCCATCAGCGCCAGGCCCAAGCCCTGCGCGACGCCGCCATGGATCTGCCCCTCCACCTGCACCGGGTTGACCGCCTTGCCCACATCGTGCCCGGCAACGATGCGCAGCACCTTCACCGTACCCAGCGCCTCGTCGACCTCGACCACCGCGATATGCGCGCCGAAACCGTAGGTCGCATAGGGGCTGCCCTGGCCGTTCTCGTCGAGCGGCGTGGTCGGCGGATCGAAGGTCCCCTCCCCGATTAGCACATCACCGATGTCGTTCGCATTCAGCGACGAAAGGTCGATCTCGCGCTCGCCTGCGCCGTCGCGGATGACGATCCGACCCTCGGTCAGTTCGATCGACGCATCGTCGCCCACATTGGCGAGACGCAGGATCTGCCGGCGGAGATCCTCGCCCGCGAGCTGCGCCGCCTTGCCCGATACGAAGGTCTGGCGCGAGGCCGACGACTTGCCGGCATCGGCGGTCAGATCGGTATCGCCCATCACGACGTCGAAGGTGGCAGCGGGCACGCCGAGCGCATCGGCGGCAATCTGCACCATGATCGTGTTGGGCCCCTGCCCCATATCCACCGCGCCGTTGTAGAGCGTCGGTCGGCCCTCGGCGTTGATGCCGATGCGCATGGTCGAGGGGTTCGACATCGAGGTGTTGCCGCAGCCGTACCACATGCCGCCAATGCCGATGCCGCGGCGAATGCCATTCGCGCTAGCATTGAAGGCGGTAACTTCGTCCGCAAGCGCCTGCCAGCGCGGCTTCATCGCCTCCAGGCAGTTGGCGAGCGGTGCGCTGGTCTCGATGATCTGGCCGGTCGAGGTCGGCTGGCCGGGCCGCAGCGCATTGATCAGGCGGAACTCGAGCTGATCGATGCCGCACAAATCGGCAAGCTCGTCATAGAGCCCCTCATAGGCGATTGCCGATTGCGGCACGCCGAAGCCCCGGAACGCCCCCGAGGGCGGCGCGTTGGTGTGCAAGGCCGTACTGGTGTTCTTCAGATGCGGCACGAAATAGGGGCCGGTCGCATGCACGGGCACGCGGTCGGCCACGGTCGGTCCCCACGACGCATAAGCGCCGGTGTCGAAATCGCCGTGGAATTGGAACGCGGTGATCCTGCCGTCCGCCGTGCAGCCGGCCCGCGCCGTCATCCGCGCCGGATGGCGCTTGGTCGAGGACGCCATGCTCTCGGGCCGGGTGAAGGCGCAGCGCACCGGCCGGTCGAGCCGCCACGCTGCCAGCGCGATCAGCGGCTGCACCGCGACGTCGAGCTTGCCGCCGAAGCCGCCGCCGCAGGCGGTCGGCACCACGCGTACCTGCTCTTTCTCGATGCCGAGGACATGCGCTGTCTCGTCGCGGTCCATGTAGGGCGCCTGGGTGCTGACATGGAGCTCGATGCGCTCGCCGACCCGCCGCGCCCAGCCGGCCTCGGGCTCGATATAGGCGTGCTCGACGAAGGAGGTCTGGAATTCGCCCTCGACGACATGATCGGCGGCCGCAAAGCCTTCGTCGATATCGCCCTTCTGGACGAAACCGCGCGCGAGCACATTGCCGGGCTTGGCCTCCTGAACCAGCGCCGCTCCGTCCGCGCCGGCGGCCTCGACGCCGATCACCGGCTCCAGCAAGTCCCAGGTGATCGGCACCTCCTCGTCGCGGATTGCGGTGACGCTTGTCTTGTCGCCGACCAGGGCGAGCACCGCCTCGCCGCGATAGCGCACCTCGCCCAGGGCCAAGACCGGCTGGTCCTTGCCGACCGGGTAGACGCCGAAGGAATTGCTGCCGGGAATATCCAAGCCCGTCAGAACTGCCTCCAGCCCCGGATAGCTGGCCTTCAAATCCTCGAGGTCGCCCAGCGAGAACCGCGCCCGCGCATGAGGGCTGCGCACCACACGCAGCCACAGCGCATCGTCCGGCGCCGCGTCGTCGCCGTAGATCTCGCTGCCGACGATCTTGGCGTGGCCGTCGACCTTGCCCATGCGCGCGCCGACCGCCGCACCAGCCTCGGGCGTTTCCATGGACGCGCCGTCCGCCGCAATGCC
>CAZBRE010000304.1:0-2568 GCA_964494065.1 uncultured Alphaproteobacteria bacterium
CTGGCGCGGCGCATGGGCAAGACGCGGATCATCGCCGAGACCGGCGCGGGCCAGCACGGCGTGGCGACGGCAACGGTGGCGGCGCTCTTCGGCCTGCCCTGCACGGTCTATATGGGCGAGGTCGATATCGAACGCCAAGCGCCCAACGTCTTTCGCATGAAGCTGCTCGGCGCCGAAGTGAAGCCCGTCAGCTCGGGCTCGCGGACCTTGAAGGATGCGATGAACGAGGCGCTGCGCGATTGGGTGAGCAATGTCGAGGACACCTTTTATGTGATCGGCACGGTTGCGGGCCCGCATCCCTATCCCGCCATGGTGCGCGATTTTCAGTCGGTGATCGGCAACGAGGTGCGGACACAGATCATGGAGGCCGAGGGCCGCCTGCCCGACATCCTGGTCGCCTGCATCGGCGGCGGCTCGAACGCGATGGGGCTCTTCCACCCTTTCCTCGACGACCCGGACGTGCGGCTCATCGGCGTCGAGGCGGCGGGACACGGCGTCGAGACGGGTGAGCACGCGGCCTCGCTCGCCGGCGGGCGGCCCGGCGTGCTGCACGGCAACCGCACATATCTTTTGCAGAACGACGACGGCCAGATCATCGAGGCGCATTCGATCTCCGCCGGGCTCGACTATCCGGGCATCGGGCCCGAGCACGCTTGGCTGCACGAAAGCGGCCGCGTGGAATACGTGTCCGCGACCGACGAGGCAACGCTCGAGGCGTTCCAGCTTTGCGCCAAGACCGAGGGCATCATCCCGGCGCTCGAGCCGGCACACGCGCTCGCGCACGTGCAACGCATCGCGGGCGAGCTTTCGGGCGACGATCTGCTGGTCATGAACATGTGCGGGCGCGGCGACAAGGACGTCTTCTCCGTGGCCGAGCGGCTGGGCGTCGAGCTGTGACCGGAAAGTCAAATCTTGACCGGATCGGCGATCGCTTTGCGGCGCTGAAAGCTCAAGATCGTGGGGCGCTGATTGCCTTCGTGACGGCGGGCGATCCGGACGACGCGACTTCGCGCGCGGTCTTGCGGGCCCTGCCGAAGGCGGGCGCCGATATCATCGAACTCGGCATGCCGTTTTCCGACCCGGTGGGCGACGGCCCGGCGATCCAGCTCGCCTCCGAACGCGCCCTGGCGGCCGGAGCGAATATGCACAAGACCCTGGCGATGGTGCGGGACTTCCGGGCCGAGGACGCCGAGACCCCCCTCGTCCTGATGGGCTATTTTAACCCGATCTACAGTTATGGCGCGGAAACTTTCGCGAAGGACGCCGCGGCCGCAGGGGTGGACGGGCTGATCGTCATCGACCTGCCGCCCGAGGAGGACGAGGACCTCCTTCCCTTCGCGAGGGACCATGGGCTGCATCTCGTGCGGCTGGTGACGCCGACCAGCGACGAGGCGCGGCTCAAGGCGATCCTTAAAGCTGCCGGCGGCTTCGTCTACCATGTCGCGGTCACCGGGATCACCGGCGGCAAGTCGGCGGGGATCGAGGAGCTCACGGCCGCCTTGGCGGCGGTGCGCCGGCACACCACATTGCCACTGGCGGCCGGCTTCGGGATCAGGACGCCGGAGCAGGCAGCAGAGGTGGCGCGGGTCGCGGACGGCGCGGCGGTGGGCACGGCGATCGTCGAGCAGATCGCGAAAGGGCTCGGTGCGGACGGCCGTGCTGGTCCGGGTCTGGTCGAGGGCGTAGAGAAAACCGTAAGCGCGCTGGCCCAGGCCGTTCACAGTGCACGCAATGTTTAAGGCGTAGGGACCCGGGCGCGAGGAGGAACGAGAGCGATATGAGCTGGCTCACCAACATCGTCCGGCCGCGCATCCGCAAGCTGGTCACCCGGGACGTTCCGGACAATCTCTGGATCAAATGCCAGGCTTGCGACCAGATGATCTTCCATCGCGAGCTCGAGGCCAATCTGCGCGTCTGCCCGCACTGCAATCATCACATGCGGCTGAACGTGAAAGAGCGGCTCGCCTCGCTTTACGATGGCGGCGCTTACCAGACGATCGAGCTGCCCGAGACCGTCGTCGATCCGCTCAAGTTCCGCGACCGCAAGCGCTATGTCGATCGGCTGAAGGAGGCGCAGTCGGCGACCGAACACAACGACGCGATCGTCGTCGCGCACGGCAAGATCGGCGGGCTGCCGCTGGTCGTCGCGGCGCTCGATTTCGAGTTCATGGCGGGCTCGATGGGCATCGCCGTGGGCGAGGGCTTCATCGCCGCGGCGCGCCTCGCCGTGCTGCAGGAGGCGCCGCTTCTGGTCATCCCGGCCTCGGGCGGCGCGCGCATGCAGGAAGGCATCCTGTCGCTCATGCAGATGCCGCGCACCGTGATCGCGGTCGAGGAGGTGCGCGAGGCGGGCCTGCCCTACATCGTGCTGATGACCGACCCGACGACGGGCGGTGTGTCGGCCTCCTTCGCCATGCTGGGCGATATCGCGATCGCCGAGCCCGGGGCGGTGATCGGCTTCGCCGGCCGGCGCGTCATCGAGGAGACGATCCGCGAGCAGCTGCCCGACGACTTCCAGCGCGCCGAGCATCTCTTCGAGCATGGCATGCTCGACATGGTGGTGCCGCG
>CAZBRE010000305.1:0-2528 GCA_964494065.1 uncultured Alphaproteobacteria bacterium
GCGCAGCGATAGCGGCCGCACCAGCAGGCGACATTCTGAATGGGCGACGAGCTTTGGCTTTGCGCCGGAAGCGTTGCGGCGCCTGTCAGCGGCGTCGCGCTCGCGGGCCCGGCGATGACGCCGGCAGCGAGAAATGCCGCCGCCATCGCGCCGGCAGTGATCAGCTTTCGCATGTGTCCTCCTAGGATTGAGCGTTCGAAGAGGGCGAATCTACCACGGCACGGTAAGCATCGGATTACGCTCGGCGCTTGGCAAGCACAGTTTTCCCGACCCCCGCCAAGGGCCGAGGGCGGAAATCACGCGTTGCGAGCGCAAGGCTTGTGCGCAAATCGGCAAAAAGAGGGGAGGAGAGAAAAGGAGGGAAGCGAGCAGGCTCGGCTGGGAAGTTACTGCGCGACCTGGGCGACGCGGTTGGTCACCGGATCCAGTTGGCGGAGCTCGTCGATGCGGCGGCGCTCCTTCTGGAATTCTGCCAGTTGCCGGCCGGTGAGTTGGAGGCCGCGCGGGACCTGGATGGTCATGGGGTTGACGAATTTGTTGTTGACCAGGATCTCGTAGTGGCAGTGGGGCCCGGTGGAGTAGCCGGTCGAGCCGACATAGCCGATCACCTGCCCCTGCTTGACATGAAGGCCGGGGACGAGGCCCGCGGCGAAGCGCAACATGTGGCCGTAAGCGGTGGCGAAGCCGTTGGCGTGGCGGATGCGGACATAGTTACCGTAGCCGCCCTGGCGTCCCGCACGCTCGACGGTGCCGTCGGCGCCGGCGAGGATCGGGGTGCCCGAGGGCGCGGCCCAGTCGACGCCGGTGTGCATGCGATTGATGCCGAGCAGCGGATGGCGGCGCATGCCGAAGCCGGAGGTGTAGCGGCCGCCCTTGACGGGATTGCGCATCAGGAACTTCTTGGCGCTGTTCCCTTCGGGGTCGTAGTAGTCGACGAGACCGTCAGGGGTGCGGAAGCGATAGAAGCTCCGCGTCATGCCGTCGACGGTCATCGAGGTGTAGAGCACCTCGCCGATGCTGTCGCGATCGTCCGCGATGTCGGGCACATCAAAGAACACGTCGAAGCCGTCGCCAGGCTTAACCTTCTGCTTGAAATCGACGTCATAGGAATGGACCCGGAGCAGCTTGAGAATAGTCTCAGACGGAATGTGCTGGCTCATGGCCGCGTGATAGAAGCTCGTGTAGAGCGTGGCGCGCTGCTGCTTGGCGCTGTCTTCGGGGGAAATCACGCCGGCCTCGTCGGCGACGATGAAGTCGCCCCGGTTGTTGCGCGCGACGCCGCCGAGGTACGCCCCGGACGCGAATACGCCAACTCTGACCGGCTCCATGTCGTCCGTGTCACCAGGGGCGGGCACGAGGGTGACGCGGATCTTCTGGCCGGGCTTCAGATCGTCGGCGGCAAATTTGGGTTCGAGCGCATCGACGATGGCCCTGGCCTGACCCGCATCGGCGCCGGTCTTGATGATGAGGCCCATCAAGGTGTCGCCGCGGCCGACCTTGATGGTCTTGGTCTCGGCGCCCTCACCGAGATCGCTGTCGATCTCGTCGCCGGCATCGTCGTCGGCATCCGCCATCTTATGAATCACGGTGATGTTCGGGGCGAGCGGCGAGGGGTTGGTGCCGTCGCCGGCGGGGCGGTAAGCAACGGGTTTCAACAACGAGCCGGTGGCGTCGCCGCTCCCTCGCGCCATGTCGGCATAAGCGAAATTCTCGGCGGCCTCGGCGACGATCTGATTGATCTCATCGGGCTTGAGCTCGACCCCGTCTTCTTGGGGGAGCGCGCCACGCGGAAGTTCGGTGAAGGCGAGATCGACGGCCTGCGGCGCACCGGCGGAGGCGGTGCCGTCGCTGCCGACGGGCGTCGAGTTGGAATAGAGCTTGAAAGGATTGAAGGGAGGAAGGTCGTCGTCGTCGTCCGGCTGGGTGGTGGCGAGCCCCGCTACGATACGAACGTAGGGCTTGATGGTGATGTATTCACGGGCGCCCTGGTGCTGGATTAGGGTCTCGTGGATGACATCGCGGTTGGTGAAGCCGCTCGCCGTGAGCTGGATGCGATCGCCTTTGTCGGTGGTGGCGCTCTGACCGTCACGGGCGACGGTGGCGCTGCGCATCGGCCTCATCGCGGCGAGGCTCGCGCGCTTGATCGAGCTCACCATGCCCTTGCCGTCGGACATGTTCATCGAGGCATAGACGGCAACGCCGATCAGACAGACGCCGACGACGCCGGCAACGCAGGTGCTGGCGAGCCATTTCAGCCGGCCGCTCGCGCCCTCATGGCCTTCGCAGAGATAGACGGCGGGAAGCTCGCGCTTGGCTTTTGGCGTGGAGGTGCCGAGATAAATGCTGGGGAGCCGACCGCCCTCGACTGGAACGAGGGCCTGGCCAGGTTTACGTCGCGCAAATGAACCGCGGCGCAGAAACAATCCGAGTTCCCCCCCGTCTTTCGGCAACCGCCCTGCACGCGCAAAGGCGTGCTTCCCCTAGTTCGTCGGGCGGACAACACCGAAGCCGGTTTTGCTGTCCCTCTG
>CAZBRE010000306.1:0-2484 GCA_964494065.1 uncultured Alphaproteobacteria bacterium
TGCCGATGAAAACGGCGAGGGTCAGACAGATACTCATGGCCGGGCTCCGGCGCGAGAGGTGATCGTTCGCGCGGAGCATGACCGATGCGCGCTGAACCGGACCTGAGGCGACCGTTCAGCCGCGGTTCAGGCGCGACTTGCCTGGCCTACGGCCATCATGGACACTCTATCGGGCAATTCCTGAAAATTTCGGGTTTTGCCCGAAGTGAGGCACCGCCGAATGGCCGAAGCCCGCGTGCAGCGCAAACTTACGGCGATCCTGGCCGCCGATGTGGTCGGCTATAGCCGGTTGATGGGCGCGGACGAAGTCGGCACACTCGCCGAGCTGAAAACGCTGCGAACCGAGCTGCTCGATCCGAAGGTCGCGGAATATGGCGGGCGCATCGTCAAGACGACCGGCGACGGTATCCTGATCGAGTTCCCAAGCGCTGTAGACGCCGTCGAGTACGCCGTCGACGTGCAGCGGTCGCTGGGCAGCCGCAACGCCCCGGTCCCGGACGACCGCCGGATCCAACTCCGGATCGGCATAAATCTCGGGGACGTAATCGTCGACGGCGACGACCTGTACGGCGACGGGGTCAATATCGCGGCGCGGCTGGAGGGGCTGGCCAAGCCCGGCAGCATCTTCGTCTCCGAGATGACCTATGGCAGCGTCCGCAACAAGCTCGACGTGACGTTCACCGATCTGGGCGAGCACTCGCTGAAGAACATCGTCGAGCCGGTCCACGTCTACCGCGTCGAGCAGCCCGACGGGGGGACCGACACGTCAGCGACGCCCGCCGTGCAGGCGATCTTCCGGCGGCCCGCGGTCGCGGTTCTGCCCTTCCAGAACCTGTCCGGCGACCCGGAACAGGAATACTTCGCCGATGGTCTGACCGAGGACATCATCACCGCGCTGTCGATGTGGAAATCGTTTCCCGTCATCGCGCGCAACTCGACCTTCTCCTACAAGGGACAAATCAGCGATATCCGCAAAGTCGGATCGGAGCTCGGCGCTCGATACATCCTGGAAGGCAGCGTCCGCAAGGCCGGGAACCGGGTCCGCACCACCGCACAGCTCATAAACGCCGAAACCGGACACCACGCCTGGGCCGAGCGCTACGACCGGGAACTTTCGGAAATATTCGACCTGCAGGACGAGATGACGCACCGCATCGTCGCCACGCTGGTCCCGGAGCTCGAGCGCGCGGAACGCGAGAAGTCTGCGGCCAAGGCACCGGCGAACCTCGACGCCTGGGACTACTATCTGCGCGGCGCGGCGGCCACGAACGACCTCAACCCCGCCTCCATACCGCGGGCACGGGAGCTGCTGCAGCGGGCCATCGACCTCGAGCCGGGCTATGCGAAGGCTTACGCCAAACTGGCGCTCAGCTACCATCGTGAGCTGTGGCTCAACCTATGCCCCAACCCGGCTGCCGCCGCCAAAACCATGCTCGAACACGCGCGCGCCGCGGTGCAGTTCGACGAAGGCGATGCGTTTTCGCACACGTTGCACGCGCTGGCCCTCGTCTGGCACGGACAGATCGACCGGCCGATCGAGGAGCTGAAGCGGGCCATCGCCCTGAACCCCATCGACGTCGACGCGACCTTCTCCGCCGGCACTGCGCTGGTGTGGGCGGGGCGTCCGGCGGAAGGCATTCCGCATATCGAGAACACCCTGCGGATCAGTCCGCACGATCCGCGGTCGGCGACATTCTATTCGCAGCTGGCCGGCGCGTATTTCGACGCCGGTGCCCATGAGGCGGCGCTCGACTGGGCGCAAAAGGCCCTCGACATCAGCGCCGATGCGGAGATCAACGCAAACACCTCGTTCGCCCGGCTGATTCGTATCGCTAGCCTCATCGCCTTAGACAGGCTGGACGACGCGAAAGCTGCCGCCGAGGAGGTCGGATCGCTGGCCCAAGACTTCCGGTGGACCGAGGGGCTCTTTCGCTTGCGGCTGAAGGCGACCACGCGGCAACACATCGTCGAGGCCCTGGAGACGGCCGGATTGAACGTCGGATCGTGATTCACTATTGACCGATCGCCCCGCGGTGCGCATATCACATCTTACCGGGCTCCCTGCAACCGCCCGGTCAGTCGCGGCGTCGCGGCCAAGCGTTGCTCTTCTCTCCCCATGTGGGGACAAGGAGGGCGTCCATGGCCAGACCCCGACCCACGATCATCACCCGTCATCCCAACACCGTGCGCGTCAGCCGGCACTTTTTCGTCGCGACGAAGCCGTGGCGACCGCGCCGGCTGCTCGCCCTCGTGCTGCTCTGGCACGAGCGGGCGCGTCAGCGTGACCGGTTGCGGCAGCTGGACGCGCACGCCCTGAGGGATATCGGCATCACCCGCGAAGAGGCGCTGCAAGAATCGTGGAAGCCGTTCTGGCGCCATTGAGACGGGCCGTGCCCCGACCGCACCTATGCGCGCCAGTTCCAGCCCGACGGCCGGTCGCGCCGCGACGCCGACATGACGATGGCGTCGATGTCGCCACGTTTG
>CAZBRE010000307.1:0-2468 GCA_964494065.1 uncultured Alphaproteobacteria bacterium
TTGCCGAGCCAGACGTAGGAGCCGGGCTTTTCCTGCAGCATATAGGCGAAGTCCTCCGCGCCCATCTCCGGCGGCGGATCGATCACGACATTGTCGTCCCCGACCACCTTGGCGGCGGCGCGGCGCGCCCGCTCGGTCTCATCCGCACTGTTGATCAGCACCGGATAGCCGCGGTGATAGCGGATATCGGCCCTCACCCCATGCGCCTCGGCCACGCCTTTGACGATGGCGCGCATGCGCTCCTCGACCATGTCGCGGCCCGCATCGGACAAGGTCCGGCAGGTGCCGCTCAGCTTGGCCTCGTCGGGGATCACATTGCCGGCGCTTCCGGCATGGAACTGGGTGACGCTGACCACCACCGCATCGACCGGATCGGCCGAGCGGCTGGCGATCGTCTGCAGCACCGAGACCATCTCCGCGCCGACCACGACGGGATCGTTCGCCCGGTGCGGCATGGCGCCGTGCCCGCCCACGCCGGTGATGGTGATGCTGAAGAAATCGGCCGAGGCGAGCATCGGCCCGGCCCGCACGCCGATCACCCCTGCCTCCATGCCCGGCCAGTTGTGCATGCCGTAGACACCCTCGCAGGGGAACTTCTTGAACAGCCCCTCGCGGACCATCACCTTGCCCCCGCCGCCGCCCTCCTCGGCGGGCTGGAAGATGAAGTGGACGGTGCCGTCGAAGTCGCCAGCATCGGCGATGTACTTGGCCGCGCCCAGCAGCATCGCGGTGTGCCCGTCATGGCCGCAGGCATGCATCCTGCCGTCGTGCTTCGATTTATGCGCGAAGCTGTTCTTTTCCTGCAGCGGCAGCGCGTCCATGTCGGCGCGCAGCGCGATCGCGCGCTTTGAGCTGCCGCGGGTGAGCGTGCCGATGACGCCCGTCTTGGCGAGACCCCGGTTGATGGGAATGCCGAAGCTCTCGAGCTTCTCGGCCACGACATCGGCCGTCCGCTCCTCCTTGAAGCCGAGCTCGGGATGGGCGTGGAGATCCCGCCGCCATTCGGTCATCTCCTTCTTGAGCTTCTTGACCCCGTCGATCACCGGCATTGCGACGCCTCCCTTTGCAATCGTTTCTCGTAGCGAGCTAGGCCAAGCCCCGGCGAAAGCAAGCGTCCCGCCTAGCGCGAGACCCGGTAGACCGCCGTGCCCTGCCCGATCGTCGTCCCGTCCACCAGCATGTCACAGGCGCTGAAGGCAAGCTTGCCGCCGACGCGCTTGGCCTCGGCGCGCACCTCCAGCCAGTCGCCGATCTTGGCGCTGCCCAGAATGTCGATCGTCAGGCTCGCTGTCACCCCGCTCTTGGGCGCATTCTCGGCGACGCCCAGCGCATAGCCCATGGCGAGGTCGGACAAGGTGGCGAACAGCCCGCCATGCACGAGGCCGCGGGCATTGGTATGCCGCTCGGCGATCCGCACGCCAAGACTCAGCCTCCGCCCATCGACCTTCCGGTAGACCGGCCCGATCGGCTCCATGAACGGGCTCTTGCGATCGAGAAGGTCGTAGCCGTCTGGAATATCGTCCATCGCACCGACCGTCCCGGTTGGGTCAGCCGCCCTTGTAAAGCTGTTGCGGCAGCCACAGGGCGAGATCGTGGAAGAACATCAGGAGCGCGACCAATCCCGCAGCCGCCGCCAGGAACGGCACGATACCCCAATAGACGTCCGTCAGCTTCACGTCGGGTAGCTGCGCCCGGATGACGAAGATGTTGAGCCCAACGGGCGGCGTGATCATGCCCACCTCCACCACCACCAGCACCAGGATGCCGAACCAGACGGCGTCGTAGCCCAGCCCCTGGGCGAGCGGCAGGAAGACCGGCACGGTGATCAGGATCATGCTGATCGCATCGAGAAAGCAGCCGAGCACGATGTAGAAGGCGACCATCATCATGATCACCAGCCAGGGCGCCATCTGCAGACCCTGGACCCAGTCGGCAAGCGCGTTCGGCAGCCGCGTCAGGACCATGAAATAGCTGAAGATGAAGGCGCCGATGACAATGAAGAACAGCATGCCTGTGGTCCAGATCGTCTCCAGCAAGGAGTCCGCCAGCCCTCTCCATTTCATCGCCCCGGTGGCGAAGGAGATGATAATGGCCGCCAGTGCTGCGATGCCCGCCGCCTCGATCGGCGTCATGTACCCTGAATAGATCCCGCCGATCGCAATGCCGAAGAGGATCACCACCTTCCACAGGCCGAGAAGCGCCCATTTCCTCTCGTTCCACGGCATGGAGGGGCTGTTCGGCATGCGCTCGGGCTGCAGCTGAACGATCGCCACGATCACCGCGATATGAAGGATCGCCGCGATGATGCCCGGGATCATCGCGGCGGCGAAGAGCTCCGGCACGTTCCGCTCGGCAATGATGGCATAGACGATCAGGATCACCGATGGCGGGATCAACACACCGAGCGTGCCGCCCGAGGCCACGACGCCGGTCGCAATCCGCTCGTCGTAGCCGTAGCGGCGCATCTC
>CAZBRE010000308.1:0-2456 GCA_964494065.1 uncultured Alphaproteobacteria bacterium
TGCGCGCGCTCGCCTCGATGGTGCCCGGTTGGGGGACCGAGACCCACGCGCTCTCGAACCCCATGACCGGCAAGACCGTGACGTTCTCGGGCGTCACGGTGAGCTGGGAGCACATCGCCGTGGTCGTCGCGACCATCGGCCTCGTCGCCCTCCTCTATCTCTTCTTCCGCTTCACCCGGCTCGGCGTGGCGCTGCAAGCGACCTCGCAGAACCAGCTCGCGGCCGGCTATGTCGGCATCCCGATCAAGGCGATGTTCTCCGCCGCCTGGGGCATCGGCGCGGGGGTCGCCTGCGTCGCGGGCATCCTCCTGGCGCCCAGCCATTTCGTGCACGTCAACATGGGCTTCGTCGGCCTGAAGGCCTTTCCGGCCGCCGTCATCGGCGGCTTCGGCTCGATCCCGGGTGCGATCCTCGGCGGGCTCATCATCGGCGTGGCGGAGGAGCTGGCCGGGCTCTATCTGCCCGAGGGCTTCAAGAACGTCGCCGCATACATTGTTATGCTGGCGCTTCTCATGGTACGCCCCCAAGGCCTCTTCGGCGTCGATCTCCGCGAGCGGGCCTGAAGGCAGAGATGAAGAGCACGCCGTGAAGTTCCACAAGAAGACCGACTACCTGATCGACATCCGTCTCTTCCGCGACGGGCCGATGGCGTTCTGGTACGTGCTCCTCGCGCTCGTCCTGCTGATCGGCCCGCTGGTGACGCCCGAGTATCTCCTCGGCCAGGCCGTCTTCACCGGCATCTATGTCGTCGCGGGCGCGGGGCTGATGCTGCTCTCGGGCTATTGCGGGCAGATCTCGCTCGGCCACGCCGTCTTCCTCGCCGTCGGCGTCTATATCTCCGCCTTGCTCGAAAAGGCGGGTGTGCCCTTCCCCGTCGCCCTGCTCGCGGCCGGCGCGGTCGCGGCGGCAACCGGCGTCGTCATCGGCATCCCGGCCCTGCGCCTCTCGGGCATCTACCTCGCCATCGCGACCCTCGCCTACGCCTTCATCGTCACCGAGGTGCTGCTGCGCTGGGAGAGCCTAACCAACGGTGCCTCCGGCATTTATGTCTCCAAGATCAACATCTTCGGCTGGCAAGCGGATACCGAACTGAAGCTCTATTACATCGTCCTCATCGTCGCCGTGCTGTCGATGCTCGCCGTGCGCAACATCCTGCGCTCGCCGCTCGGCCTCGCCATGATGGCGGTGCGCGACAGCGAGACGGCGGCGCGCACCATGGGCGTGCCGGTCGCGCGGGTGAAGCTCACCGCCTTCGCGCTCTCTGCCGCGCTCACCGGCTTCGCGGGCGCGCTCTACGCCCACAAGGTCCCGTTCGTCGAGCCCGAACAGTTCAACATCCTCGTCAGCGTGGAATTGCTCGTCCTCATCTTCATCGGCGGCATCGGCTCGCTGCACGGCATCGTCTTCGGCGCAGTCTTCGTGATCTCGCTGCCGCAGTGGATCGCCATCGCCAAGGACTACATGCCCGCCTACGTCGCCCAGCAGACGGGCCTGCAGGCGGCGATCTACGGCCTCCTCCTCCTGCTCTTCATCGTCTTCGAGCCCTCCGGCCTCTACGGCATCTGGCTCAAGATCAAGCACTACTTCTCGATGTTCCCCTTCTACCGCAAAGGGGCGATGCGCCTGCAGAAGACGCACGCCAAGTCCGAGACATGGTGAGCCCGCTTCTGGAGGTAGAGCGCCTGTCGATTTCGTTCGGCGGCATCCGCGCCGTGGCCGACGTCTCGTTCAGCGTGAACGAGGGCGAGATCTACGCCATCATCGGCCCCAACGGCGCCGGCAAGACCACGGTCTTCAACCTGATCAGCCGGCTCTACGATCCCGATGCCGGCGCGATCCGCTTTGCGGGCGAGGACATGCTGGCACTGCCGGGCCACAGAATTCCCGCCGCCGGCATCGCGCGCACCTTTCAGAACATCAAGCTCTTCGACAATGCGAGCGTGCTCGACAATCTGATGATGGGCCGCTACCTGCACCACCGCGCCAACCTCGCCCAGCAGGTCTTCTTCACCCCCTTCACCAGGCGCGAGAGGCTCGCCGACCGCGCCAAGGTCGAGGAGGTGATCGACTTCCTCGACCTCCAGCGCCACCGCGACAAGCTGGTCGACGGCCTGCCTTACGGTGTGAAGAAAGTGGTCGAGCTCGGCCGGGCGCTGGCCCTCGATCCCAAGCTGCTGCTGCTCGACGAGCCCGCCTCGGGCCTGAGCCCTGAAGAGACCGACGACCTCGTCTTCTGGATCGAGGATATCCGCGACGATCTCGGCATCACCGTCCTGATGATCGAGCACGACATGAAGCTGGTCGCCGCCGTTTCCGACCGGGTGCTGGCCATGAACACCGGCGTGGTCATCGCCGAGGACGCGCCAAAGGCGATCCAGACGCATCCCGAAGTCGTCGCCGCCTATCTGGGGGCCTGACGCGATGGCGCTGCTCGAAGTCCGCAACGTCGAAACCTA
>CAZBRE010000309.1:0-2421 GCA_964494065.1 uncultured Alphaproteobacteria bacterium
TTTTCCAACTGGCCGACCGTGCCGCAGCTCTACGTCAAGGGCGAGTTCGTCGGCGGTTGCGACATCATCCGCGAGATGTTCCAGACGGGCGAGCTGCAGAGCTTCCTGAAGGACAAGGGCATCCAAGCCCAGGCCTGATGACGGCGACCGTGGCCAGCGCACCTCAGGGATAGCGCCTGAAGGCTTCGCAGCCTCTTAACCACGTTTAGTTTCAGTGCTTTACCGAGCCGCGCCGGCGATCTAACGTCGGTGCGGTTTTCGGTTCTGGGCGCCCGAGCAGCCCGTTTTCGAGGACGGCGGATGGATCGGTTGCGGCGGCATCTCGGCACATTGACGATCGCTCTGGCGGTCGGTCTGGCGGCCTATTGGTCGGCCGGCCCTGCCCGCGCGGCCGAACTCAGCAATGCCGAGATCCTGCGCAACTTCGATGTGATCGCGTTCCAGAACGAGATGCGGCACATCGAGAATCCGCGGGTCACCAAATGGATTGGGCCGATCACCGTCTACAAGCAGTTCGACGTCGAGGTCACGTCTGAGACCGAGGACTTCCTCGACCGCCATATGGAGCGTCTCGCGGACGTGACCCGGCTCGACATCAGCTATGTGAACGAGCTCAGCGCCGCCAACTTCCAGATCATCTTCACCCGCCGGGCCGACTACATGGCGACGGCGCTCAAGCATATGAAGCCGGGCCGCCGCGGCATCGCCAAGGGCGTCGCCCGCCGCCTCCGCCAAACCAACTGTCTAGGCGTCATCGCGGTCAAGCCGTCGACGGGCGAGATCGAGCGCGCCATCGTGGTGATCCCGGTCGATCACGCCCGCGCGCGCGGTATCCTGACGCGCTGCATCGTGGAGGAAACGACCCAGGCTTTGGGTCTGCCGAACGACTTCGACGACGCCAATCCCTCGGTCTTCAACGATACCAGCCGGCTGAAGGATCTTTCGGCGCACGACATCCTGCTGCTCCGCCTCCTCTATCACCCGGAGCTCGAGGTCGGCACGCCCCGCCGCGATGCCCTGCTGACCGCCGCGCGCCTGCTGCCGTTGCTGCGCAGGGACTGATCCGCCGCCCCGCGAATCGAACGGGCCGCGCCCGAAGGACGCGGCCCGCATGAAATCCGTTTAAGGCCGGATCTTTAGCGCGAATAGAACTCGATCACGAGGTTCGGCTCCATCGCCACCGGATAGGGCACGTCGGCAAGCTTGGGCCCGCGCACGAAGGTGCCCTTGAGGCGGTTGAGGTCGACATCGACATAGTCCGGAATGTCGCGCTCGGGCGAGGCCGAGGCCTCCAGCACCATGGGAAGCTCGCGCGACTTCTGACGCACCTCGACCACGTCGCCGTCCTGGATGAGATAGGAGGGGATGGTGACGCGGGTGCCGTTCACCAGCACATGGCCGTGATTGACGAACTGGCGCGCGGCGAAGACGGTCGGCACGAACTTCATCCGGTAGACCACTGCGTCGAGCCGGCGCTCCAGGATCTCCACGAGGTTCTCGCCGGTATCGCCCTTGCGGCGCGAGGCGTCCTCGTAATAGCGCTTGAACTGGCGCTCGGTGATGTTGCCGTAATAGCCCTTCAGCTTCTGCTTTGCGGCGAGCTGGATGCCGAAATCCGAGGGCTTGCGGCGGCGCGCTTGGCCGTGCTCGCCGGGGCCGTAGGATCGCTTGTTGATGGGGCTCTTGGGCCGCCCCCAGAGGTTGACCCCGAGGCGGCGATTGATCTTGTACTTCGACTTGATGCGCTTGGACATGAAACGAAAATCTCCCGTGTCTGGCGACGGTGTTGTTCCTGTCCGGATAGGCCAGATATGGCGGGGCGTCGGCTTACTCCGGGGCGTTTCCCCCGAAGCCGCCGGGCCCACATTCTCCGGAATGAGCCCTGATATGAGGGGCCGGACCCCGGCTGTCAACGCTTTCCGGGGCCGGATCGGCTGACAGAGCGGCTGACAGGGCGGCCCACAATCCCCATATCGGCCGGACAAGGAGGGTTGAGCCGCTGGAAATCTATATCGACGCCGATGCCTGCCCCGTGAAGGCGGAGGCCCTGCGGGTCGCCGAGCGCCACGGCCTGACCGTCCATATGGTGGGCAATAGCTGGCTGCGCATGGCCGCCGACAACCCCCTGGTCAACAGCGTTGTGGTGCCGGAAGAGCCCGACGCCGCCGACGACTGGATCGCCGAGCATATCGGAACAGGCGATATCGCCATCACCGCCGATATCCCGCTGGCCGCCCGCTGCCTCGAAGCCGGCGCCCAGGCGATCGGGCATACGGGCAAGCCCTTCACCCAGGCCAGCATCGGCAATGCGCTCGCCATGCGCGATTTGATGGCCCATCTCCGCGATACGGGTGACGTGACCGGCGGCGGCCCGGCCTTCAGCAAGCAGGACCGCTCGCGCTTCCTCAGCGCGCTCGAGAC
>CAZBRE010000310.1:0-2315 GCA_964494065.1 uncultured Alphaproteobacteria bacterium
ACCCATTCCCAGCCGACGAAGGTGCCGAAGCCGCAATCGACGCCGGCGATCACGCGCTCCTTGTCGCCGACCGCGTCGACGACACGCTCGATGCGCTGGGCGACCACTTCGGGGTGCTCCACGAAATTGCTCTTCGAATCGATTACGCCGGGGATGATCGCCATATCTACGGGCGGCTTATTCGCCTTGAGCGCCGCCGTCTCATGCTGACGCCGCGGATTGGCGAATTCGAGGCCAAGCGCACCGACGTTCGCCTTGTAGAGCGACGGAAGCACCACCGCCATTGGCACGTCGTAACAGTGCGGGCCTTCCCAATTGCCCCAGCACACATGCAGCCGCACGCGGTCCTTCGGGATGCCCTCCAGCGCCCTGTTGAGCGCGTCGACATGGACGTCCACCTGTTCCGCGAACTCGTCGTCGGTCAGGTCCTGATAGAGCAGCACCCGTTCCATGGCGAGATCGGGCGCGTCGATCTGCAGGACATAGCCGGCATCGACGACGGCTTTGTATTCCTTCGACATCTCACGCACGATCGCGTCGAGATAGGCCTCATCGGACTCGTAGTAAGCATTGAGCATGGTCGTCGCGATGATGCCGGGCGACGGCGAATTCATGAACCATTCGGCGACGTGGGCATTGGTTTTCTCCGCCTGGCGCTTCGACCGATCGATCTCCTTCTGCAGCTCGCTTTCGCCGTGGTAGCGGATTTCGGAGACCGCCTCCGGGGCATCGAACACCTTCCCGGTTTTCGGGATACGCTGCATCATCCGTTCGGTGAACTTCGGAAACTCAACGAATTCCTTGCCAAAGGGCCGGCTCGATTCACCGCCGAAGCCGTCCATGCGCTGTGGCACATAGGTCTGAAAGCCGACCCGGCCCTGCTCGCCGTCATTCGCAATGTCGACACCGGCTTCAACCTCTTTCTCCATGATATAGGCAACACGATCGTCCGTGAGCTCGTCGATTTTCCTGCGATCGACCCGTTTGCCCTCCTCCTCGTCGATCAGCATCGAACCCAGGGGCTCGCCGCGCGGCATGCTACCCGCATGGGTTGTAAGAATTCTTTCGCTGCTGAGTTTCATCGGACGTTGCTCCCTTCACCCTTTTTGTGCTGATTGGCAAACCAATACCGGTTGAGCCGCTGTTTGGAAATCCAATACCTGTTAATCCGCTGTTTGGAAAACCAATCCGTGTCAGATTATAATGTTAGCGTCGTTGCAGACGGTCCGTTGGTCCAATAGAAATCGAATTTCAAACGATTGCAACGACTACAAAGGGAGGGATGAATGTCATCAAAGCTAAAACTCGTCTTGGGCGCGGCCGTAGTGGCGTTCGCCTGGCAAATGTCGCTTGCAACGTCGGCTTCGGCAGAAAACAAGTTCTCGAAACTCAACATGGCGCCAAACAAGAAGGGCGGCATCGAGGACATGGAGAGCATCAAGAAATATTGCGGCACCAAGCCCCTAAAAGTTGCGTATTCCGATGGCTGGGGCGGTAACTACTGGCGCAAGATCGCGCGCGCGGAGTTCGAAGAAGAAGCCGCAAAATGCCCGAACATAAAGGAAGTCCGCTACACCGACGGCGAGTTCAAGGCTGAAAAGCAGATCGCCGACATACGCGGCTTGATCGCTCAGAAGTTCGACGTCATCGTCGTCTTCGCCGACACCGGCGTGGCGCAGCTCAAGGTAATGCGCCAGGCGACCAGGGCCGGTATCGCGGTGGTTCCGTACTCCACCGGCGACGCGCCCTTCGGAAAAATCGGCAGGGACTATCTGGTCCGGGTGACCGAAACGCAGATCGGCGTCGGCCGGATGAGCGCCGAGTGGCTGGTCAAGACCCTGGGCGGCAAAGGCAATGTCATCGTCCATGGCGGCACCGCCGGCAATCCCATGAGCATTGCCCAAGCGGTTGGCTGGCGCGCCGTGTTCGCCAAGCACCCAGGCATCAAGGTGCTGGAAGGTCCGGTCGCTACCAACTGGGATCCGGCCCTTGCCCAGAAGGTGACCGCCGCGGCGATCGCCAAGTATCCGAAGATCGACGGCATCATTGCGGAAACCACGGGCCCGATCCGCGCTTTCGTGGCCGCCGGCAGGCCGATTCCAGCCTGGGCCGGCCAGGACCTCAACGAGCTGAGCTGCCTGTGGCAGGATCTTCACGCGAAGAATCCGACCTTCAAGCTGGCGACCGTCAGCGCGCATACCTGGCTTGTTCGCCTGGCGCTGCGCAAGGGCGTCGCCGCGGCGAACGGCATGAACAACCTCGAGCCGAGCCTGATCGACCTGCCGTTCTCCGAGGACAGCACGTCGAAGGATCCC
>CAZBRE010000311.1:0-2294 GCA_964494065.1 uncultured Alphaproteobacteria bacterium
TGATGCCCATGTCGTGATCGTCGACGACGACCGCCAGCATATATGTCGGCGTGCCGTCGGCGCGCAGCAGGACCATGTCGTCGAGCTGGGCGTTCTCCACCCGCACCTCGCCCTGCACGCCGTCGGCGATCACCGTCTCGCCCTCGCGCGGCGCCTTCAGCCGCAACACCGGGTCGACGCCGGCCGGCGCCTCGGCCGGGTCGCGGTCGCGCCAGCGCCCGTCATAGAGCGCGCGCCGGCCCTCGCGCTTGGCCGCCTCGCGCATCTCGGCCAGCTCCTCGGGCGTGCAATAGCAATGATAGGCCGCACCCTTTTCCAGCATCGCCTGCGCGACCTCGCCGTGGCGCGCCGCGCGCGTCGACTGGTAGACGACGTCGCCGTCCCAATGGAGGCCGAGCCAGGCGAGCCCGTCCAGGATCGCGGCCTTCGCCTCCTCGGTCGAGCGCTTAAGATCAGTATCTTCCACACGCAGCAGAAAGCGCCCGCCGTGATGGCGTGCATAGAGCCAATTGAAAAGCGCCGTCCGCGCCCCGCCGATATGGAGGAAGCCGGTGGGCGAGGGGGCGAAACGGGTGACGACGGTCATGCGGGAGCCGCCTTTGGGTGCGATGTCAATGGTTTCGTCTTGATGCATTCGTCTTGAAGCCGGCGCTGATGTAGCATACCGGGAGACGGGTTGCATCCGGAGGCGGCATGGAGCGGGCAGGCGTTCCAGACAGTCCGGACATGTTCGCCGAGGGGCGGACGCGTTTCCATGCGGCCGTGGATGCCGTCGGACGCACCTTCACCGACGAGCGTGACCGCTGGGCGCTCTGGATCCCGGTCGGGCTCGGTGCAGGCGTCGGGCTTTATTTCGTGCTGCCCGCCGAGCCGCCCGGCTGGATCGGCGCGGCCCTCTCAGGGCTTTTAGTCGCCGGCGCGATCGCGTTCCGCGCGCGCGCGCAGATGCTTCTCGGCATCCTTGCGGCCCTGGCGGTTTCGATCGGCTTCACCGCGGCCCAGCTGCGCACGGCGGACGTCGCCACGCCCATGCTCCAGAAGCGCCTCGGGCCCGTGGCCGTGACCGGGCGCATCGTCAGCGTCGAGCGCCTCAAGACCGGCCGGCGCCTGGTGCTGGACAGCATAACCGCCGACCGCCTCGCCCGGAGCGCCACGCCCGAACGCATCCGCCTCGTCGACCGCAAGGGTGAGCCCGCGCTCAAGCCCGGCGACCGGGTACGTCTCCGCGCCGTTCTGCTGCCGCCGCCACGCCCGATTGCACCGGGCGCCTTCGATTTCGCCCGGCGCGACTATTTCCGCCGCATCGGCGCCACCGGCTATGTCGTGGCACCGCCGGCGAAGCAGGTAAGCGACAGAGGTGCGGAAAGCAGCGTCTCGCTCGGTCTCGCACGCCTGCGGCAATCCGTGGCCGCACGCATCACGGCGGGCCTCGACGGTGCTGCGGGCGGCATCGCCGCGGCGCTGCTGACGGGCGATCGCGGCGGTATTCCCAAGGAAACCCTGGCGGCCTTGCGCGATTCGGGCCTGGCGCATCTCCTCGCCATCTCGGGACTGCATCTGAGCCTGGTCGCGGTGATCCTGTTCTTCGGCATCCGCGCTGGCCTGGCGCTGTGGGAACCGGTGACGCTCACACGGCCGATCAAGAAATGGGCGGCGCTGGCCGCGCTCGCCGGTGCCTTCGGCTATTTGCTCCTGACCGGGGCGACGGTGCCGACACAGCGCGCCTTCATCATGCTCGCGATCGTCCTGCTCGGCGTGCTGGTCGACCGCGTGGCGATCTCGATGCGCCTGGTTGCCTGGGCCGCCGTGGTCGTCCTGCTGATCGCCCCGGAAAGCCTGCTTTCCGTCAGCTTCCAGATGTCCTTCGCCGCGGTCGTCGCGCTCGTCGCCGTCTACGAGGCGTTGCGCGACCATGCGCCCGGCTGGCGGAGCGACCCGCGCTGGTGGCGCCGGCTCGTGCTCTATGTCGGCGCGGTCGCGCTCACCACGTTTGTCGCGGGGGCCGCGACCGGCCCCTTCGCCGTCTTCCATTTCAACAAGCTCGCGCTCTACGGCGTCGCGGCCAACCTGATCGCCGTGCCGGTCACCGCGTTCTGGATCATGCCCTGGGGGCTCGTGGCCCTGTTCCTGATGCCGTTCGGCCTCGAGCAACTCGCCCTCGTGCCGATGGGCTGGGGCCTCGATCTCGTCATCAGCGCCGCGGAGACCGTCGCCGGCTGGCCGGGCGCCATCAGCCTGGTGCCGGCGATGCCCGGCTGGGGGCTGCTCGCGGTCGCGCTTGGCGGGCTCTGGCT
>CAZBRE010000312.1:0-2280 GCA_964494065.1 uncultured Alphaproteobacteria bacterium
TGCATGTGCTCTTCGGGTGCCGCCTTGATCCAGATTGTATAACAAGCGTCGAGCAAAAGCTCGAAGGTGCCGGGCTCGGAGACGAGGCTGCCGCCGGTCGCGATCACCGCGGCCGGTTGGGTTTCGATGACGCGCTCGAGCGCGCGGCGCTCGTAGCGGCGGTAGGCGGCCTGGCCGGAGAGGGAGAAGATCTCGTTGAGGCTCATGCCGCTATCGCGCTCGATCTCCTTGTTCATCTCCACGAAGGGCACCCCGATCTGGGCCGCCAGTTCGCGGCCGAGCGTGGTTTTTCCGCCGCCGCGCAGGCCGATCAGCGCGATCCGCGAGGCCCGGTCGTTGGCGAGATCGCGGCCGAAATGCGCGGTCAGGATCTGGCTCGCCTCGGTCAGCTCGGATGGGCTCAGGCGCTCCAGGCGCTGCAGCAGCAAAGTAAGCTCGACCGGACGGTCGGGGCCTTCGCGCACGAGGTCGACCAAAGGCAGGCTCATCGCGCCGGCGATCTGGCGCAGGCGCGCGATCGAGATGTTGCCCTGCCCCGCCTCAAGCTGGGCCAAAAAGCGCTCGGAGACGCCGCTGTCGCGCGCCAGGATCTTGCGCGTCATGCCGCGCAGCGCGCGGGCATTGCGCACCCGCTCACCCAGCGCCTTCAGGTACGGCCCGTGCATGTCGGCGCCGCATAGCACCGCCGAACGGTTATTCTCCCTCGCCGTTTGCGCCGCCTTCGCCATCGTCAAATGCTCTCCGCGCGTTCCAAAGCTCGTCGTTGCAATATGCATTATAATGCTTGTCGAACGAAATGTCATGCATTATTGTTTTGGCGACGACGGACTATCGATGACTAGGCAATGTGGCGCCCGGCTTCCACACATGACGCCATTGGGGCATGATGGCGGCGGGGAGCGTGTTGGGCGCGTTGAGGGAGTGGGATTAGGCTCGTGTCACTTTCGTTGAAGATCCTTGTCGGCACCATGACCGGCACGGCGGAACTGGTCGCCGAAGAGATGCTCGATGCGCTCGAGGAAGACGGCCACGCGGTCGAGGTCGAGCCGATGGACGACCTCGACGCCTCGGTATTCGAGGGCGGCGGCATCTTCCTGATCTGCACCTCGACCTACGGCCAGGGCGACGTGCCCGACAATGCGATGAAGCTCTACGAGAATTTGAAGTCGGCCAAGCCGGATTTGTCGGACGTGCGCTACGGGGTCTTCTCGCTGGGCGACCGGACCTATGCCGACACCTTCAACTTCGGCGGCATTAAATTCGATGAGATACTGAGCCAATGCGGCGCCAAGCGGATCGGCGAGGTTTCGAAACACGACGCCAGCGACGGCACGGTGCCGGAAGAGGAAGGCGTCGAGTGGATCCGTACCTGGGTGGCGGAGATCGGGGCGGTCGCCGCCTGACGTCCGCGGACATGTATGACGTCCACGGACGTTGCTTTGGGAGGAGCAACGATGACCAGTTGGACAGTCGGACGCAGCAAGGCCTGCAACATAACCGTCGAGTTTCCCACCGTCTCGCGCCGGCACGCCAAGTTGAGCGGAACCGGCCCGGACATCGAGATCCGCGATATCGGCAGCAGCACCGGCACCTTCGTCAAGCAGGACGGCGAGTGGGCGCAGATTACCCAGGCGACCGTCACCTGCGACGAGCCGATCCGGCTCGGCGATCACACGACGACCGCGCGGACCCTGCTGGCGACGGCGGGCGTGGAGCTGGAGGCGGCCCCCGGCGCCGCGGACATAGAAACGATGACGCAGCCCCGGCGAAGTTAGGGCCGCCAGCAAACCCGAGCTTCACGCATGCGCCGAATTCGTATGCCTGAGGTGCACCGGGGGCGGTTGCCTTGTCCGTGCGCGCCGCCTAGTGGTATGGTTCCAACGATGGGTTCCCGCCAGGAACCCATCGTTGGAAGCTGAATACCACTAGGAAATATATATCTGGTGGGCCGATTTACCTGACAAATGGTACCCATGGAAATGGGTACCATTTGTCAGGATCGGACCACTAGGTTCGATGGCGAGCGGGGTCGGCCAACAGCGCACGATCCCGCGCCCCTGACCGCGAGCTTCAAGGAACCAGACGCCATGCCCGTGCCGAAGGCCGCCCACGAGGCCGCGCACAAGGCCTCCCAGAAGGCCGCGCTATGGGAAGGCATTCAGTGAGCCCGCCCGCCGAAACCGCCGCTGCGGAGGCCGCGCGCCAGGAGGCCGCCGCCGAGCAGCGCAAGGCCGACTTCGCCGCGCTCGACTTTCCCTTTGGCGACAAGACGCCGGCCCC
>CAZBRE010000313.1:0-2202 GCA_964494065.1 uncultured Alphaproteobacteria bacterium
ATCTCGAAACGGTGCGGCGCCAAGCGCCCATTGCGCCGGGCGTCCCAATATTCGTAAAGCTTGCGGCTCGTTGACTGATGCATAGGACCACCCGCGGACCGACGCTAGCACCGCGTTGGGTCTCGTGCCTCCGCTCGGCGTCGTCACGGTAAACAGCCTGCTTCGGAGAGGATCGGTTGTGCCGGCACCCGATCGCAAGCCAAGAGACGAGCACAAAGCGCGGGGCGGATGATGGGCGGTCGCTTAGAGTAGTTGGAACCGGCGAGGGGCTCGAATGTGCCCGCGCCAAATCGGGGCCTTAACGGAGGATCGGCATTGGGGCCATCAGAGCCAATGTTCAACCTGCCGCGGAGCGTGGTCGCAGCGGCGGCGGTCATGGTCGGCGTGCAAATCATCCGCTCGCTGCTCCCCGACGAGCAAAGCATCGAGCTCTTGCTCGCACTTGCCTTCATCCCCGCGCGCTATAGCGGGGCGGCAGCGGAGCTTCCGGGGGGCTATCTCGCCGCCGTGACCTCCTTCGTGACCTACATGGTGGTCCATGCCGGCTGGGTGCATCTGACCGTCAATCTGTTGTGGATGGCGGCCTTCGGCAGCGCCGTCGCCAAGCGGGTGGGCGACCTCAGATTTCTGACTTTCTCGACCGCCTGCGGCATCGCCGGCGCGCTCACGCACCTCGCCTTGCATTTCGGCGAGATGGCGCCAGTGGTGGGCGCGTCGGCGGCGATCTCAGGCCAGATGGCCGCGGCGATGAGATTTATCTTTAGCGCACGACCACAACCCGGCGAGCGCATGCCGGATTTTGCCCGCGCGCCACTCGAGACCTTGTCCCAGACCTTGACCGACCGCCGTATTCTCTTCGTTCTCGGGCTTTGGGTCGTTCTCAACGCCTTTTTCGGCCTTGGCGTGGTGTCGATCGCCGGGGCCGAAGGCCAGATCGCCTGGGAGGCCCATATCGGCGGCTTCCTGTTCGGTCTGTTGTGCTTCGGTTTTTTCGACCGCGCCAGGAGACCGGTGACGCCGGAGTTCCCCTAGTTTCGCCGCGACTTGGAACATTGTTGCGACTTGCAACATTTCAAAGCATCGCTCTCTTGCGCGTCGTGCCCGAGCAGGACAGAATGTCGCAGGCGATCGGGACGCAACAAGTTCCGAGGCTGGAGGAAACGAGCATGAACGTTGCGACAATTTTGAAGCTAAAGGGGAGGGATGTCGTTACCGCCGCGGTAGACACGCCACTGCTCGAAATCGCAAAGCTGCTCCAGCAGCACGGGATTGGCTGTGTCGTGATCAGAGGAGGCGACGGCAAGGTCGCCGGTATCGTCTCCGAACGCGATGTGGTGCGGGCGATCGGCCAGACCGGCACCAAGGCCCTGCGTAACCCGGTGAACGATTACATGACGATGTCGGTGGTCACGGCCCGGGAATCCGATACGATCGATCGGCTGATGGCGGAAATGACGGCGCACCGCTTCCGTCACATGCCGGTGATTGAAAGGGGCCGATTGGTCGGCCTGGTCTCGATCGGAGACGTGGTGAAGATGCGGATCGCGGAAGCCGAGATGGAAGCCGCTGCCATGCGCGAGTACATCACCACGGGCTAGGCGATGAAGGCGCCCATCAGGGCCTTGATCTCGTCGATTTGCTTCTCGGCGGCTGCGGCGCCATGCGCCATGGCCTCGTCGGCGCGGTGAAAATCGAACAGGCCGATCGGTCCGACCTTCGGCGCGATGGTGACGTCGGGCGGGTCGCCAGCGAGGCGCGATCGGGCGATGCGATCCTGGGTGATATTGATGGCATCCATCATCACCGCGGAAATTCCGGGCGCGCCGCCGCTGCGGCCGAAGATCTGTCGATGCAGCAAGTGGATCGCAGCCCGGCCGTTGGTGCCCCGGAGCGGCGTATCCTCGGGCGGGCTCGCGGGTTCAGCGAAGGCCTCCTGATCGTGAATGATGCCGCCCTTGCCGATGACGTCATTGTTGAGATTGACGGCGATGACGATGCGGGCGCCGAGCGCGCGGCAGACTGAGACGGGTATCGGATTGACGAGGGCGCCGTCGATCAACCAGCGGCCATTGATCTTGACCGGGCGGAAGATGCCCGGAAGCGCGAATGAGGCCCTGAGCGCATTCACGAGGCTGCCCTTGTTGAGCCAGACCTCATGGCCGGTGCCGAGCTCGGTGGCCACGGCCACGAATTTGCGCGACA
>CAZBRE010000314.1:0-2196 GCA_964494065.1 uncultured Alphaproteobacteria bacterium
ACGGTCAGATCAACGAAGGATGGCGCCCAATGGCTACCGTCGATTATGAGGTGCGCGATGGCATCGCGATCCTCACGCTCAACAACCCGCCGGTGAACGGCCTCGGCGCAGGCGTGCGCACGGCTTTCGTGAAGCATTACGAAGCCGCCAAGAACGATCCCGAAGTCAAGGCCATGGTGGTCGCGGGCGCGGGCCGCATGTTCTGCGCCGGCGCGGATATCTCCGAGTTCGGCAAGCCCGAGCCGGCCGATGCGCCACCCCTGCCGCCGGTGCTCGACCAGATGGAGGCGGGCGACAAGCCCGTCGTCGCGGCGATCCACGGCGTGGCGCTGGGCGGTGGCGCCGAAGTGGCGCTGGCCTGTCATTATCGCGTGGCGCTTTCGAGCGCGCGCTTCGGCCTGCCGGAGGTGACGCTGGGCATCATCCCCGGCGCGGGCGGCACGCAGCGCCTGCCGCGCGTGATCGACGTGAAGGAAGCGCTCGAGCTGATCACCAGCGGCAAGCCCGTTCCGGCGGGAAAAGCCAAGGCGCTGGGCGCGATCGACGAGGTGGTCGAGGATAACGTGCTCGACGCCGCGATCGCCTATGCCAGGAAGCTGGTCGCCGACGGCACGCCGCCGCGCCGCTCGTCTGAGCAGACCGCCTCGATCGAGGCGGCGAAGGCCGATCCGGGGCTGTTCGACGAATTCAAGAAGGGCCTCGCCAAGCGTGCGCGCAATCTGGAAGCGCCGGTGGCGGCGGTCGATTGCGTGAAGGCCGCGACCGAGAAGAGCTTCGCCGACGGCATCCAGTTCGAGCGCGACACGTTCAAGGTGCTGGTCGCGTCGGAACAGTCGAATTCGCTGCGCTACGCCTTCTTCATCGAGCGGGTGGCGAACAAGATCGACGACGTGCCGAAGGACACGCCGGTCCTTCCGATCAAGAAGGCCGCGATCATCGGCTGCGGGACCATGGGCGGCGGCATCGCCATGAACTTCGCCAATGGCGGCATTCCGGTGACCGTGCTGGAGACCGAGCAGGGCGCGCTCGATCACGGCATGGGCATCATCGAGAAGAACTACGGCGCCACCGTCGCCAAGGGCCGCCTGAAGCAGGAGGCGATGGACGAGCGGATGGGGCTCATCTCCGGCACCACCAGCTATGACGAGCTCAAGGACGCCGACATCGTGATCGAGGCGGTGTTCGAGGATATGGGCGTGAAGAAGGAGGTCTTCGCCAAGCTCGACGCGGTGGCGAAGCCCGAGGCGATCCTGGCCTCCAACACCTCGACGCTCGACATCGACGAGATCGCAAGCGCGACCAAGCGGCCCGAAAAGGTCGTCGGCACGCATTTCTTCTCGCCGGCGAACGTGATGCGGCTTTTGGAGAATGTGCGCGGCGAGAAGACCTCGAAGGAGACCATCGCCACGGTGATGGATCTCTCCAAGAAGATCGGCAAGGTCGGCGTGCTGGTCGGCAACTGCTTCGGCTTCGTCGGCAACCGCATGCTCTACCCCTATTCGCGCCAGGCGAACTTCCTGCTCGAGGAAGGCTGCCTGCCGCAGGACGTCGACCGGGTGATCTACGACTTCGGCTTCGCCATGGGGCCGTTCGCGGTGGGCGACCTTGCGGGCCTCGATATCGGCTACGCGGTGCGCAAGGCCAATCCGCAGATCGCGCCGACCAACCGGCGTTATTCGAAGATCGGGGACAAGCTGGTCGAGATGGGCCGCAAGGGCCAGAAGACGCAAGCCGGCTGGTACAAATACGAAGATGGCAGCCGCACGCCGATCCCCGATCCAGTGGTCGAGGATCTGATCGTCAGCGAGTCGGCGGCGCTCGGCATCGAGCGGCGGGCGATCTCCGACGAGGAGATCCTGCAACGCTGCATGTATCCCCTCATCAACGAGGGCGCCAAGATCCTGGAAGAGAAGATCGCCCAGCGGCCGTCGGACATCGACGTGATCTGGCTCTACGGCTACGGCTTCCCACGTTACCGGGGCGGGCCGATGCATTACGCCGACACGGTCGGGGTCAAGCACGTCTACGACGTGATGTCGAAGCTCTACGACACCCACGGCGACTGGCTCGAGCCCTCGGCGCTGCTGAAGGATCTCGCCAAGTCGGGCAAGAGCTTCGCGGATTTGTAAGGGGCGGCGTCGGGGTTTGTGTCAGACAGTACCCCCCTCCCTAGCCCTCCCCCACAAGGGGGGAGGG
>CAZBRE010000315.1:0-2173 GCA_964494065.1 uncultured Alphaproteobacteria bacterium
TGCGGCTGACCACGCCGAGACCGAGCATGATCGAGAGCATCTCCGCCCCGCGCGCGGGCCCGTAGCCGAGATCGCCGCAATAGGCGACCAAATGCACTTGCGGCATCGACATGGCGACGCAGCAGGCGAGGCCCGCCAGCACCAGCAGCCCCTGACGGAAGGCGGGCGAGCCGGGCATCTGGATCGGCGCGACGCCCTGGGCGGCAGGACCTCCGGCCTCGTCCCAGCCCTCGACCGGCGGTCGCTGGCGGAGCGCGAAGGTGAGCGGCAGCATGGCCGCGAGGCAGACGACGCCAATGCAAATGTAGGCGGTGCGCCAGTCATAGGTCTCGGTGACGTACTGGACGGCCGGCGGCCAGACCGCGCCGGCGAGATAGTTGCCGCTGGCGACGATGGCGACGGCGATGCCGCGCCGGCGCTGGAACCAGTGCGAGACGTCGGCGACCAGCGCGCCGAAGGTGGCGGAGCTGCCGAGCATGCCGATCAGGAGCGCCTGGGCGGCGAGGAACTGCCAATAGGCCTCCGCCATGGAGGCGACGATATAGCCCACGCCCAGCATCACCGCCGCCAGCCGCAGCGGCACGACGATGCCGCGGCGGTCGGCGAGCCGGCCCATCAGCACGCCGCCGACGGCGAAGCCGATCATCGTCGCGGTGTAGGCGAGCGAGGCGCCGCCGCGGTCGATGCCGAATTCGGTCTGGATCTTGGGCAGCACGATCACCGCCGACCACAGACCGATGCCGCCCAGCGTGCTGAGCGCCAGCGAGGCGCCGAGGCGCCACCAGGCATAACGGCTGTCGGGCGCGTGGCGGCCCGCTATGGAGTGCGGTGCGGTCATGGGCGGTCTGATGCGCGCGCGAGCGCGATGAGATTTGAGCGTGCTGGTTCCGTGAGTAGCCGAAACCGCCGCGCGCGGCAATCGATGCGGGTGCAGCCGGGCTATGTGAAGGCCAACGTTTAGAACTCTAGTCGTCGCTATACGATGGCTGATACCCGACCTCTGCGCACGCCTCATCTCGTAGCCAGTATCCGTGAGGCGGTATATTCACGAATACGTCACGTGCACGCCACAGCTTGGTGCCGAGGTTTTTGCTCTCGTTAGCGCCGCCAACACTCACCCCATTTTCTCTGAACATTTGCAGCAATTCACTGCGCGTGGCTGGCTTTCCTCGCTCTTTCAATAGGCGACGTGCGCGCCTCACAAACTGCGGCTGAGTCATTCCGGTCTCGGGAACTCCGTCGCTCGCAGACCTACGAACGCGCTCTCGAACTCGTGGCGGAGGTGTGGAAGGCAGAGAAACCCCCGAGAATTCTTTGTACATATCCAAAAACTCGTTGATTCGCTTGAGTTCAGCCTCTAATTCCTCGCGGCGTGCCAGCGCTCTTTTGTAGGGATTCTCGTCGGACATCGTAATCACCAAATCTTGTGCCTGGAGTCCGAATTTATACCATCGTTCTAGAAATCAAGCAACTATGGAGGATTCGAGTCCAGTAAGTTATTGATATTACGGCATATTTCCGAGGGCTTGACGAAGGAATCCTGAGGCCGCATACTGATACTGTGAGCCTCAAAATGGAACGGCCCCGGGTGCTGCTACACCTCGGGGCCGCCATTAATGAGGTTCCGACCCGGCGGAAGACCCGCAATGGATGTCCCCCCGGTGGTCGGTGCGACGGATCGGGGCAGGGCCCCAGACCGTGCTCTCTCACAAGTGCGGAATCTAGCCCTTCCCGAACGATCGTTCAAGGGGGACGCCTTCCAAGAGGAGGGCGGGATGGTTTACGTCCGTCCGTACTGCCGGATCCGCTTCGGGCGGATCGAGTACGTACGCGGACACTGGCGCTCTAAGCCCTAGGTCCGGTACGTAGTCGGGAGCCGAGGCTGGCGCTGGCGGCCGCGGAACCCATCGCAACATGGCGTCTCTAACCTGTCGGGCGGGCCTCGGTTCGCCCGACAGTCATAATTGCTTAGGGGGTTTGACTTACCCCGGCGTTCCGACCACAAAAGCGGCCTTGCGCCGCCGGAGGGCGGGCAAATAATCGCGTATTCACGAACGACCGAGGCGGCAGGACGTGGCGAAGGTATTGATCGCGGGGGCGGGGATCGGCGGGCTGGTCGCCGCCTCGTGCCTGATGAAGGACGGGCACGACGTCGAGATCTACGAGCAGGCGC
>CAZBRE010000316.1:0-2165 GCA_964494065.1 uncultured Alphaproteobacteria bacterium
AGGCCGAGATGATGGGGGTCAAGGAGATCCACATCGACGACCTGCGCGAGGAGTTTGTGCGCGACTACGTCTTCCCGATGTTCCGGGCGAACGCGCTTTATGAGGGGACCTACCTTCTGGGCACGTCTATTGCGCGACCCCTCATCGCCAAACGCCAGATCGAGATCGCCGAGGCGACGGGCGCCGACGCGGTGGCGCATGGAGCGACCGGCAAGGGCAACGACCAGGTGCGCTTCGAGCTCGGCTATTACGCGCTCAAGCCCGACATCAAGATCATCTCGCCCTGGCGCGAATGGGACCTGACCTCGCGGGCGAAGCTGATCGACTATGCCGAGAAGCACCAGATCCCGATCCCCAAGGACAAGCGCGGCGAGCCGCCCTTCAGCCAGGACGCGAACCTTCTGCATATCTCGTCGGAGGGCAAGGTGCTGGAGGACCCGTGGGAGGAGCCCGACTACGATCATATCCTGACGCGCATGGTCAGCCCCATGGCCGCACCCGACAAGCCGACCGAGGTGACCATCGATTTCGAGCGCGGCGATCCGATCGCCATCAACGGCAACCGCCTGCCGCCGGCGGAGCTGCTTCAAAAGCTGAACGAGCTCGGCGGCGCAAACGGCGTCGGTGCCATCGATATCGTCGAGAACCGCTTCATCGGCATGAAGTCGCGCGGGGTCTACGAGACGCCCGGCGGCACCGTTCTCTTCCATGCGCGGCGGGCGATGGAGTCGATCACGCTCGAGCGCGGCGGCATGCACCAGAAGGATGAGCTGATGCCGCGCTATGCGGAGATGATCTATAACGGCTTCTGGTTCGCGCCGGAACGCGAGATGCTGCAGGCCGCGATCGACAAGATCTCCGAGCGGGTGAACGGGACGGTGCGCCTGAAGCTCTACAAGGGCAACGTCATCATCACCGGCCGCAAGTCGCCCAACTCGCTCTACGACGAGGCGATCGTCACCTTCGAGGAGGACGAGGGCGCCTACGACCAGCGCGACGCCGAGGGCTTCATCCGTCTGAACGCGCTCAGGCTAAGGTTGGGTAAGCGGTAACGCGCCGCTCGGTAACATCTGGGGCGATTGGCCTCAGGAATTCCCCCGAACGATCCCGGTTTCGCCCCGCGCGTGCCATAAAGCCGCAGGAGCTTGCCCGCTCCGAATTCAAGGCGCGGGAGCGAACGGCATGGCAGCGGAGACGGGATCGGGCGAGGGGTCGGGGACCTGGGATCAGATCAGGGGCAAGGTCGGGTTCTATATCAAGCTCGGGTTTCTGCTGTTCCTCGTCGTGCTGCTTCTGGTGCCGTTGGCGCTGATCGAGAACCTGGTCGGCGAACGCAAGGCAAGGCGCGATACCGCCGTCGCGGGCATCGCGCAGAGCTGGGGCAATCCCCAGCGCGTGGTCGGCCCCGTCCTGGTGATCCCCTACCGATACACGGTGCCGCCGCAGCCCTTCGTCAACGCGCGCGGCGAGACCCGGATGACCCCGGCGGAGACGCGCACAGGGGTGATCCATGCGCTGCCGGAGACCGTCGCCTTCACCGGCACGCTCGAGCCGACGGTGCGCTACCGCGGCATCTACGAGGCGATCCTCTATACGACCGCGCTCAAGGTGCGCGGCGCCTTCCGCATGCCCGATCTGAAAGCGCTCAACATCAAGCCGGAGGACGTGCTGTGGGACCGCGCCGTGTTCTCGGTCGGCGTGAGCGATCTGCGCGGCGCGCGCGGCCAGACGCAGCTCACCTGGGACGGCGCCCGCCATGGCTTCAAGCCGGGCACGCAGAGCCCGATCGTGGGTGCGGGCATGCACGCGCCGGTCGCGCTCTCCGCGCCCGATCCGGCCGCGACCGCCCGCAATATTCCGTTCAGCTTCGATATCCGCTTTACCGGCAGCCGGCGCATCGCCTTCGCGCCGGTCGGCAAGTCGAGCACGGTGGAGCTGGTCTCGACCTGGCGGCATCCGAGCTTCAATGGCGCCTATCTTCCGACCAAGCGCAAGATCGGCGCCGAAGGGTTCAGCGCGCGCTGGTCGGTCTCCTATCTCGGGCGCAACTATCCCCAAGCCTGGAAGAGCCACGGCGACAAGGGCGCGGCGCTGCCCATGCGCCGCATCAGCTATCAGATGGCCAATTCGCAGTTCGGCGTGTCGCTGGTGACGCCGGTCGACTT
>CAZBRE010000317.1:0-2106 GCA_964494065.1 uncultured Alphaproteobacteria bacterium
GCCACGGGGCCGGCCGACCATGCCTCGAGCGAGGTGGTGTACCGGGCGTTGCGCAGCGCCGGCTTGCCGGACGCCGAGGCCGCAGGGCTCGGGCTCGCTTTCTACGCCTTCATCCTTGGCTACGCGCTCGCGGAAGCCGAGGGTCTGTTGCAGCCGATCACCGACGAGGACGAGGCCGAACTCAAGGGGCTCGACCCCCTCGCCTGCCCGGCGACGCTGGCCTTGATCCCAGCCTTCAAGGCGCTCGATCCCGATGCGGCCTTCGATGCCTCGGTCGCGGCCTTCATCGACGGGGTCGCTTGCCGCTGTGACCGAGACGCGCAGCGTCGCCTTTCGTAGCGTCTGGCAGGCTCGCAAATCAAAATTGGCGCCATTGAATCGTTTCTGCTAGGTCGTGGCATTCGCCCCGCTAAGAAATCCAAGAAGGATTCCCGCGGTCTCGTGCGGAAGTTGATCCACGAAGAAGTGCCCGCCGGGTAACGCCGCCGCGGTCAACTGCTCGCAGCGCCCGCGCCATTCCTCCGGAAGGTCGAACAGCTGTGCCATCGCGCCCCTTGCGCCGTACAGCACCAGCGTCGGACAGATCACCTTGCGGTCCAAGTCGGGGGCGTCATGATCGAGGTCGATGCTTGCCGCGGCGCGATAGTCCGAGCAGGAGCCATGGATCATCTCGGGGTCACGCCAAGCGTGGCGGTAGGCGGCAATCATCTCCGGATCGAAATCAGAGATCTTGGTGGCGCCCCAGCCGACAAGACAGGTTTCGTAGAAGAAGTCCGGATCGCTGCCGATCAGCCGCTCAGGAAACGGCTCAGGTTGCGACAGGAAAAACCAGTGCCAATAGACGCTGGCCAAGCTGCTATTGGTCTTAGCGAACATCGCGTAGGTCGGAACGATGTCGAGCAGGGCGAGGCTCTGCACGGCCTCGGGGTGATCGAGGGCCAGGCGATGGGCGGTGCGGCCTCCACGGTCGTGGCCGACAACATGGAAGCGATTGAAGCCCAGCCAGTGCATAAGACCAAGCTGATCGGCTGCCATGGCGCGGAAGGAATAGTTTGATCGGTCCGGCAGGCATTTCGGTTTGGCTGAGTCGCCATAGCCACGAAGATCGGCGCATACCACCGTAAAAGACGCGGCAAGAACTGGTGCGACCTTGGCCCACATTGCGCGGGTCTGGGGAAATCCATGCAGCATGAGCACCGGCGGTCCGACACCGCCAACGGCGCAAGCAATGTCTACGCCCCCAATCGTTGCAATCTTTTGCTCAAACTCTTCGAACATCTTTCGACGCCTTCCGATCAGCCACCAGCGGAGGTCTTTCCTATAACCTTCAGTAGCCGGTCCAGCTTCCCTATACTGCGAAAAGCGCGGTCGTGGGCGCCTACCGCTTTCAACACACAACAGTCACCCAGCAAGACTTGAAGGACGTCATGAATACGAGACTCAGCATTCTGATCGCAGATCCCATCCACGACGACGGGGTGAGATTCCTCGCTGGCCGGGATGCGTTCAGCTGCGACATCGTCAAGGACCTCACCGAGCCCGAGCTCATCGACCGCATCCCGGGATATCACGCCCTCATCGTGCGTTCGAAAACGAAGGTGACGCGGGCGGTGATCAATGCCGGGAGCGACCTCAAAGCCATCGGCCGCGCCGGCATCGGCGTCGACAATATCGACGTCGGCGCCGCCACCGAGCAAGGCATCGTCGTCTTCAATACGCCTGATGCCAACGCGACGACGACCGCCGAGCTGACGATCGCTCATCTCCTTTCGCTCAGCCGCCACCTGCCGCAAGCAGACCGCTCGACGCGCCAGGGGGAATGGCGGCCGACGCATTTCGTCGGCACCGAAATCGCCGGCAAGACCATCGGCATCGTCGGCTTTGGCACCATCGGACGGCTAGTGGCGGAGCGGGCCCGTGCGCTGAAGATGACCGTGCTCGCTTACGATCCGTTCGTCACGGCGGAGAGCGTGGCGGAGGCCGGCATCGAGCCGGTCGATCTCGATACCCTGCTCGCGCGCGCCGACTATGTGACGCTGCATTGCCCGCTATCGGAGAAGACGCGGGACCTCATCGACGATGCCAGGCTGCGGCAGATGAAAGCTG
>CAZBRE010000318.1:0-2054 GCA_964494065.1 uncultured Alphaproteobacteria bacterium
ACCCGCCACATGCCCGAGCGCGTCGAAGCGCGCCTCGCCCGCGACTTCGATGCGCGCCTCAACGCCGAGGACAGGCTACTCGGCCCCGAGGGCGTGATCGAGGCCGCCGCGGGGGCCGACGCCGTCCTGCCCTGCGCGACCGAGTCCTTCAGCGCCGACGTCATCGGGCGCCTGCCCGAGAGCGTGAAGATCGTCGCGAGCTACGGGGTGGGGGTCGATCATATTGACCTCGACGCGGCGACGGCGCGCGGGCTCGTCGTCACCAACACGCCGGACGTGTTGACCGACGCGACGGCCGAGATCGCCATCCTGCTGATGCTGGGTGCGGCCCGCCGTGCCGCCGAGGGCGAGACGCTGATCCGCGAAGACAGCTGGGACGTTTTCGCCCCGACCTTCATGCTCGGCCAGCAATTGAACGGCAAGCGGCTCGGCATCGTCGGCATGGGGCGGATCGGGCGAGCCGTGGCCCACCGCGCGCGGGCGTTCGGCATGGAGATCCATTATCACAACCGAAGCCGCCTCGACCCGACGCTGGAGGAAGGCGCCGTCTTCCACGCCGAGCTCGACGACCTTTTGGCCGAGGCGCAGGTGCTGTCGCTCAATTGCCCGGCGACGGCGGAGACCCGGCATCTCCTCAACGAGCGCACGATCGCGCGACTGCCCGATGGCGCCATCGTGGTCAATACGGCGCGCGGCAGCGTAGTCGAGGACGCGGCGCTGATCGTGGCCCTCCGGTCGGGCAAGCTGTCGTCGGCCGGCCTCGATGTGTTCGAAGGCGAGCCCAGGATCAATCCCGAGTACCGCACGCTGGCAAACACCTTCCTGCTGCCGCATATGGGCTCGGCCACGCTGGAGACCCGCGAGGCGATGGGCTTCAAGGCCTGCGAGAACCTGGACGCCTTCTTCGCCGGCAAGGACTGCCCCGACCGGGTGGTTTAGCCACGCAATCGCCCAGCCCCGTTGATTTCCCGGGCGTCCATCGCTATATCCCTGCCTTCGCCGGGCGGTACGGCCTGTAGGGCATGCCCAGCCGCCCCGAAGCGTCACCAGATACCTAAAAGGAACGCAAAATGCCCAAGATGAAGACGAAGTCGAGTGCCAAGAAGCGTTTCTTCTTCACCGGCACCGGCAAGGTCAAGATGAGCCCCGCCAAGAAACGCCACAACCTGCGCAAGCGCTCCAAGAGCATGAAGCGCAAGGCCCGTGGTCTCGAAATCATGTCGGAGTCGGACGCCAAGATGGTCCGCTCCTACATGCCGTATCGCTAGGGGGCTCCACGACATGGCACGCGTCAAACGCGGCGTCACCACGCACGCCAAGCACAAGAAGATCATCAAGGCTGCCAAGGGCTACCGCGGCCGCAACAACAACGTCTACACGGTCGCCAAGGAAAAGGTCGAGAAGGGCCTGCAATACGCCTATCGCGACCGCCGCAACCGCAAGCGCAATTTTCGCGCCTTGTGGATCCAGCGCATCAACGCCGGCGCCCGCGAGCATGGCCTGACCTATTCGCAGTTCATGAACGGCGTGACCAAGGCCGGCATCGAGCTCGACCGCAAGGTCCTCGCCGACATGGCCGCGACCGATCCGACCGCCTTCAAGGCCGTGGTCGACCAGGCGCAAGCGGCGCTGAAGTAACGGCAGGCCGGGTCGCCTAGGCGCCCGGATAAGGGCCATGAGCGACGACCTCGGAACACTGAAAGACGAGCTGACCGCTGCCGCCAGCGGCGCGGCCGATCTCGCCGCGCTCGAGGAGGTGCGTGTGCGCGCGCTCGGCAAGAAGGGCGCGATCACCGAACGCATGAAGGGCCTCGGCGGAATGGACCCCGAGGCGCGCAAGGCGGCCGGCCAGGCCTTGAACGCGATCCGCGATGCGGTGAACGCCGCGATCGAGGCGCGCAAGACGGCGCTCGAAGACGCCGAGCTCGACCAGCGGCTTGCCACCGAGACCATCGACATCACCCTGCCGGTCCGCCCCGAGCAACAGGGCCGCATCCATCCGATCAGCCAGACCATCGACGAGGTCGTCTCGATCTTCGGCGAGATGGGCTTCA
>CAZBRE010000319.1:0-2044 GCA_964494065.1 uncultured Alphaproteobacteria bacterium
TGGAGCAGGAACTCGGCATCAGGGCCGAGGGCTTGCTGCGCGACATGCGCCAAGATGCCTTCATCGAATATCGCTAGCCCCGGTTGGGCGTGACGCAGGCGCCGGATCAGCCTAAGACACAGCGCCGAACCGGAACTGTCATGGCGATTTCGGCCTGACGGGTCCGCGGTTGCGGCTTGCCGACGTCCAGGCCCGCCAATGACCGATGCCAAAAAACCGCTCGCGCTGACGCTCGGCGACCCGGCCGGAATCGGCCCCGACATCTCGCTGCTTGCCTTTGCCGCGCGCGGCCACGAGCATATTCCGCCGTTCGTGCTGCTCGGCGATCCCGAGGTGCTGAGAGACCGCGCCCGCGCTCTCAATCTGAATATCCCCATCGAAGTGATCGACGAGGCGGGTGCCGCGCCGGCGCTGTTTGCCGAGGCCCTTCCGGTGCTGCCGATCAGCGTCGGCGCCCCGGTCATCGCGGGTCGCCCAGATCACGCTTTGGCGCCGGCGATCCAGCACGCGATCAAGCGGGCCGTGGCCCTCGTCGGTGATGGCGCAGCAAGTGCCGTGGTCACCAACCCGATCAGCAAGGCAGTGCTCTATCGCTCGGGCTTCGCTTTTCCGGGCCACACCGAGTTTCTGGCCAACATCGCCGGACTTGAACCATCCGATGCCGTGATGATGCTCGCCGCCGATACGCTCCGCGTCGTCCCCACCACCATCCACATCCCACTTAGAGATGTGCCGGCGGCGCTTTCCGAGGCGCTGATCCTGAAGACGCTTGCCACCACCTCCCGCGATCTCTCGCGTTATTTCGGACTGGCCGCGCCACGTATCGCCGTGACCGGGCTCAACCCGCATGCCGGCGAGGATGGCACCCTCGGCCGTGAAGAGGTGGACATCATCATTCCGGCGATCGAGGCGGCGAGGCGCCAGGGGCTTAATGTTGCCGGCCCCTACCCCGCCGACGCCCTGTTCCACGGCGAAGCGCGGAAAACCTACGACGTCGCGGTCGCCATGTATCACGACCAGGCGCTGGTTCCGTTCAAGACGCTCGCCTTCGACACCGGCGTCAACGTCACCCTTGGGCTTCCATTCATTCGCACGTCTCCAGACCACGGCACGGCGTTCGCACTCGCCGGGACCGGCAAGGCGCGCCCGCAGAGCCTGATCGAAGCCCTGCGCCTGGCAGAGTCGATGTCCGCGCGCGTCGAGAGCGCGCCTTGAGCACGCCCAACGGACTTCCTCCGCTCCGCGACGTCATCCGCGCTTCGGGCCTCGTCGCCCGCCGCAGCCTTGGCCAGAATTTCCTGCTCGATCTCAACCTCACCCGCCGCATCGCCCGCGCTGCCGGTCCGCTTGCCGGCGTGACCGTGGTGGAGATTGGTCCTGGCCCAGGCGGGCTGACCCGCGCACTCCTGCTCGAGGGGGCATCGCGCGTGATCGCCATCGAGAAGGACGAGCGCTGCCTCGGGGCTTTGGACGAGATTGCCGCGGCCTATCCAGGACGGCTCGAGCTCGTCGCCGCCGACGCGCGGACGATCGACTACAGGCGCCTCGACATCAAGACGCCGACCCGCATCGTTGCCAATCTCCCCTATAGCGTTGCCACGCCCCTTCTCATCGGGTGGCTGAAAACCGAGCCGTGGCCGCCGTGGTTCGACCGCTTGGTGCTCATGTTCCAGCGCGAGGTCGCGCTCCGCATCGTCGCCAAGCCCGGCAGCAGCGACTATAGCCGGCTCGCGGTGCTGAGCCAGTGGCGGACCGAACCGCGCATCCTGCTCACGCTGCCCGCAGCCGCCTTCACGCCGCGCCCGAAGGTCTCGTCGTCCGTAGTCGAGTTCGTGCCGAAAGCGGCGCCGGAGCCGCGCTGCGACGTGGCCAGACTGGAACGGGTCACCGCCGCCGCCTTCGGCCAGCGCCGCAAGATGCTCCGCTCCTCGTTGCGGCAGCTCACCAAAGATCCCGAAACGCTGTTGGGCGGGCTCGGCATCGACCCGAAGGCGCGCGCCGAGGAGCTTGCCATCGGCGATTTCTGCCGTATCGCCAATGCCCT
>CAZBRE010000320.1:0-2029 GCA_964494065.1 uncultured Alphaproteobacteria bacterium
GTCTCGGCGCTGGCGAAGAAGAAGGTCATGCCGCGGCTCGACCGGCATAGCCGGGCCTTTATCGCCATATCGCCCTTCCTTTGCATCAGCACGGCGGCGGCGGACGGCAAGGCGGATGTGAGCCCGCGCGGCGATCCGCCCGGCTTCGTGCAGGTGCTCGACGACGAAACACTGCTGATCCCTGACCGATCGGGCAACAATCGATTGGACACGTTCTCGAACATCCTGGCGAACCCCCATGTCGGGCTGATCTTCTTCGTGCCGGGGATGGAGGAGACGCTGCGCATCGACGGCACCGCCGAGATCGTGGCCGAGCACCCTGCCCTTGCGAACTGTGCGGTGGGCGGCAGCGTGCCGGAGACCGGGATCCTGGTGCGTGTCGTTCACGCGCATCTCCACTGCGCCAAGGCGCTCAAACGTGCGAAATTGTGGGACGCCGAAGCGCAGATCGACCGCAAGAGCTTCCCGACGCTGGGCAAGATGATCACCGATCAGGTCGCCGGGCTCGAGATGAGCGCCGAGGAGGCCGACGAACGCATCGATAAGGGCTACAAAAAGCTCTACTAGGCCGTCTACTAGTAGAAAATAATCGGCAAGAAGGGCCCGCGATCCGCTCGCCGGGCCCGTTACCGGGGGGAACCAGGGCATGCCGGACCAGTCGATACGCACCCTGCTGGGCAATCTCGAGCAGCAGGGCGAGATGATCCGATTCGACAAGCCGGTCGATCCTCTGACCAACATGGCGGCGGTCGAATGGAAGGCCTACAACACGCTCGGCAAGTCGAGCTTCTTCACCAATATCGAGGGCCATGACGGCTGGCAGGCCTGCAGCCAGATCCTTGCCGACCGCAAGAAGTGGTCGGTCGGTCTCGGCATCGAGGAGGAGGACCTCCTGGTCGAGATGAGCAAGCGGGTCAACCAGCACATCGCCAGCGTCGAGGTCGGCAAGGGCGAGGCGCCGGTGAAGGAGCTGATCCTGAAGGACGGCGAGGTCGATCTGGGCGATATCCCGGCCATGATCACCTCCGACAAGGATGGCGGCCGCTACCTCGCCTCGGGGATGGTCTTCCTGAAGGATCCCGAGACGGGCATCGCCAACGTCTCGGTCCACCGCATGCAGATCATGGGCAAGGACAAGACCGGTTTGCTCATGGTCCCGCGCCACGCCCGGCGCATCTACGACAAATACTGCGCCCGCGGCGAGGCCATGCCGGCGGCGGTCGCCATCGGCGCGCATCCGGCGATCTGGTACGGCTCGGCATTCACGACGGATTTCGGCATCGACGAGATGTCGGTGGCGGGCGGCCTGCTCGGCGAGGCGGTGCGTATGGTGCCCTGCGAGACCATCGACATACGGGTGCCGGCCGAGGCCGAGATCGTGCTCGAAGGGGAAGTGCTGCCCAACCATGTCGAGGCCGAGGGCCCCTTCGGCGAGGTGCCCGGCACCTATGCCGAGGTCGGCGAGTCCGAGATCTTCAAGGTGAAGTGCATCACCCGGCGGAAGAACCCGATCTATTACGCCATCCATTGCGGCTTTCCGGTCACCGACACCCAGGCGACGACCGGGCTCGGCATCGAGGTCGCGACGCGCGAGCACATCAAGAACGTCGAGGGCGGGCTCGATCTGCTCGATGTGCGCAGCGTGCGCGAGGCCGGGCTGCTGGCGATCGTGATCAAGCTCCGGCCCAAGTTCGAAGGCCAGGCGAAGACGGCGCTCATGGCGGCGCTATCGGGGCCCTATCTCCATCCCAAGCTCGCCATCGCCGTGGATGACGACATCGACGCCTCCGACATGCGGCAGATCATGTGGTCGATGACCACGCGGGTGCATGCCTCACGCGACGTGGTGATGATCCCGCACACGCGGACATTTCCGCTCGACAACATCTCGCCGATCTCCGAAGGCCAGAGCAGCTTCCACAGGGTCGGCACCAAGTGGCTGATCGACGCCACCAAGCCGCCGATCAACCAGCCCGACTAGCGCGCCCGCTTCGAGCGCGCCATGCCGAAGAACTTCGACGACGTGAAT
>CAZBRE010000321.1:0-2001 GCA_964494065.1 uncultured Alphaproteobacteria bacterium
TGTGGCCGATCAAGAAGAAGTACGGCAACAAGATCAGCTGGGCCGACCTCATCATCCTCGCCGGCAACATCGCCTACGAATCCATGGGCCTGAAGACCTTCGGATTCGGCTTTGGCCGCGGCGACATCTGGCACCCCGAAAAGGACACCTATTGGGGCTCGGAGAAGGAGTGGCTCGCCAAGGACCGCTACGCGAACGCCAACGACGAGACCTCACTCGAGAACCCGCTCGCCGCCGTGCAGATGGGTCTCATTTACGTCAATCCCGAAGGCGTCGACGGCAAGCCGGATCCGATGAAGACGGCGGAAGCGGTTCGCGAAACCTTCGCGCGCATGGCGATGAACGACGAGGAAACCGCCGCCCTGACTGCCGGCGGCCACACCGTCGGCAAGACCCACGGCAATGGCGATGCGAGCAAGTTGGGTCCCGATCCCGAAGGGGCGCCGGTCGAGGCGCAGGGCCTTGGCTGGCACAACCCGAACGAGACGGGCAAGGGTCGGTATACCGTGACCAGCGGCATCGAAGGCGCCTGGACGACCAATCCGACCAAGTTCGACATGGGCTATTTCGACATGCTGCTCGATCATAAGTGGGAAATCCGGACGAGCCCCGCCGGTGCCCGGCAGTGGCAGCCGGTCGAGATCGCCGAGGAGGATATGCCGGTCGATGTCGAGGATCCCTCGGTCCGCTGCATGCCGATCATGACGGACGCCGACATGGCGATGAAGGTGGACCCGGTCTATGCCGAGATCATGGAGAAGTTCCGCGCCGATCCCGACTATTTCAAGGACACCTTCGCACGGGCTTGGTTCAAGCTCACCCACCGCGACATGGGTCCGAAGGCGCGCTATATCGGCCCGGACGTGCCGGATGAGGATCTGATCTGGCAGGATCCTGTGCCCGCGGGCAGCACCGACTACGACGTCGATGCCGTGAAGGCGAAGATCGCCGCGAGCGGCCTGACGATCAGCGAGATGGTCGCCACTGCCTGGGACAGCGCCCGCACCTACCGTGGCTCCGACATGCGGGGCGGCGCCAACGGGGCGCGCATCCGCCTGGCCCCCCAGAAGGATTGGGAAGGCAACGAGCCCAAGCGCCTGGCAAAGGTTCTGGCGGTGCTCGAGCCGATCGCGGCGGAGGCCGGCGCCAGCGTGGCGGATGTGATCGTGCTGGCCGGCAATGTCGGTGTCGAGCAGGCGGCGAAGGCAGCAGGCTTCGACATCACCGTGTCCTTCGCGGCCGGCCGCGGGGATTGCACCGACGAGATGACCGACGCCGGATCTTTCGATCCGCTGGAGCCCCTCGCCGACGGTTACCGCAACTGGCTGAAGCAGGACTATGTCGTCAGCGCCGAAGAGCTCATGCTCGACCGCACGCAGCTTATGGGGCTGACCGCGCCGCAGATGACGGCGCTGGTCGGCGGCATGCGTGTCCTCGGCACCAACCACGGCGGCACCAAGCACGGCGTCTTCACCGACCGCGAAGGCGCTCTGACGAACGACTTCTTCGCCAACCTGACCGACATGGCCTACGAGTGGAAGCCTGTTGGCGACGGCCTCTATGAGGTCCGCGACCGCAAGAGCGGCGACGTCAAATGGACGGCGACGCAATTGGATCTTGTCTTCGGGTCCAACGCGATCCTTCGCGCCTATGCCGAAGTCTATGCTCAGGATGACAATCAGGAGAAGTTTGTGAACGACTTCGTTGCCGCATGGACGCAGGTCATGAATGCGGATCGCTTCGAGCTCACTGCCTGATCGTCGCGGAAAGGCGCTCGGCTGCATCTGACACCAAGCTGCGGTCGAGCGTCTGGTCCGGGGTTAGGTGCTGTGTTGGCCTGAGCCATGTCCGCCAATGGCTGGTTGCGGACATTGACGGCCTGGTTTCCTATGTCCGCTTTTCGCCCAAAAGCGGACATCACAGGCGGCACTGCCGATGTCCGCTTCTGACCCAGGCTGTGTGAAAACGTGAGGTTTGCTAGAATCCCGCCGAGCTAGCGGC
>CAZBRE010000322.1:0-1970 GCA_964494065.1 uncultured Alphaproteobacteria bacterium
AATGCCTCGAAGGCCTCCGACGGCGCGGGCAGGATGAGCTTGCCGATGACGCCGGTCCGCGAGCCGATCTCCCAAAGCGCGATCAAGGCGATGAAGACGAGCGGGGCGATGAGGCGCATCGGCCTGGGCGCGAAGCCGCCGCCGCGGAAGGGCACGGTGCGCGCCTGCGCCGGCCGGTCCTTGGAGGCCCGGTCACGCATATGTCTGCTCACGCATCGCTCAATTCCCGCTCGGCGGCGCGCGCTTCCTCGCGCAGCAGCGCCCACAGCGTCTGCTCCTGCGATGCGAGCTGCGCGCGCTTGTCCTGCCGGTCGGCGAGCGGCATGTCGATCTCGACGATCTCGCGGATGCGGCCGGGCCGGCGCGAGAGCACGACGATGCGGTGGCCGAGCATCACCGCCTCGGCCAGATTGTGGGTGACGTAGGCGGCGGTGAAGCGCTCGCGGGTCCAGAGCTCGACGATGTCGTCCATCAGGAGTGCGCGCGTCTGGCTGTCGAGCGCCGAGAGCGGCTCGTCCATGAGCAGGACCGCGGGGTTGACGCAGAGCGCGCGGGCGATCGCCACGCGCTGCTTCATGCCGCCGGACAGTTGGCGGGGCAAGGCGCGCTTGAAGTCGCTCAGCTTGGTGCGGGCCAGCACGTCGTCGATGATACGCCGCCGCTCGCCCGGGGCCATCGGGTGGTCTTCCAGCGCCAGCGAGACGTTGCCCTCGGCCGTGCGCCAGGGCAGGAGCGCGAAGTCCTGAAAAATATAGGTGAGCGGGTTGAGGCATCCTGGCGGCGGCGCGCCGATCTGCAGGATCTCGCCATGGTCGGGGCGTTCGAGGCCGCCGATGAGCCGCAGCAGGGTCGACTTGCCGCAGCCCGACGGGCCGATGATGCAGACGATCTGGCCGCTTTCGATGTCGAGATCGATCGCGTCCAGCACCGTCATGCCGTCATAGGCATGCGACACCGCCCGCAGCTGCAGGTCCATGGCCTCAGGCCCCGGCCGGCAGCCGCATCATCTGCGGCTCCCGATCAGTAGGTCCTGACGAAGCTCGAATCGACCAGGGTTTCGATCTTGATCGACTCGGGCACCAGCCCTTCGGACTGGAACCAGGCGAGCTGGTCCTTCACGCTCGTCAGGTTGAGCGCGGCGTCCTTGTTGATGCGCATGGCGCCGTTGCGAATCGAGGGTGCCGCCTTGGCGTAGGGCCGGCTGGCGTAGACGTATTTGTGGATCAGCTTGACCATGTCCTCGGCCGCCTTTTCACCGGCGGTGTTGTCGACCAGGGCGGCGTTGAAGTCGGCCGCGCCGTGCGAGAAGCCGGCGAGGAAGCGCTTGACGAGGTCGCGCTTGTCCTTGGCGTTCTTGGCCGAGGTGAAGACGACGGTGACCTGATAGTTGGGAATGTAGTCGGCGACCATGCCGATCTTCTCCACCGAGCCGCCCTTCATCAGCGCCTTGGCGATGTGGGGGACGATCGACCAGGCGTCGATCTGGCCCGATTTGAGCGCGCCGATGATGGCGCCCACCTTGTGGAGCGGCTTCACCTTGATCGCGCTGCCGGCAAAACCCTCTTTCTGGGCGATCTTGTGCGCCATGTAATGGAAGGACGAACCCGTCTGGGTGATGCCGAAGCTGCGGCCGCGCAGCTTGATCGGCGAGGTGAGGCCCGCATTGTATGCTTTCTTCGAGGCCAGGATGATCTGGCCGTCGATGCCCTTTTCCTCCTGGAGCGCGCCGCCGATCACCTTGATGGCGCCCTTCTGCGCCAGGTTGATGAGCGCGCCCGAGATCGCGGTGACGCCGAAATCGACGTCGCCCGAGGCGATCGCGACGGCCATCGGCTGGGCGGCCTGGAAGAACTTGAACTCGACCTCGAGCCCCTGCTTCTTGAAGTAGCCGCGCTCGAACGCGACGAAGCTCGCCGCGTGCGAGGTGAAGCGGAGCGCGCCGACCGTGATCTTGTCGGCCGCCGAGGCGG
>CAZBRE010000323.1:0-1962 GCA_964494065.1 uncultured Alphaproteobacteria bacterium
GCCGATCCGAAGCGGCAGGACCCAGCCGGCGCCCGCATCGGGCATCAGGCCGACCTTGTTGAAGCTGCACGCCCACTTGGCATCATGGGCGGTGATGACGATGTCGCAGGCCGCCGCCAGCGAGAGGCCGGCGCCGATCGCATAGCCCTCGACCGCGGCGATCACCGGCTTCTCGCCCGAAACGAGCAGGCGGATCAATCGGTGAATGCGCGCGAGACGCTTGCGGGCGCTGACGCCGGTGACCCCGGCCATGCTCGAGATGTCGCTGCCGGAGGAGAACACGCCGTTCCTCCCGGTCAGGATCAACACGCGCACGGCGTCGTCTTCCATGGCGGCCGAAACGGCATCGAACAGCGCCTCGCGCAAGGTGAGATCGATCGCGTTCCGCCGCGCTGGATTGTCCAGCTCGATCACCGCCACGCCGTCCGTGGTTTCGGTGTGAACGGTGCCGTCCTGTCCCGGCCCTTTGCTCATCGGATGCCTCCCTGATCTCCAAAAAGCGGCCGGTTCGCGGCCGCTAGTGCGCGTGACGGGCTAAACCGTCGCGGGCTGTTTCTGCATGATCGCGTCGACCACGAGCTTTGCCGTCTCCGCGCAGGCCTGCGTGCCGCCATTGCCGTAATCCTTGACCGCATCGCCGACGCACCAGAGGCCGTCGACGCCGGTCTCGCGCGGCAGATCGTAGCCGGCACAGGAGCGCTGCGCCGGCCAGTCGTCGCGCATCACCCGGACGGACAGGACTTTCGCATCTTCGAACGCCGGGAACAGCTCGCGCAGATCCTGAAGCGCCAGTTCGGTCTCAGCCTCGCTGTCGAAATCGCCGAGGGCCGGCTGGGGCACTGCATAGGCGACGTATTGGGTCCAGCCCTCGGGCGCCAGTTCCGGGCAGGTGGAGGTCAGATCGGCCATGTTGCAGAGCCGCCGCGTCTTGCCGAAGGTGACGATGCCGGGCGCAGCGACGATGGGCTCGCGCGTGGCGAAATCGATCACGATGTTCGCTGCCGGCCGCAACGCGGTTTCGACCTCGCGGACGTATTCCGCCGGCATCGCCGCCGTGCCCGCCAGCCGAACCGTGTCCTTCGGCCCGACATTGCTGATCACGATATCGGAGCGGAGCTTGATCTCCGCGCCATTCCGCTGCACGGTCACCCCGGAGACCGCGCCCTTCTCGATCTCGATCCGGCTTGCCGGCGTGTCGAGCCAAACCTCGCCGTTCCGCTCCACCGCCGTTGCCAGCGATTTCCAGACGCCGATGGTGCCCTCGGGGCAGAAGCCGAAGCGCTTGAAGGCGCCCTTGGTCGTGAAATAGGTGAGAAACGCCTTGGCCGGCAGCTCGTCGGCATTGCAGGCGAAGATCGCCGCACACAGATTGCGGAAGATGGCGTGCACGGTCTCGTTCGAGGTGTATCCGGCGAGCCAGTCCTTGGTCGACAGGCGCCCGTCGGGCAGGCTGCCGCTGCGGGCATCGGCGAAGGCGTTGAGGACCTTCGCCGCCTTCTTGGATATCTGGCCCAATAGCATCGCCCAGCCGCCGCTGGTGACGTCGACCACCTTATGGTTCAGGTAAAAGACCGTCGCCGGCGACGGCTCGCGGATGTCGAGCGGCGCGCCGACCAGATCGAAGGTCTCCTCGAACACGCCGCCGAGCTCCAGCGCGATCGCGCCGACATTGACCTTGAACCCGTCGATTTCCATGGTCGAGGCGCGGCCGCCCACCCGGTCCCGCGATTCGACGAGGGCCGTGCGGTATCCCGCATGCGCGAGCCGCGCGGCGGCGCAGCAGCCACCGGCCCCCGCGCCGATGACGACGGCATCGAATGTCGCAACCTCTTGCAAGGCCTGCCTCCCGCATGCATCGCATGTCACGGCGATGCCGGTGTCCGGCGCCATATTCGCCGGACGGACATGCGTCACCGGACGTGGTGTCCGTCGTTCCCGGAACCGTCTTATAATTAACCGGAC
>CAZBRE010000324.1:0-1931 GCA_964494065.1 uncultured Alphaproteobacteria bacterium
GTGGAGCGGATGCCCTCGTAGATCACTTCCAGGCCCGCGTCGCGGGCGCGGACGGCGATCTGCTCGGCGCCGTTCGAATGGCCGTCGAGGCCGGGCTTGCCGACCAGGAGCTTGATGCGGCCGCCGATCCGGGAACTCACCTCGTCGACGCGGGCGCGGAGATCGGCGAGGCGTTTGGCGGCGGCCTCGTCCCGGGGCGGGACGGCGGCGGCCGTCACCCCCGTAGGCGCGCGGTAGTCGCCGAAGACCTGGCGCAAGGTCTCGCCCCACTCGCCGGTGGTGACTCCGGCATGGGCGCAGGCGATCGAGGGCGGCATGATGTTGGCGCCCGACCGGGCCGCTTCTTCGAGCTCGGTAAGCGCAGCCTTGGCCGCCTTGTCGTCGCGGGCCTCGCGCCAGGCGGCGAGGCGGGCGATGGCGCGCTCCTCTTCCTTGGGATCGACGGCGAGGAATTGGGCGTCGTCGTCACCGCCGGCCGTGAGCGGCGAAGGCTCGCTCTCGGTCCATTTGTTGACGCCGACGACGACTTGGCTGCCCGATTCGATGGCGGCGACGCGGGCGGCGTTCGACTCGACGAGACGGGCTTTCAGGTACCCCTGTTCTACGGCGGATATAAGCCCGCCGATGTCGTCGATGCGGGCGACCTCGGCTCGGGCGGCGGCTTCGATCTCGGCGGTCTTCGCCTCGATCACGGGCGAGCCGGTGAAAAGGTCGCCGTATTCGAGCAGATCGGTCTCGTAGGCGACGATCTGCTGGAGCCTGAGCGACCATTGCTGGTCCCAGGGGCGGGGGAGACCCAAAGCCTCGTTCCAGGCCGGGAGCTGGACGGCGCGGGCGCGGGCGTCCTTGGAGAGCGTGACCGCGAGCATCTCCAGCAGGATGCGGTAGACGTTGTTCTCCGGCTGCTGCTCGGTGAGGCCGAGGCTGTTCACCTGGACGCCGTAGCGGAAGCGGCGGAGCTTGGGGTCGTCAACGCCGAAGCGGGTCTCGCAGATCTCGTCCCAGAGCCGCGCCATCGCCCGCATCTTGCACATCTCGGTGACGAAGCGGATGCCGGCATTGACGAAGAAGCTGATGCGGCCGACGACGGTCGGGAACTCGTCCGCCGGCACCTGGCCGCCCGCGCGCACGCGCTCGAGCACGGCGACGGCGTTGGCCAGCGCGTAGGCGATCTCCTGCACCGGCGTCGCGCCCGCCTCCTGCAGGTGATAGCTGCAGATATTGACCGGGTTCCACTTGGGCAATTCCTTGTAGGTGAAAGCGATAACGTCGGTGGTCAGGCGGAGGCTGGGCTCGGGCGGGAAGATGTATGTGCCGCGTGAGAGGTATTCCTTCACCACGTCGTTCTGGGTCGTCCCGGCGAGCGCGGTGCGGGCCGCGCCCTGGTCCTCGGCCGCGGCGATATAGAGCGCGAGCAGCCACGGGGCCGGCGCGTTGATCGTCATCGAGGTGTTCATGTCCGCGAGCGGGATGCCCTCGAAAAGCGCGGCCATGTCGCCCAGATGGCCGATCGGCACGCCGACCTTGCCGACCTCGCCGCGGGCCAGCGGATGGTCGCTGTCATAGCCGGTCTGGGTCGGCAGATCGAAGGCCACCGAAAGCCCGGTTTGGCCCGCCTTAAGGTTCTTCCGATAGAGTTCGTTCGATGCCGCCGCCGAGGAATGGCCCGAATAGGTGCGGATCAGCCAGGGCCGGTCGCGCGTGCCTTCGCCGTGCCGGCCCTTTTGCGCCGCAGCGTCCTTGGGTTTTCTGCCACTCATGCGTCAATTCGCGCGGCGGGACCGGCCACAAGGCTTGGCGGAAATGTCGAATTTGATCGCATTGGAGACATAATATTATCGGAATCTGCCTGCAGTAGAAACATTCTGACGTATTGTGCGTTGCAATATAACGGGTGAAACGCTAGAAGACAATGCGCCCTAGGGCAACAG
>CAZBRE010000325.1:0-1862 GCA_964494065.1 uncultured Alphaproteobacteria bacterium
TATGCCGGTTGTGACGATCACCTTAATGGAAGGCTATGACGACGATGTCCGCACGGCGCTGTCCGAGCGGCTGACCGATGCGGTGCGCGCGACCATTGCAGCGCCCCTGGACGGCATCACCGTGCAGATCAACGAGGTCAAGCCCACCGGCTATATGCGCGGCCGCCAGCGCCGCAAGCCGGGCGCGCCGGTGCCCGACGCCGCGACCGTGGTCCACGACTATCTGAAGGCGATGGAGGCGCGCGATCTCGAAAAGGCGAAGTCGATGCTCGCCGAGGACTTCGTCATGCGTTTCCCCGGCACCGGAGAAATGCGCGGCCTCGACGAGCTCATCGGCTGGGCCAAGGACCGCTATGCCTCGGTGGGCAAGACCTACGAGCGCTTCGACGTCGCGCCGGGCGAGGACGGGGTCGCCGTCTATTGCTACGGCATGCTCGCCGGCGAGTGGCTCGACGGCTCCAAGTTCAGCGACATCCGCTTCATCGACCGCTTCACCGTGCGCGACGGCAAGCTTGTCGATCAGCGCGTTTGGAACGATATGGGTGAGACCCTGCTGAAAGCGGCTGGGGTGAAAGCGGCCGGCGCGCGGGCGGCGGCGGAATAATCAAAGGACTGGAGGGGGACGAATATGAAGGTCGAGGGAAGCTGTCACTGCGGCGCCATCACTTACGAGGCCGAGGTCGATCCGGAGATGTCGCGGATCTGTCACTGCTCCGATTGCCAGACCATGTCGGGCGCGCCGTACCGGGCGATCGTGGTCGCCAAGGAAGAGGACTTCAAGATTCTCTCCGGCACGCCGAAGATCTACGTCAAGACGGCCGAGAGCGGGAACAAGCGCGCCCAGGGCTTCTGCGGTGACTGCGGCACGGCGCTGTTCGCCACCTCGGTCGGCGATGGTCCGAAGATCTACGGCCTACGCCTCGGTGCCATCAAGCAGCGCGACCAGATCCGCCCGACCGGCCAGATCTGGACCGCCTCGGCCCAGCCCTGGGTGAACGATCTCCACGATATTCCCGGTTTCGAGAAGCAGTCCTAGCGCCCGTTAGTCCGCCATTAATTGACGTGCGGCCAGCCGCGCACGCTGACGCGGTTCATGATGCGCGCGTCCTCGGGGCCCGTCGATTCCTCAAGCTTGGGGCCGGTGTGGAGCGTGGCGGCGTTGTCCCAGATCACCACGTCGTCGACCTCGTATGCGTGCGCGTACCGGACCTCGGGCGCGATCGCGTAGCGGCCGACCTCGTCCAGGAAGTCGCGCGCCTCGTCCTCGGGCATGCCCTCGACGCCGATGCAGGTGCTGGTCGCTCCGTAAAGCGCCTTGCGTCCCGTAGCGGGGTGCTCGCGCACCAGCGGATGGTGGACGGTGGGAAAGGAGCCGTCGCGCCGGCCTTCATAGCAATGCGCGACGGTCGCGGAGTCCGCCTGCTTGCGTAAGCCGGACGGCAGGGATTCCAACGCCGCGTATTGATTCGCAAATCCCGTTTCGCCGCCCGACCGCGGCACCGCGACCGCGTTCAGCATGGTGAAGCTGACCGGATCGTCGGTGAAGACGAGATCGGTGTGCCAGTGATAGCCGCCGTTGCGCTGGCGTTCGGGACGGCCGTCGGCGTTGGAGAGCGTCATCACTTCCGGCACGTTCTCGACCAGGATGTCGCGTTCGACATGCACGATCGGTTTACCGAGCCGCCGAGCGAAGGCGGCGAACTCGGCGGGCTTCAGATGCTGGCCGCGGATGCAGACGAGAAGCCGGTCGTAGAGCGCGCCGACGACCTCCGATATTTCCGCGTCGCTCAGACCGGCGGCCAGGTCGGCACCGGTGATTTCGGCGCCGATCGCGCCGTCTAGCGGCCGTATCTCCATCTCAC
>CAZBRE010000326.1:0-1810 GCA_964494065.1 uncultured Alphaproteobacteria bacterium
GCCAAGCTCCGCGCCGCCGCGCCGCTTGCGATCGGCATGACCAAGGCGATGCTCGCCCGCATGCCGCAGACGCTCGACGAGGCGCTCAAGACCGAAGCCGACGCGCAGGCGATCCTCTTCACAAGCGACGATTTCGAGGAGGGACGTACCGCCTTTCTGGAAAAGCGCAAACCCGACTTCAGGGGCCGCTAGAGGCGCAAGCCGAACCGACAAGACACGCAGGTTTGAGGAATGCGATGAGCAAACCCAATGAGATGATGCTGAACCCCGAGATCGAGGCGCTGGAGCGCGATGCCGTACTGGCGATCCAGGCGCGCAAGCTGGCCGCGCTCGGCGAACGGCTCGCTGCATCGCCCGACTGGACCGAGCATTTCGCCAAGGCCGGCATGAGCCCGCGGGACCTGACCTCTGCCGACGGGTTGGCCAACGCGCCGATGCTCGAAAAGGCCGATCTTCGGGAGCTTTACCCTTACCCCATGCTCACAATTGAGCTGGACCAGGTCGCGCGCTTTTTCTCCACATCCGGCACCACCGGCCTGCCGATGCTCTTCGGCTTCACGGAGAAGGATCTTTATCAAACGCTGGCCAAGCAGATGGCGCGGCAGCTCTATTGCAACGGCGTGCGTCCGGGCGACAGGGCGTATCAGGGCTACGGGTACGGTCTTTGGTTGGCGGGGCTGTCCTTCGATGTCGGCCTTCAGGAACTTGGCGCCATCTGTTTCCCGGTGGGACCGGGACGCAGCGAGCTGGTGGTCGAGTGGATGCGGGACCACGAATGGGATTTCGCGTCCGTATCGCCGGTGTTTCTGGCAACGCTCGTTCGTGTGGCGCGCGATCGCGGCATCAATCCCAAGACCGATTGGAAGGTCCGCAACGCCGTCATCGGCGGCCAATCGGTGTCGCAGGCCTTTTGCGCCGAACTCGAAGCGGAAATGCCGGATGGATTTCTGACCCACAACACTTATGGCAGCACCGAAGCCGGGGGGCCGGTCGTCTCGACGTCGTGTCCATATTCGCATGATCGCGACGAGATGCACCTGATCAATGAGGACACGGTGCTGACCGAAATCCTCGATCCGGAGACCATGAAGCCGGCAAGCCCCGGCGAAATCGGCGAGATCGTGGTGACCACACTGAAAAAGGAAGCCTCGCCGGTGGTCCGCTGGCGCACCCGCGACTTAGTGCGGATCTCCGACACACCTTATGACTGCGAGTGCGGCCGTAAGGGTTTCCCCAAGATCGGCCGGATCATCGGGCGTTCGGACGACATGCTGAAGGTCCGCGGCGTCATCGTCTATCCCTCGCAGATCGAGGACGTGATCGCCGGCACGCCGGGTACGGTCAAGGAGGCCTGGCAGATCTACGTCGACAAGGTCGATCAGACGTCGAGCGGCGTGACGGTATCGATCGAAAGCGAAGCGGGCTTTGACGGCGCACGGACCGATCTGGCCGACGCCGTCGCCCGCAGCCTATCGAGCCGGCTCGGCCTGAAGATTCCCGTGGAGTGCCACCCGGTCGGCACGCTTCCACGCTACGAAGCCAAGGCGCAGCGCGTCATCGTAAAAGAGTAGCGAGCGGGCACATCGCATGGCACGAACGCAGTCAGAGCACTACCCGGAAATCAGGCTGGGGATTCTGCGCAATGCGGCGAAGCTCTTCGCCGAAAAAGGCTATGCGCGGACGACCATCGTCGATCTCGCCGGGGCGACCACCTCGTCGCGGGGCGCGCTCTATCACTATTTCGATTCGAAAGAGGCGATCCTGAAGGAGATCGTGTTCCAGCATGTCGGCGATATGACCTCGCGCGTCG
>CAZBRE010000327.1:0-1792 GCA_964494065.1 uncultured Alphaproteobacteria bacterium
GCCCGGCCACGCTGACCAGAAGCCCCATCAGCACGAAGAGCGGGATGACGCCGAAGATGTAGCTCGCCACTGTGTCGCCGGTGGCGATGGCGAGCAGCTTGATCGGGATCTCGATGTCGCCCCGCACGATCCAGACGCAGAGGAAAGAGACGAGCCCCAGCGCCACCGGCACGTAAAGCCCCAGATAGATGAGGACCAGGATGAGGACGATCGAGAGGATGCCGACTTCGGCGCCGCTCATGGCCTGTCGTCCGCGCTCGCTGCTTGCATGTCAGGCCGGACGGTTGGGCGGCTCGCCGCCTGCTCGCCCGGGCAGGATGTAGCGCCAGGCGAAGGCGACGAACTGCGCCATCACCATCACCGATCCGACCACGATGATCGCCTTGACCGGCCAGGTGGGGGCGGTGAAGACACCGATATTGCCGGTGTAGAGATCCTTCTCGTAGGCCTCGATGAAGATCGGCCAGGTGCCGTAGACGATGAGGCCCATGAAAACGGCGCCCAGGAGATCGAAGGCGGCGCCCATTGCCCGACCAATCCGCGGACGGCGCGCAAGCACGAACTGGAACAGGCCATCGGAACGGGTCAGCCGGCCCGAGCGGGTGGCGTCGCCCAGCTGCAGGAAGACGATCGCCACGATCAGCAGCTCGATCATCTCCGGGACGCCGTGGATCGGCTTGTCGACGATCTCGCGCTGCCAGACGTCCCAGTTGATCATCGCCATCAGCCCGAAGATGACCAGCGTGCCGACGGCGTTGAGCCCGGAAAGCGCCCAGCGGAGCACGGTGTCCGCCCCGACGCTGGAGGCAAACACCCCGGTTTCGCCGTCACCCGCAGGCGGGACCGGCGGACTTTCCGACATCGTGGGCCGGCGGCCGGGCTATTTGTCCCAGTCGCGCGCGATCGGCTGCTTGGCGGCCCGCATCTCGGCCATATAGGCCGCGAGGAGCGCGCTGCCGGGCAGGCCCTTCTTGTCGAGCCGCGCCGCCCATTCCTTGGCGATGTTGGGCATGCCCTTCGCCCAGGCGAGCCGGTCCGCGGCCGCGAGCTTAATGATCTTGCCGCCCTTCTTGGTGTAGGCGCCGTAGGCGTCGGCGCCGCGCTTCAGGGCCACCTTGGCCATGTGGTCGCGGTAGACGATCGCCTGCTCGGCCAGGACCTTGCGGACCGGCGCCGGCAGCTTCTTCCAGGTCGCCGCGTTGGCCGCCACGACCTTGGAGTTCGCCGCGCCGATGCGGGCGTCGATCATGTAGGGCGCCACCTCGTAGACCTTGAACGAAAGCGCCGCCTCGGGCCACAGCATGGCGCCGTCGACGATGCCGGTCTTCAGCATGTTGTAGTATTTGGGCAGCGGGCCGCTGACGCCGACCGCGCCGAGGGGCTCGACGTAGCGCTGGTTGATGCCGGCGGCGCCGATCTTGCGGCCCTTCAGGTCCTTGAGGCCCGTAACCGGCTCCTTGAAGTAGAGCTGATAGCTGTCGAACACGACGAGATTGGTGAGATAGACCAGGTCGTACTGGGCGAACGCCTTCTTCATCGCCGGGAACTTGTCGGCCATCTTGTCGACGACGCGGCTCATCAGCAGCGCATCGGTCGAGGTGAAGGGGGTCACATAGGCGATCGCCTGGAGCGGCACCTTGTCGTGGTGGAAGACGGTGGTGATGACGCCGATGTCGCCGAGGCCCGTCTGCAGCCCCTTGAAGACACCTTTCGGCTTGACGATGGCGCCGCCGAAGGCCTGGTTCCACTTGATCTTGTACTTGCCGCCCTTGGCCAGCGCCTTGTCGACGGC
>CAZBRE010000328.1:0-1735 GCA_964494065.1 uncultured Alphaproteobacteria bacterium
GCATGGGGCCGGGAATGGGTCGCCGCATGGGGCCGGGAATGGGCGGTCCCGGAATGCACGGCGGCCCGCCCGACGATCAGTAGCGCCGCGGGCGCGGCCCCTACTCCGCCGCTTCAGCCGGCGCCTTGCCCGTCTTGCGCTTGGCGAGAAGTTTCTCCGACAGGACCGCACCGCGGCCCGGCTCCGACCACGGGCAGACCTCGAGGCAGATCGCGCAGCCATGAGTGTGCGTGAAGTAGAAGATGCACTTGTCGAAATCGACGTACCATTTCTTCGTGCCACGCACCCACTGCTTCTCATCGAAGATGGCGCCCGGCGGACAGTCGGTGCGGCAGCGCTGGCAGCTCATGCAGAGGTCGTCGACGCCGATATCGACGGGCGCATCGAGCGCCATCGGCAGGTCGGTGAGCACGCAGGTCAGACGGAAGTTCGAGCCGAACTCCTTGGAGATCAGCGAGCCGTGCTTGCCGAGCTGCCCCAGCCCGGCATTGATCGCCATCGGCATCAGGATGATGTCCTCGCCGATGCCGTAGGCTTCGGCCTGCCAGCCGAGCGTGCGGATATAGGCGGCAAGCTTGTTCGCCTGCTGCGAGCTCGAGCGGTACGTCTTCATCACCTCCACGCAGCCGCGCTCATGCGGCACGTAGAGCATTTCCTCGCGATCCATCTTGTGGCCCATGCAGATCGCGTATTTGTAGGGAAACGTGATGCCCTGCATCTGCGTTTCCTCGTCGTAGAGCGTGATGCCGATAAGATCGACGCCGAGCGCGCGGGCCTGGGCCTTGACCGTTTCGGCCATCGCGCTTTCGTCTTTCACCTCGATCGGCTCGCCAAGGGTCGGTCCGGCCGCGTGGCGCCGCGCCCACCAGCCTTTGAGGTTCTCCCAGAACATCGGCCAGGGATTGGTGAGATTGAAGAACATGTCGAGCGCCGCATAGGGCACTTCCTTGCGGCCCACCCCGCGCCCGGTGTTGTGGAACACCTGGGTCGGCCGCACCTTCTCGCGCAGTCCGAGCCCGTTGATCTCGTTGCCGGTCGTCGTCGGCATGGTCTTGTAGCCGAAGGGATAGTCGGTCGAGACCGGCGGCAGCTTGAGTTTGCTCATTTCGCACCTCCCCCGGCGATATTGTCGATGTAGAAGACGCGGCCTTCGCGCGCGGCGCGGCGCTTGGCGCGGCGCAGCTTGCCGCCCACCGTGAACCAGAGCCAGAAAATGCGGAAGAGATAGCGGAAAACCCACCAGTCGCGCTTGCGGCGCTGCCACCAGGTCGCCTCGTAGACACGAAAGTATTTTTCGCTGGAGGTCGCTTGCCGGGCCATTGCATTGCCTCCCAGGGTCTGCCATTTATATGCAAATGCATATAAAGACTACCGCGAAGCCGCGGGCGCGTCAATTATCGGCGCCCGCCTTCTCCGACCAGCTTCTGCCTTATCTGCTTGCGCGCGCCAGCCACGGCGTCAGTGCGGAGTTCTATGCGCGCTTGAAGCGCCGCGGCGTACCGGTGCGCCTCTGGCGGCTGTTGGGTCTCCTGTGGGACCGCGACGGCATGACGATCGGCGAGCTCGCACGCGGCATCCTGATCGAGCAGTCCTCGACCACCCGCCTCGTCGACCGCGCCGCCGCCGACGGCCTGGTGGAGAAATACACCGATGCAAGCGACCGCCGCCGCGTCCGCGTGCGCATTACCCAGGCCGGCCGCGACCACATCGCCGATCTGGTCGACGACGCCGCGCG
>CAZBRE010000329.1:0-1698 GCA_964494065.1 uncultured Alphaproteobacteria bacterium
TGACCCAGGCTGTGTGAAAACGTGAGGTTTGCTAGAATCCCGCCGAGCTAGCGGCGAGGGTTCTTATATGAAGCGTTTCGTTGAGGGCGTTGACCGCGGCCAGGGCGCGTTGTTTCCCGAGCGGCTGGAGGACTGGGTCGGGGCCGACAATCCGGTGCGGGTGATCGATGTCTTCGTCGACGAGCTCGATCTCGGCGGTCTCGGCTTTGGCGGGGTCGCGCCGCGGGCGACCGGCCGGCCGGGCTACCATCCGTCGGTTCTGCTGAAGCTCTATATCTACGGCTATCTCAACCGGGTGCAGTCGAGCCGCCGGCTGGAACGCGAGGCCGGGCGCAACGTGGAGGTCATGTGGCTGACCGGCCGGCTGGTACCCGATCACAAGACGATCGCCGACTTCCGCAAGGACAACGGCCGCGCGATCCGCGAGGTCTGCAGCCGGTTCGTCGCGCTGTGCCGCCAGCTCGATCTGTTCGCCGAGGTCGGCGTGGCGATCGATGGCAGCAAGTTCAAGGCGGTCAACGCCCGCGACAGGAACTTCACGCGGGCCAAGATGACGCGCCGCATGAAGCAGATCGAGGAGAGCGTTGCGCGCTACCTGCACCAGCTCGACAGCGCCGACCGACAGGAGCCGTCGCTGGCGCGCACGACCAAGACGGCTCGGCTGAAGGACAAGATCGCCACGCTGAAGCAGGAGATGGCCCGCCTGAAGAAGCTTGAGGTCCGGATGCTTGCCGGGCCAGACCGACAGATCTCGCTCACCGATCCCGATGCCCGCTCCATGGCCACGAGCGGCCGGGGCTCCGGCATCGTGGGCTACAATGTCCAGGCCGCGGTGGACACCAGACACCATCTGATCGTCGCCCACGACGTGACCAATGCGGGCAGCGACCGCGCCCAGCTCTCCAGCATGGCCGGGCAGGCCAAGGCCGCCCTTCAGGTGGACAGGCTGGATGCCGTTGCCGACCGCGGCTACTTCAACGGCGAAGAGATCCTGGCCTGCGAGGAAGCCGGTATTACCGTCACCCTGCCGAAGCCGCTCACCTCGAACAACAAGGCCAGGGGCCGGTTCGCCAAGCAAGACTTTGTCTATCTGGCCGCGGAGGATGTCTATCTCTGCCCCGCCGGCGAGCGCCTGGTCTACCGTTACACGAACCAGGAGAAGGGGCGGCGCTTGCGCCGCTACTGGAGCACGGCCTGCCAGGGCTGCGCCATCAAGCATCGCTGCACAACGGGCAAGGAGCGCCGGCTCACCCGCTGGGAGCACGAGCCTGTCCTGGAGGCCGTCCAGCGCCGCCTCGACGAGCACCCGGAGACGATGCGCCGGCGGCGCGAAACCGTCGAGCATCCCTTCGGCACCATCAAGTCCTGGATGGGATCAACCCACTTCCAGATGAAGACGCTCAGACGGGTGCGCACCGAGATGGCCCTGCACGTGCTGGCTTACAATCTCAAGCGCGTCATGAACATCCTGGGCATCGCCCCGCTGATTGCAGCGATCAGCGCCGCATAGGCGCTTCGTCGGCCTCAATCTGTGCCCGTATCCGACCAACGGCCGCCCAGAACGGCTCAATCCGGCCCCTCGCTTCGCGCCAGCCGCCGAGGTCGCGAAAACCGGAATATGCGCCCCGCAATGTCGCATGAACCCCAAGGCGCCCAATCCCATGCTATCGCGCTCACGTTCTCACACAGCCTGGACCC
>CAZBRE010000330.1:0-1682 GCA_964494065.1 uncultured Alphaproteobacteria bacterium
GCCATCGGCATCGTGGTCGACGACGCCATCGTGGTGGTGGAGAATGTCGAGCGCAATATTCGCGAAGGATTGAATCCGCGGCAGGCTGCTCACGAGACCATGGACGAAGTCGGCGGGGCGCTGATCGCCATGACGCTGGTGGTCGCGGCCGTGTTCATCCCGTCGGCTTTCATCACCGGCATCACCGGGCAGTTCTTCCGTCAGTTCGCGGTGACGATCACCACGGCGACGCTGATCTCGTTGCTGGTGTCGCTCACCTTGAGCCCGGCGCTGTGCGCGCTCCTGTTCAAGCCGCACGAAGCGGCGCCCGAAAAGCAAAGCATCCTTCTCCGGCCGCTCAGGGCGTTCTTCAACGGATTCAACCGCGCGTTCGAATGGACCTCGTTCCGCTACGGCATGCTCACGGGCCGGCTCGTTCGCATCTCTTTGCTGATGCTTGTCGTCTATGCCGGGCTGATCGGGCTCACCGCCTATCAGTTCGTCCAGGCGCCGACCGGGTTCATTCCGCGGCAGGATCAAGGCTATTTGATCAATGTCATCCAGCTTCCGCCCGGCGCTTCGCTCACACGCACCGACGAAGTTGCGCGCAGGGTCACGAAGATTGCGCTCGACACGCCGGGCATCGCCCATGCCGTACCGATCGTCGGCCTCGACGGCGCCACCTTCACCACCGCGCCCAACTCCGCGGTGGTGTTCACCCCGCTCGACAGTTTCAAGGAACGCGCCGAAAAAGGGCAGAGCGCCGAAGCTCTGCTGGTCGCCCTGAACACCAAATACGCGGCGATCCAAGAGGCTTTCGTGATCGGCATCTCGCCGCCGCCGGTGCGGGGTATCGGCACCACCGGCGGCTTCAAGATGCAAGTGCAGGACATTCGCGGCGGCGACCTGACGCAGCTCGAAGAGGTCGCGCAGTCGATCGTGGCCGGTGCCACCAAGATCGAGGGCATCGGCAATGTGTTCACCACCTTCAACACGCGCACGCCGAAGGTCTATGCCGACATCGATCGCGTCCGCGCCGAGATGCTGGGTGTCGATCCCAACGACGTGTTCCAGACGCTGGAGGTCTATGTCGGGTCGACCTATGTGAACGATTTCAATTTCCTCGGCCGCACCTACCGGGTCACCGCCCAGGCCGACGGCGATTTCCGCCAGGACCTCCATGCCATCGGGCAGTTGAAGACGCGCAACGCCAATGGCGAGATGGTGCCGCTGTCATCGGTGGCCTCGTTCCGCAATATCACCGGGCCCTACCGGATCGAACGCTTCAACCTGTTCAACTCGGCGGCAGTGCAGGGCGCCACGCTGCCGGGCTACTCGACCGGCTACGGACTTGCGCAGATGGAGCAGCTCGCGCGCCAGACGCTGCCAGACGGTTATGCCTTTCAATGGACCGAGATCGCCTTCCAGGAGAAGCTCGCGGGCAACACCACCATCTATATTTTCCTCGCCTCGGTGGTGTTCGTGTTTCTGCTGCTGTCCGCTCAATATGAAAGCTGGACGCTGCCGCTCGCGGTGATTCTGATCGTGCCCATGTGTCTGCTCGCTGCCATCAGTGGGCTGCTTGCGCGCGCCATGGATGTGAACATTCTCGCCCAGGTCGGCTTCGTCGTGCTGATCGCGCTCGCGGCCAAGAATGCGATTCTGATCGTCGAGTTCGCCAAGCAGAACGAGGAGCGCGGCGA
>CAZBRE010000331.1:0-1605 GCA_964494065.1 uncultured Alphaproteobacteria bacterium
TTCGCCCAGCACTGCCGCTTTCCGATGCTGATCCTGGTGACGATGCGCGGCGAGTGGGAGGAGTTCAATCCCTGGCAGGAGCCGATGGGCCGGGCGAGCCAGGCCGCGCTGTCGCTGATGGGCGTGGCGGTGCGCCGGACGGACGACGCCGACGCCTTGCCAGGATTGGTGAAGGAGGCGTTGGCCGAGACCTTCGCGCGCAACCTGCCCTCGGCAGTGCTGATCGGCCAGAAGCTGATCGGCGCGAAGAAATGGTAAGCGGGAAGTGGTGAGCGGTATGGCGTCGAACGGATTGCTCGACCGGCGGATGGTGGTGACGCGGCTTCTGAAGGATCGCGGCGAGGCCGCCGTCGTGGCCGGGCTCGGCTCACCGACCTGGGACCTCGCGGCGGCCGGCGACAACGACCGGAACTTCTATATGTGGGGCGGCATGGGCAGCGCCGTCACCATCGGGCTCGGCCTGGCGCTGGCGCAGCCCTCGCTGCCAGTGCTGGTGATCACCGGCGACGGCGAGATGCTGATGGGGCTCGGGTCGATTGCCACGACGGGGGCCAAGGCGCCGGCCAATCTCAGCGTCGTCGTCTGCGACAACGAGCGCTTCGGGGAGACCGGCATGCAGAAAAGCCATACGGCGCATGGGCTCGATCTGCCCGCGGTCGCCGCCGCGTCGGGCTTCGCCTGGACCGAGACGGTGCGCGACGAGGCGGCGCTCGAAGCGCTGTGCGGGCGGATATACACGAAGAGCGGCTGCGGCTTCGCGACCGTGAAGATCGCGCCCGTCGATCTGCCGCGCGTGATGCCCGAGAAGGACGGCGCGCTCATCAAGGACCGGTTCCGGCGCGCGATCGTCGGCGCGGCGGCCGGGTGAGGCTAGGCTAGGCGTCCCGCCGCTCGAACAACACCGAGACCTTGAAATCGAGGACCGTTTGGCCGCGCTGATTGGTCATCGTCTCGTGGGTCGTGACGATGCCGTATTCGGGACGGCTCTTCGACAGGCGCTTGGCGATCACCGTCGTCTGGCCGTGGAGGACGTCACCGGCGAGCACCGCGGTCGGAAAGCGGAGCTCCTCATAGCCGAGCGCGCCGCGCACCCGCCAGTCGGCGGTCGCCCGGTTGCAGATGCGGATGTGCATCGCCATCGTGTGGACGCCCGAGGCGGTGAGCTGGCCGTAGAGCGTGTCGGCGGCGAAGTCCTCGTCGACATGGAAGGGCCGTGGGTCCCAGCGGCTGGCGAATTCGATCATCTCGGCCTTGTCGGTCGTGTACTCGCCGTAGTCGATGACGTCGCCGACGTCGAGATCTTCGTAATAAAGCGTCATCCTAGTCCTCAGGACTGTTTGGCTTGCGCCCGATCGCGGCGAAGACGCGGTGCGGCACGGCGAGGGGTTCTTCGGGAAAGCGCTCGGCCAGCATGGCCGCGTGCGCCGCGTCGAACAGGGGGACTTTCTCGTCGGGCAAGCTTGCGCCGACGGCGGCGCTGGCGCGGATGCGACCACGCCAAGCCTCGTGGCTGTAAGGCACGGCGACGTCGAAACTGAAGCTCTCTACGTCTTCGAAGCCGGCGACGGCCATGTCGGTCAGCCAGCGGCGGTAGATGCCGGTACC
>CAZBRE010000332.1:0-1557 GCA_964494065.1 uncultured Alphaproteobacteria bacterium
CGCTGCACCTGGCCGGCGCCAGCTCGATCCTCGGCGCGATCAACTTCATCACCACCATCTTCAACATGCGCGCCCCGGGCATGACGCTGCACAAGATGCCGCTGTTCGTGTGGTCGGTGCTCGTTACGGCCTTCCTGCTGCTGATCTCGCTGCCGGTGCTGGCAGGTGCGATCACGATGCTGCTGACCGACCGCAACTTCGGCACCGCCTTCTTCCGCTCGGCCGCGGGCGGCGATCCGATCCTCTACCAGCATCTCTTCTGGTTCTTCGGCCATCCGGAGGTCTACATCCTGATCCTGCCGGGCTTCGGCATCGTCAGCCAGGTCGTCTCGACCTTTTCCAAGAAGCCCATCTTCGGCTATCTCGGCATGGCCTACGCGATGGTGGCGATCGGCTTCATCGGCTTCATCGTGTGGGCGCACCACATGTACACCGTCGGCCTCAACGTCAACACGCGTGCCTATTTCGTCGCGGCGACGATGGTCATTGCGGTGCCGACGGGGATCAAGATCTTCAGCTGGATCGCCACCATGTGGGGCGGCTCGATCTCGTTCAAGACGCCGATGCTGTTCGCGCTCGGCATGATCTTTCTCTTCACCATCGGCGGCGTCACCGGGGTGGTGCTGGCCAATGCCGGCATCGACACCTCGCTGCACGACACCTATTACGTCGTCGGGCATTTCCACTACACGATGTCGATGGGCGCGCTGTTCTCGATCTTCGCGGGCTTCTACTACTGGTTCCCGAAGATCACCGGACGGATGTATCCGGAGGTCATGGGCAAGCTCCACTTCTGGATCACCTTCATCGGCGTGAACGTGACCTTCTTCCCGATGCATTTCTCGGGGCTGGCGGGCATGCCGCGGCGCATCCCGGATTACCCGGACGCCTATGCCGGCTGGAACCTGGTCGCCTCCTACGGCGCTTATATCTCGGGCGCCGGCGCGGTGCTGTTCGTGCTGATCGTCTTCTACAGCCTTGCCGCCGGCAAACGCGCCGTCGGCAATCCGTGGGGCGAGGGGGCGACGACGCTCGAATGGCAGACGACCTCGCCGCCGCCCTTCCACACCTATGACGAACTGCCGCGGGTCCAGTAGGGGCGAGCGGGGAGATCGCGCATGTCGGAGAGCTCGATCAATATCAGTGCGGATCGCGGCGTCGAGGCGTTCGCGGATGCCTATGGCCCGACGAGCCTGGCCAGCGCGGGCGACTATTTCGCCCTGCTGAAACCACGGGTGATGTCGCTCGTCGTCTTCACCGGCTTCGTCGGACTCTATCTCGCGCCGGCGGGCGTGCATCCGGTGCTGGGCGCGGTGGCGGTGCTGTGCATCGCGGTCGCGGCCGGCGCCTCGGGCGCCATCAACATGTGGTACGAGCGTGATATCGACGCGATCATGACGCGGACGCGGAACCGGCCGATCCCGGCCGGACGCATCGAGCCGGGCAATGCGCTCGGCTTCGGCGTGGTGCTGGCGGTGGGCGCGGTCTCGGTGATGGGGCTCGCGCTCAACTGGGTGGCGGCGGGCCTGCTCGCGCTGTCGATCGCCTTCTACGTTT
>CAZBRE010000333.1:0-1556 GCA_964494065.1 uncultured Alphaproteobacteria bacterium
GGACGGCTGGCACGGCGCCGACCGGCCCGGGGCGCGCGCGCTCTTCTACGGCGAGCTGCCGCCCAAGGGCCAGCAGCCCAATCCCGAGACGATCCAGCTCATGCTGCGCTGCGCCGACAAGGGCAAGGCGGTGGTTCTGTTCGTGGCGGAGACCAGCGAGAAGCTCAAGCCCGGCAAGAGCGTGCGCGTGGTGCTCTCGGTCGGCAAGGTCCGCTCCGCGACCAACGGCGAGACCAAGCCCAACCAGCTTGCGGGCGTCCCCAGCCTGCGCGCCCGCTTTTCCGCCCAAGCACGCGTCTTCGCGGCCATGACCGACCGCGCGACCTTGCGCATCAGTGCCGGCGGCTGGCAAAGCACGACGCCGCTCAACGGGATCGACGGGCGCCTGAAGCACCTCGTGGCCTCCTGCCAGAAATAGGGGCCATACCCCAGGGGATCAGCGAGACCATGGAAAGCACCAAGCCGCCGTTCAAGGCCGATGTCGTGGGCAGCCTGCTGCGCCCGCCGGAAATCCACGAGGCGCGCGCAAAGCGCGAGGCGGGGAAGATCTCGGCCGAGGATCTGCGCGCCATCGAGGACGGATGCATCCGCGAGGCGGTCGCACTGCAGCGCGAGGTGGGCTTGAAGGTCGCGACCGACGGCGAGTTCCACCGCCGCCACTGGTTCCTCGACTTTCTCGAAAAGATCGACGGGATCGAGGTAAAGGGCGGCCTGCCGGTGAAATTCCACAACGAGGCGGGCGAGATCGAGTTCTCGCCGCCGCGCTTTGAAGTCACCGGCAAGGTGGGGCGCAGCCGCAGCCTCGCGGGCGACGACTACGCATATCTCCATTCGGTTGCCGACGGGGTGATGCCCAAGCAGGCGATCCCCTCGCCCACCCTCGTCCATTTCCGCGGCGGCCGCGCGGCGATCCCGATGGACGTCTACCCCGACATCGAGGAGTTCTTCGAGGACCTGGCGCAGGTCTACCGCGAGGAGATCGCCTCGCTCTACGATCTCGGCTGCCGCTATCTGCAGATAGACGAGACCAACCTGCCCTTCCTTTGCGACCCCAAGATCCGCGAGCAGGCGCGCAGCATCGGCGAGGACCCCGACGCGCTGCCCGCGACCTATGCCAAGCTGCTGAACGAGGCGACCCGCGACGCCCCCGATGACATGACCATCTGCATGCATATGTGCCGCGGCAACCATGCAAGCTCGTGGATCGCCGAAGGCGGCTACGATCCGGTCGCCGAAGTGGCGTTCGGCGAGATCGACATCGACGGCTTCTTCCTCGAATACGACAGCCCGCGCGCCGGCGGCTTCGCGCCGCTCAAATACCTCTCCGGCGACAAGGTCGCCGTGCTCGGCCTGATGACGACGAAGACGCCGGAGATCGAGCCGAAAGACGAGATCAAGCGCCGCATCGAGGAGGCCGCGCGCTACGTGCCGATCGAGCGTCTCGCGCTCAGCCCGCAATGCGGTTTCGCCAGCACCATCGCCGGCAACGCGCTCACCATCGACGATGAGAAAAAGAAGCTCGCCCGCGTCGTGGAGATCGCCGACGAGGTCTGGGG
>CAZBRE010000334.1:0-1535 GCA_964494065.1 uncultured Alphaproteobacteria bacterium
ACCGCATCTATGGCTGCGACGACTGTCTCGCCGTCTGCCCCTGGAACAAGTTCGCCAGGCAGACACAAGAACTGGCATTCCTGCCCAGGCACACGCTGACCGCGCCGAAGCTCGCCGAACTGGCGGCGCTCGACGATGCGGGCTTCCGAGCCGCCTTCGCCGGCTCGCCGATCAAGCGCACGGGCCGCGACCGCTTCGTGCGCAACGTGATGATCGCGGTCGGAAATTCCGGCGCGGCGGCGCTGGTCCCGGTCGCCGAGGCGCGGCTCGGCGACGGCTCGCCGCTGGTGCGGGGGATGGCGGTCTGGGCGCTCTCGCGTCTGCTGGATGGCGCGCGCTTCGTGCGGCTCCGCGACATGCATTTGCCGGGTGAGGACGATGCGCAGGTCCGCGCGGAATGGGCCGCCGGCTAATCCGTGTATTTCACCAGCCAGTCGTGGAGCGGCACCAATGGGCGGAAGAGATCAAGCGCGAGATCGACCGCGCCGGGCCCGAAAAGCGCATCGGGGATTGGCCGGTCGCCGCGCACGACGACGCCCTTGTGCTTCAGGAGATCGGCCTGCCGGCCGTCGGCGTCGAAGCCGGGTGGCACGCGCTTGAGGGCGGGGGCATCGAGGATCATGCCGGGTCCCGCTGTGCCCGTCTCGATCGCCTTGGCGAGCGCCGCGCCCGAATTTGGGTCGGCGACGGCGGCGCGGTAGCGCTCGAGCTGCTTGGAACCGAAGGCCCAGTTGCCGACGCCGGCGCCCAGATGCTCCGGGTGGATCACGAAATGAAATCCCGACGAGCCCATGGGCTTCGTGCCGCGCCAGAAGACCAGGTGGAGACGCGGCAGGTAGGGTGTCTTGTCCTTGGAGAAGCGCGTGTCGCGGTTGATGCGGTGGATCGAGCGGCCGATCTTGGGCTCCGCCACGAGGTCCTCGGCGAGCTCGGGGAGGCGGCCGGAGATCGCAGCGACGAAGTCGCGGGCGGGTTCCTTGAAGAGCACCTCGTAGTCGTCGCGGTGGGCGTCGAACCAGGCGCGCTCGTTGTTCGCCTTCAAGCCCACAAGGAAACCGATCAAGTCGCGCGGGAAGCCGCCAAAGCTCGATCCGGGCATGCCAGTATGATCCTGTTTTGTTCTTTCCCTGCCAGGCGAACTTTGCTAGGACTCGGCCCGGAATGCAAGCAGCAAAACGATCGGGCAGGGCGGCGATGGCGAAAGCGGGTGACGCGGATGGGCGGCGGGTGTTCGAGGGCATCGTCGGGCGGATGACGGCCGAGCATGAGGGCGTCGAGCCGGGGCGGATGATGTCGCGCGCGGCGGTCGCCTATCGCGGCAAGGTCTTCGCCTTCTATGGCGGCGAGGGCGATATGGGCTTCCGGCTCGGCAAGGCGTTCGATGCCGACGCGGCGGGCCTCGTCGATTGGCGCTACCTCTCGCCCTTCAAGACGAAGCCGCCGCTCAAGGGCTGGATCTGGGTCAAGCCCGCACAGTCCGAGCGCTGGTCGGCGCTGGCCGAGCAGGCGCTGGCGCTGATGAAGGCGGAGCGGGG
>CAZBRE010000335.1:0-1515 GCA_964494065.1 uncultured Alphaproteobacteria bacterium
TGTAGTCCCTTTGGAAGTGGTTGTTCATCTGGGTGGCGCCCCACTTCTCGTGCCCCGGGCTCCAGGTGGTGACCACGAGACCCGTGGTGCCCGCCACCGGCCGCGGCTTGCCGCCGCCCCGGTAAGGCATGAAGGGACCGAACAGCTGGTCCTCGTCGGCGACGATGATGACCTGGTAATCGGGGTCTGCGGCGAACGTCGAGTCAGCGCTGGCCTGCTTGCCCGGAGGGATCATGCCGATGTCGTCGCGCCGGCCGCCAGAGAGATCCTTGTATTCGCGGGTGTCGACGATGGTGGCGCCGAACCGTCCGGCCGCCCGCTTGATGGCATCGGCGTAAGCGAGGTCGCCCGGCGTCGAACCATGGACGATGAGCCAGTTGGTCCATTTCTTGACAACGAGATATTGGGCCAGCGCGTCGGCAAGCATGTAACGGTCAGGGACCACATGCATGACATTGGCGCGACAATCTTGCTGCCTGAGCGAGACATCGGTGGCGCGAATATTGAAGAGGAGGATGTCCTTGCCCTTGGCCCAATCAGCAAGCTTGAGCAGGGTGCTGGCCGAGGCGTCGACGAGGACGTAATTGTGGCCGCTGTCGTAAAGCTGCTCCAGGGCATCGACCGCCTTCTTGGGCGTCACCGTCTTCACGTCGAGTGAGTAGACGTCGCCGACAAACTTGCCGCCGGCATTGTTCTCGCCGATGGCGAGCTCGGCACCGGCGACGCCGGCATTGCCAGGCTCGTGATCCATGCGTGACGCGGGCCGCGGCTGCTCGGCGGACTCGCGGATATAGCCAATCTTCACCGGGGTGAGCGGCGGCGATTGCGGCATTTGCACCATGACGCCGCCTTGCTTTTTCGGGCTTTCGGCGGCGGGAGCGCTCGCAGCCGGTGCTCCGGCCGATGATTGCGGGTCGGCAAGCGCACGGTCATCACCCCAGAGCGAGACGCCGGCAGTGAGCAGTCCAAAGCAAAGCCCGGCGAGCCAGACTTTTCGCAAGCAAGGGGGATTTGGATGCATTTTTGACCCTCTGGCTAAGGATCGGGCATGGTAGCGATAATCAAACAGGCATTGCAAGGTGGCAACGGCGGCGGGAAAAAGACGCATCAATTCTGCCACGGCGCTGCGCGCAGCCGAGCTCGCCGCGGCAGCCGCGTCTCACCGCGGTGCAACAAACAGATGTGAAGCGAAAAGCGCCTAGCCGTCGGCCAGCGCCGGCGTATGCTCGTTGCGCTTCGCCGCGCCGGGGGCGTTGCGGGGATTACGGTAGATGAAGGGCTTCGGCGGCTCGGCAGCCTCGGCGCGAGCAAGTGCCACCATCTCGCTGTGATAGGGCGAGAGCGCACAAGCTGGGTCGGTATTGCGTGGGTCGCCGGTAATGGCCATGGCCTGACAGCGGCAGCCGCCCCAATCGACCTCCCGGAAGGCGCAGGAGCGGCAGGGCTCCTTCATCCAGCCGGTGCCGCGGAAGGCGTTGAAGGCATCGGAATTGAGCCAGATGTCGCGAAGCGGCC
>CAZBRE010000336.1:0-1513 GCA_964494065.1 uncultured Alphaproteobacteria bacterium
CTTCGAAGCCGGCGACGGCCATGTCGGTCAGCCAGCGGCGGTAGATGCCGGTACCGCCGGCGCCGATCCAGTCGGGATTGTGTTCCAGCATCAGCGCCTCGCTCGCCTCGACGACGTTGCCGGGCAGGGGCAGCCAGTCGAAATGCGCGATCACCAGCGTGCCGCCGGGTTTAAGGAGGCGCATGCATTCCGCCGCGGCGCGCGGCCGGTCGAACCAGTGCCAGCACTGGCCGGCGGTGACGACATCGAAGGCTGCGTCTTTAAGACCGGTCGCCTCGGCCTTGGCGGTGACGTAGTCGACCGAAACACCCGCCTCGCCGTCGAGCACGCGAGCCTGGGCCAGCATGTCGTCCGAAGGATCGAGGCCGGTGACGGCGGCGCCAAGAAGCGCAAAGCCGCGGGCGAGACTGCCGGTGCCGGTGCCCAGGTCGAGCAGGCGCTGGCCCGGCGCGCCCACGCCCAAGGTGGCGATGCGCTCGAAGAAGGCGTCCGGAAATCCGACGCGGTGGCGGCGGTAGTCCTCGGCTGTGCGGCCGAAGGCGACGGTGGATTTCCAGTTCTCGAATGATGCGGGCATGTATGGAAGCTATGATCGATTGCGGTTCAATTGTCGTCCTGCGGCGGAGGGTTCATGTCCAAGCTTCGTGTCAATAGCTTCAGCTTGTCGCTCGACGGGTTTGGCGCCGGTCCCGATCAAAGCGAAGACAACCCGCTCGGGGTGGGCGGCCTTGCCCTGCATGATTGGGTGTTCCCGACGCGCACCTTCCAGCAGCTGTTCGGCCAGGAGGGCGGCGAGACCGGTCTGGACGAGGACTTCGCGGCGCGCGGCATGGCAAACATCGGCGCCTGGATCCTAGGGCGCAACATGTTCGGGCCGATCCGCGGCCCTTGGCCGGACGAGAGCTGGAAAGGCTGGTGGGGCGATAACCCGCCCTACCACACGGATGTCTTCGTGCTGACCCACCATGCGCGGAAGCCGCTGGAGATGGAGGGCGGCACGGTGTTCCATTTCGTCACCGACGGGATTCATGCAGCGCTCGACCGGGCCAAGGCCTCCGCCAAGGGAAAGGACGTCCGGATCGGCGGCGGCGTGGCCACGATCCGCCAATACCTCGAAGCGGGGCTCGTCGACGAGATGCATCTTGCCGTGAGCCCCGTCCTGCTTGGCAGGGGAGAGCAGCTGCTTAGCGGCATCGATCTGCCTGCGCTCGGTTTCCGTGTCGGCGAACACGTCGCCACGCCGAAGGCCGCGCATTACGTGCTGGTGAGGTCGTAGCGCCGGCGCGGTCCGCCCGACGATCGGGGCGAATACGGAAAGAGGGGCGCGCGGCCCCTCTTCCCAACCCATCAAAACCCTTCCAGCGCTATTCCGCCGCCACCGAGGGCAGGCCGGACAGCGCCATGGCGAGCTCGCCTTCGTCGTAGGGCTGGTCGACGAGCTTGCCCGCGAAGTAGTCGGAATAGGCGCCCATGTCGAAATTGCCGTGGCCGGAGAGGTTGAAGAGGATGGTCT